>NZ_JBFULU010000023.1:0-123038 GCF_054049735.1 Bradyrhizobium sp. P5_C12
GGCACAGGCGGAGCCTGCGGCACGGGCGGGGGCGGCGGCGGCGCGACCGCGCGCTCGGCACGCACCGGCGGCACCTTCACCGGCTCGCTCTGACGTGGCGGACGCGGCATCAGCGGCGGTTCGCCGCGGGCGACGCGCGGCGGCATCGGCTCCGGCCGCGGTTCACGCTCGGGGCGGGGCGGCGCGATCGGCTCGGGCGTAAAGCCGGGGAGAGGATCGCTGCGGCGCTCGGCCAGAGCGGGCGCCGGCCGGCGCACTTCGTCGGCGAATGACGGGCGCGCGGGCCGCGGCGGCGGTTCCGGCATTTGCGGCTCGGGATGATCGAGCAGTTCGGGCCGCGGCGCTTCGTCGGCCCAGCCGCCGGTGTCCGGCATGGGCGCAAGACGCGGCGGTTCGGCGGCGTTGGAACGCTGCGGGAGCTGGTCGCGGCCGGGCGCGGCGCGCACGATGTTCGGCTCGACGACGATGTCGGTGGGGCCACCGATCATCAGGAGATGCTCGACATTGTCGCGCCGGACCAGCACCAGGCGCCGGCGGCCGTCCACGGCGGCGGCGTCGATCACGGCGAGCCGGGGCATCCTGCCACGCTGGGTGTTGGCACCGAGCCGGCTGGTGGCGAATCGGCGAACCAGCCATGCAGCGACGCCGATCAACGCCAGAACGACGATGAACGCGACGATGAAGGTGATAGGGCTGCCTTGCATACTTGTCCCCGACAAATGGCGCTTTTCTCATGCCCATGGTCAGGTGCGCCGACCACGGGCGTGCGATGCCCCAAACTGCGATCTCTTAATGTCCCACGGCAAGTTTTGCCGTCCCCAACTCTTAATAACCTATGAATCGCCCGATCCAAAACGACTTCTTGGCCCGCGAATGCGCCGCCAAACGGTTGGGTTAATGCCACTTTTGAGGGCGTAGAATCACGGGGGCGCCGGGGCATGTCCCAATCGGAAACATCCGTCTGCAGCCGCCTTAACCACCTGTTAACCATACACGCGGCAAATTCTGCCTAGCTTCGGGCAACGGTCCGAGGGCGGAAGGAGCCGCAACGATGTCCATCAACGACCTCCCGGTGCTGTCGGCGCTTCGCACCAAGATGCAGTGGCACCAGGAACGCCAGCGCGTCCTGTCCGAGAACGTCTCCAATTCCGATACGCCCAATTTCCGGCCACGCGACCTGGTCGAGCCGAAGCTCGACAAGAGCGGCGCCGTCACGGGTTCGATGGGCCCCCTGGCGCTCACCCGCACCAGCGGCTCCCACATGACGCCATCCGGCGCGGCCTCGAACTTCGACCAGAACAAGAACGCGGGCTTCGAGACCCGCCCCGCGGGCAATGCCGTCAATCTCGAGGAAGAGATGATGAAGTCCGCCAGCAACCAGATGGATTATGCGGCGGCGACCTCGCTCTACTCGAAGAGCCTGCATCTGCTCAAGACCGCGATCGGCAAGGGCTAGAGCTGAAGGAAACAGATCATGGCGAATGACAGCAGCGACTTTGCCCGCTCTATGGCGATCGCGACCTCCGGCCTGCGCGCGCAGGCCGGGCGCATGCGGGTGATCTCGGAGAACATCGCAAACGCGGATTCGACGTCGCAGACCGCCGGCGGCGATCCATACCGCCGCAAGGTGCCGACCTTCTCGTCCGCGCTCGACCGCACGCTCGACGCGCAGGTCGTCACCCTCGGCAAGATCCGGCCCGACCAGTCCAGCTTCCGCGTCAAATACGAGCCGAACAACCCGGCGGCGGACGCCAGCGGCAACGTCAAATATCCCAACGTGAATTCGGTGGTCGAGATGACCGACATGCGCGACGCGCAGCGGTCCTACGAGGCCAACGTCAACATCATCAGCGCGACGCGCCGGATGATCCAGCGCACGCTCGATATCCTCAAGTCCTGAACAGGATCCTTAAGCCATGGCATCACCGACAATCGCAGCCAATGCCTATGCCAACCTTGCCCGCGTGCTGGAGAACAGCGGCGCCGGCAAGGGCAGCGAGGCGCCCGCGCAGTCCTTTGCTTCGCTGCTGAAAGACGCGGTCGGCAGCGTCATGGAGTCCGGCCGCAAGTCGGACGCGCAGACCGTGGCGATGGCCGCCGGCAAGGCCAATGTGATGGATGTGGTGACCGCGGTCGCAGACACCGACGTCGCGGTGTCCACGCTGGTCTCGGTCCGCGACCGCGTGATCGCGGCCTATGAAGACATCTTGAAGATGCCGATCTGATGGGCGCTGTCATTCCGGGGCGGTGCGAAGCACCGAACTATGGTGCGCAATTGCGCACCTGAGAATCTCGAGATTCCGGGTTCTCGCTTCGCGGGCCCCGGAATGACGAACGTAACTGAAAGCGAGAATTGCAATGACCGGACCTGAAACCCTCGATGTCGCGCGCGATGCGATCTGGACCATCGTGATCGTGTCGTCGCCGCTGATGGTGGTGGGGCTGGTCGTCGGCGTCATCGTGTCGCTGTTCCAGGCGCTGACGCAGATCCAGGAGCAGACGCTGATCTACGTGCCGAAGATCCTGGCCATCTTTGCCACAATGCTGCTGGCGCTGCCGTTCATGGCCGACGCACTCCATTCCCACATGCTGCGGATATCATCGCGAATCATCGGCGGCTGAGGCACAATGCGTGAATTATGCGCATCGACGTCTCGCTGCTGCCGGCGCTCGCCGCGGCCTTCATGCTCGTCTTCGCCCGGGTCGGCGCGATGGTGATGCTGCTGCCGGGGCTGGGCGAAACCAACATCCCGACGCGGATCAAGCTGTCGATCGCGCTGCTGCTGACGCTGATCATCCTGCCCTTGCACCGCAACGCCTACCACGTCGACATGGGCTCGATTGCCCCGCTGCTGGTGCTGATGCTGCATGAGATCGCGATCGGCATCGTGCTGGGCGCGACCGCGCGCGTGACGCTGTCGGCGCTCCAGGTCGCCGGTGCCGTGATCGCGCAGCAGATGGGGCTGGGTTTCGTCACCTCGGTCGATCCGACCCAGGGCCAGCAGGGCGTGCTGGTCGGCAACTTCCTGACCATGCTCGGGATCACGCTGCTGTTCGCGACCGACAGCCATCACCTGGTGATCGCCGCGCTGAACGACAGCTATTCGATCTTCTCGCCGGGCGAGACCGTGTCCAGCGGCGACGTCGCCTCGCTCGCCACCCGGGCCTTTTCGGCCGCGTTCCTGCTCGGCTTGCAGCTTTCGGGACCGTTCCTGGTGTTCGGCCTCGTCTTCAACATCGGGCTCGGCGTGCTGGCGCGGCTGATGCCGCAGATGCAGGTCTATTTCGTCGGCGTGCCGCTCTCGATCTTCGCGGGCTTCCTGGTGCTCGGCGTCGTCATCACGGCGATGATGGGCACATTTCTGGATTACTTCATCGGTGTCATGCACCAGATGATGCCGTTGAAATAAGAGGGCTCGATGGCGGAAGACAACGATCCGGAGAGCCAAACAGAAGACCCGACCCAAAAGCGTCTCGAAGACGCCCTTGAGCGCGGTGACGTCGCCAAAAGTCAGGAGATCAACACCTGGTTCATGATCGCGGGCGGCACGCTCGTGGTCTCGACCTTCTCGGGCTCGGTTGGCAGCGGGCTGATGACGCCGATGCGCAACCTGCTCGCCAACTCCTGGATGATCAAGACCGACGCCCGGGCTCTGCTCGCGCTGATGCAGCAGATCGAATTCGCGGTGCTCGCCGCCGTCGGCGTGCCCCTGCTGATGCTGGCGCTGGCGGCGATTGCCGGCAACATGCTCCAGCACCGGCTGGTGTGGTCGGCCGAATCCCTGAAGCCCAAATTCAGCAAGATTTCGCCCGGCGCCGGCTTCAAGCGCATCTTCGGCAAGCAGGCGGCGGCGAATTTTCTCAAAGGCATCGGCAAGCTGATCGCGCTCAGCGTGGTCATGACCATGATCCTGTGGCCGGAACGGCACCGCATGGAGGCGATGGTCAAGCTCGATCCGGCGGCCCTGCTTGGCGCCACCACCAGCATGACCATCCATCTGCTCGGCGCGGTGGTCGCGGCGCTCGCGATCGTCGCCATCGCCGACTACTTCTTCCAGTACCGGAGCTGGTTCCAGCGGCAGAAGATGTCGCTCCAGGAGATCAAGGAAGAGTTCAAGCAGTCCGAAGGCGACCCGCACATCAAGGGCAAGATCAGGCAGTTGCGGCAGCAGCGCGCCAAGAAGCGCATGATGGCGGCGGTTCCCAAGGCCTCCGTGATCATCACCAACCCGACCCACTATTCGATCGCGCTGTCCTACGAGCGCGGCATGCAGGCACCGATCTGCGTCGCCAAGGGCGTCGACAACCTCGCCTTCAAGATCCGGGAGATCGCGCGCGCGCACGACATCCCCATCGTCGAGAACGTGCCGCTGGCCCGCGCGCTCTACGCCACCGTCGAAATCGACCAGGAAATCCCCACGGAGCACTACCATGCGGTGGCCGAAGTCATCGGCTACGTCATGCGGCTGAAGCGCGGATTTGGCGCCGGGTGAGGATAAAATACCCGAAAAGTACCGGAAATGGCCGTAATGTGGGAATCAGCGTACGTTTCGCCTCTGCCACCCTTGCGCCTGCGGGTCCGATTCAGGCAGGGAGGACCCGGCGCGCCCCGTAGCGCGTTGATTCTCTGCCGACAGGCTGCGCCAGCTTGAGATGACCGCCGAGACCGACCACGACCTCACGCGAGAACCCGCTGCGGCGCACGAGCCGTCGCCGCGCTCGGGCAGCATTGCGCTGGTGCTGCTCGTGGCTGCCGGCCTCGTCGCGGTCGCCGTCGGTCTGATGACGCTCGGGCGCGCGCAGGCGCAGCCCTACATTCTCGGCATCCTGGCCGTGCTGGCGATGGTCGGCCTGTTCAACCTGTTTGCGTTTGCCGCCGGCATCATCCGCTTCGTCGACCGCAGTCTGGACGATCCCGTGATGGGGCGCATCGCCGACCACGCCTTCGACGGGCTCGCGGTGACCGATCCGCGCGGCCATGTGGTCTATTCCAACGCCGCATATCTGACCCTGACCGGCGCCGCCGGCCCGCAGGATGTGCGCCCGGTCGAGCGCGTCTTCATCGGCAATCCCGACGTCTCCGAGGCGGTGTTCCGCCTGCTGAAGGCCGCGCGTGAGGGCAAACGCCAGCAGGAAGAGGTTCGCATCTCCGGCCATGACGGCAGCCAGGGCCGCTGGCTGCGCATGCGGGTGCGCCCGCTCGGCACCGGCAAGCGCGAGGCGAAATATGCGGTGTGGTCGATCGCCGACATCACCCGCGACCGCGAGCGTCAGGAGGACGTGTTCCAGGAACTCCAGCACGCGATCGAATATCTCGATCACGCGCCCTGTGGCTTCTTCTCGGTCAATCCTGCCGGCGAGCTCGCCTATGTCAACGCGACGCTGGCGAACTGGCTCGACTACGACCTCGCCGAGATCGGCTCGGGCGGCCTCAAGCTCGCCGACATCGTCTCCGGCGACGGCGCCTCGCTTCTGACTGCGATCGTGGCGGTGCCGGGCGAGGTGAAGACGGAGGTCTTTGACATCGACCTGCGCATGCGCACCGGCAAGACCATGCCGGTGCGGCTCTATCACAAGCTCGCCTTCGGCGCCGACGGCGCGCCGGGACCGTCGCGCACGCTGGTGATCAGCCGCGCCCGCGACGAGCGCAGCGATCCCGACCGCGCCGCCGAAGTGCGCTTCATGCGCTTCTTCGACCACACGCCGATGGCGATTGCGACCGTCGATCGCGGCGGCAATGTCGTGCGCGCCAACGCGCGCTACGCCAAGCTCGGGCAGGCCCTCGGGCTCGACAGCGCCAGCAAATCGATCTTCCGCGCGGTCAATACGCGCGACCGGAACCTTTTGATTGCGGCCATCAACCAGGCCGCCGAAGGCCACGCCGACGTCGCGCCGGTCGAGGTGGCGCTCGAGGGTACGAAGGAGCGTTGGGGGCAATTCTTCGTCACGCCGGTCGACGAGGCCGAGCATGACACCGAAGCTGCGATCGTCCACATGCTCGAGACCACCGAGCGGCGCGCGCTGGAGAACCAGATCAACCAGTCGCAGAAGATGGAGACGGTCGGCCAGCTCGCCGGCGGCATCGCCCACGACTTCAACAACGTGCTCTCCGCCATCATGATGGCGAACGACTTCCTGCTGAACGCGCACAAGCCGACCGATCCGTCGTTCCAGGACATCATGCAGATCAAGCAGAACGCGACGCGCGCTGCGACCCTGGTGCGGCAGTTGCTCGCGTTCTCGCGGCGGCAGACCCTGCGGCCGCAGGTGCTCGACCTCGGCGATGCGCTCAGCGACCTCGCCATGCTGCTGCGGCGGTTGATCGGCGAGAAGGTCAAGCAGGAGACCATCCACGGCCGCGATCTGTGGCCGGTGAAGGTCGACGTCTCCCAGTTCGAGCAGGTGATCGTCAATCTCGCGGTCAACGCGCGCGACGCGATGCCCGACGGCGGCAAGCTGATCATCCGCACCGCCAACGTCACCGCGGACGAGGCGGCCAAGCTCGCCTACAAGGGCATGCCGGCCGCGGACTATGTGCGGATCGAGGTCGCCGACACCGGCACCGGCATTCCCGCCGACATCCGCGACAAGATTTTCGAGCCGTTCTTCTCGACCAAGGAAGTGGGCAAGGGCACCGGTCTCGGGCTCTCCACCGTCTACGGCATCGTCAAGCAGACCGGCGGCTTCATTTACGTCGATTCCGAGCCGGGGCAGGGCACCTCGTTCCACATCTTCCTGCCGCGCCACCATGCCGAGCAGGAAGCGCAGGTCGAGCAGCCGGCGCCGGCGGCCGGCGCACCCAATGGCGCCGCGAAGGAAGCCGCATCCGCGGCGGAAGCCAAGCCGCGCACCGATCTCACCGGACAGGGCACCATCCTCCTGGTCGAGGACGAAGAGGGCCTGCGCGCACTCAACGCACGCGGCCTGCGTTCGCGCGGCTACACCGTGGTCGAGGCCGAGAACGGCGTCGAGGCCATGGAGGTGCTGGAGGAGCAGAGCGGCGGGATCGATCTCGTCGTCTCCGACGTCGTGATGCCGGAGATGGACGGCCCGACGCTTCTGAAGGCGATGCGCGAGAAGAACCCCGAAATCAGGTTCATCTTCGTCTCCGGCTACGCCGAGGACGCCTTCGAGAAGAGCCTGCCGGAAGGGCAGCAGTTCGACTTCCTGCCAAAACCGTTCACGCTCAGCCAACTCGTGGCGGCGGTGAAGGAGACGATGGCCAAGGCGGGGTGAGCGCGTTTGAACGAAGGACGCGCGACAACCTCCGTCGTCGTCCTGGCGAACGCCAGGACCCATACGGCGTGATCTATCGATTGCGCACGCTGCCAATCCCGAATGCCCGGTCTTTGCCAAATTGCTTTCTGGGGTAATGGGTCCCCTGAGTTCTCCTGGCGTTCGCCAGGACGACATCGGGCAGATCTCAGGCGATTCCTTAAGTTACAGTTGTAAGATGAATTCTCGTCGTAAACGCGCCGGTAACCAGCGACCACGGTTCCGTCGCAGTCGCGCCTCAACCCTCCGCCAAATATGGGCTTTTGCCACATCCCCGCGACTGAGGGCCGCAGCCATAAGTTCCGAAACCGGCTTCCCTTTTCGGGAAGGCTGACCATCTTAAGAGCACGTCCCCATGCCGGGGATTTGGGAAACGAACATGACTTTCTCGCAACGTAGCCGCAGTCTCTTCAAGACGATTGCCGTCGTGCTGGCGCTCGCGCTGCCGACTGCGCTGGCGATCTCGTCCGCCGACGCCCGCGTCGGCGGCGGCTTCTCGTCGGGTTCGCGCGGCTCGCGGACCTACTCCGCCCCGCCGTCGACCACGACCGCGCCGGGCTCGACCTCGCAGTTCAACCGCACCTACACCCAGCCGGGCGCAGGCATGAACTCGGCCGCAGCCACGCCCGCGCGCGGCGGCCTGTTTGGCCGCGCCGGCGGCTTCATGGGCGGCCTCGCGGCCGGCTTCCTCGGCGCAGGCCTGCTCGGCATGCTGTTCGGCGGCGGCCTGTTCGGCGGCCTCGGCGGCTTGTCGTCGATCCTCGGCCTGATCATCCAGATCGTGCTCGTGGTGGTCGTGGTGCGGCTGGCGATGTCGTGGTGGCAGCGCCGCCACACGCCGCAGGCGGCCTACGCCAACGCTGATGCCGGTGCCGGTCCGGCGCCGCAGACGAACTATCGCAGCGGTCTTGGTGGCGGCTTCGGCTTCGGCGCCAACAATGCGCCGCTCGAAATCAAGCCGGACGACTATGAGGCGTTCGAGCGCCTGCTCGGCGAGATCCAGGCCGCTTGGTCGAACGAGGACGTGGCAAAGCTGCATACGCTCGCGACGCCGGAGATGGTCTCCTATTTCGAGAAGGACCTTGGCGAGAATCGCGCGCGCAACGTCGTCAACAGGACTTCCAACGTGAAACTGTTGCAGGGCGACCTCGCCGAAGCCTGGCGCGAAGGCGAGACCGACTATGCCACGGTGGCGCTGCGTTTCGCGCTCACCGACAAGACGCTCGACCGCAACACCGGCGCGATCGTCGCCGGCAGCGAGCAGCCGGGCGAGGTCACCGAAGTCTGGACCTTCGCGCGCCGGCCGGGCAGCGGCTGGGAATTGTCGGCGATCCAGCAGACCAACTGACCGCCAGCGAATTGAACAACAAGGGCGTCGTGCTCCGGCACGGCGCCTTTTTCTTTTGAAGCCGCGTATATCCTGATCCGGCCGGCCATTGGCGCGAAGCACTTAATTGCTTGTTGCCCGCGCAGAGCTCCCGCAATTTCGCTCCTGACGGTTGGAGAAGGAGATATTCGGTGAGTCAGTCTGTCGCGCGCCCCAGGACAAATCACGAAACCATCGCCAGGAATTCGTCCCTGCCGCTGGAGGCGATCGAAACGGCGTATGACCGGATCGAGGCCGAGCGCGACCGCAATTGCTGGATCTATCTCCGCCCGCGGGAGGAGGCGCTCGAAGCCTGCCGCAAGCTCGTGGCGCGCGCCCGGACAGGCGAAAATCTTCCGCTGCTCGGCATTCCCTTTGGCGTGAAGGACAATATCGATGTCGAGGGAATGCCGACCACTGCCGCATGCCCGGCGTTCAGCTACACGCCCTGGCATTCCGCGCACAGCGTCGAACGCCTCACCGCGGCCGGCGCAATTTGCCTCGGAAAGACCAATCTCGATCAGTTCGCCACAGGCCTGTCCGGCGCGCGT
Organism: Bradyrhizobium sp. P5_C12; assembly: GCF_054049735.1. Taxonomy (NCBI): domain Bacteria; kingdom Pseudomonadati; phylum Pseudomonadota; class Alphaproteobacteria; order Hyphomicrobiales; family Nitrobacteraceae; genus Bradyrhizobium; species Bradyrhizobium sp. P5_C12. The sequence goes on from NZ_JBFULU010000023.1 coordinate 9,193, forward strand.
TCGCCCTATGGCCCCTGCGCGTCGGTTGCCGATGCGCGCTATGTTGCGGGCGGCTCCAGTTCCGGGTCCGCGGTCGCCGTGGCGGCCGGGCACGTCGCGTTCGCGCTCGGCACCGATACCGGCGGGTCCGGCCGCATACCTGCCGGCTTCAACAACATCGTCGGGATCAAGCCGACCGTTGGGCTGGTGTCATCACGCGGGCTGGTGCCGAATTGCCCGACGATCGATTGCGTTTCGGTGTTCTGCAATACCGTCAGCGATGGCGAGGCGATCCTCGACATTATCGAAGGGTTCGATTTCGAAGATCCCTACAGCCGCGTGCCCAGGGCGGTTTCATTCGCCGGTGGGGCGGTGCCATCGTTCCGGTTCGGCCGCATTGCGCCCGCCGATCTCGAATGCTTCGGCATGCCGGAATGCGGTGAGCTCTATGAGCGCGCCTGCGAGCGTTTCACGCAGATCGGAGGAACGGCGATTGAGGTGGACTTCGCCCCGTTCCGCCAGGCCGGGGAGTTGATGTTCAGCGGACCCTGGGTGGCGGAGCGGCACTCGGCCATCGCTTCGCTTTTGGACATCGATTCCGGCTCCCTGCTTGATGTCACGAGGACCGTGCTGGGCTCAGCCGCCGGCTATTCGGCGATCGACACGTTTGGTGCCATTCACCTGTTGCACCGGCTTCGCCGCAATGCCGAAGCGATCTTTGCGGGGATCGATGCGCTGGTGGTCCCGACCGCACCGCGGCCGTTCACGCTGGAGGAGATGGATCGCGATCCGGTCACCCTCAACAATCGCCTCGGCTACTACTCGTACTTTGCCAATCTGCTCGATCTCTGCGGCGTGGCGGTTCCGAACGCGACATTGCCGAACGGCATGCCGATGGGCGTGACCCTGCTGGCGCCGGCCTGGCATGATCGCGCGCTGATCGGACTGGCGCGGCGGTTCGAGGCCAGTGCAGGCCGAGCGGCGTTCGAATTGAAGTCTGGCGGCTGAAAGGCGGATATTATTCCGCCTCCTGCCCAAGCGTCGAAAGATCCAGGATCGAAATCACGGATCTGTCGTACCTGATCACGCCTTCCTCCTGGAGCCGCGCGAGCTGCACTGTCACCCATTGGCGGGTGGATCCGATGAGATTGGCGAGATCGCCGTGGGTAAACGGCATGCCGACGACGATCTCGCCGTCGCGCTTCACGCCGTAGACGTGCGACAGGAAGATCAGCAGGCTATGCAGCCGCTCGGTCACCGAGCGCGTCCCGAGCATCTGGGCCATCGCCGAATAGCACCGCGCCTTGAAGGCCAGGGCATCCAGCAAGGCGACGGCGATCGCCGGCGATTCCAGCGCAAGCCGCCGCAGCGCCGGTCCGGGCATGAACGTCAACCGGCTGCGTTCGGCCGCAACCGATGTCCACATGTGCGGGCCTGTTCCGAATATATCGGGGCCGCCGACGAAGTTGCCGGGAAACCAGTAGGCGAGCGTGACCTCGCGCCCCGACGGGGCCGCATAGTAGCTGCGTATGCGCCCCTCGCTGATCAGGTAGATCCCGGCCTGTGCGTCGCCCTGGGACCAAACCAGTTGGCCGGCTTCCAGGGCCTTCTCGCGTCCGATCGCACGCAAGCGATTGCAATCAGCCCGGTTGAGACCGTCAAGCAAGCCGGGCAGCGGCCTGACGAGATTATCCGACTCGGCCAGCATCACACCTGCCGCTATCGCGCTGTTCGCCCTGTGCATCGCCGGCTCCGCTGTGAGGCCCAGCGTCGATCATTCAAGAACCATGCCAGCGCGTTGTGGTGCGCTTCCCGATCTGCGAGTTCAGGCTGCGAGTTTCTTGGCGATCAGCTCGCGTCCGACTGATTGAACGCCCGCAACCCTTCTGCGCGGATGACGTCGAGACAATCCTTCTTGAGGGAAAGATAAGTTGGCTCGACCATGATGGTGCTCGACCGCGGGCGCGGCAGCTTGACCATGACTTCGCGCAGGATGCGGCCGGGTCCCGCGCTCATGATGAGAACGCGGTCGGCCAGCACGATGGCTTCATCGATGTCATGCGTGACGAACACGATTGTCGCCTTGATCCGGTCGCGCAGCTCCAGCAGATTGTCTTGCATCACCGCCCGGGTCTGTGCGTCGAGGGCCCCGAAGGGCTCGTCCATCAGCAGCACCCGGGGCTGATTGGCCAACGCTCGCGCGATCGCCACGCGCTGCTGCATGCCGCCCGACAGCGTGTTCGGATAGGCGTCGGCGAAACGCTTGAGGCCGACCATCGCGATCAGATCGTCGGCGATGGCATTGGCTTGCGTCGTGGACTTCCCGAGCATCCTGGGGCCGTGGGCGATGTTCCTGCGGACGGACTTCCAGGGGAAAAGATGCGGCTGCTGGAACACCATGCCGACATCGGGTCGCGGGCTGTAGACAGGCGAGCCCTCGACCAGGATGTCGCCTTCAAACGGCACTTCCAGTCCGGCGATCGTATTGAGCACCGTCGACTTGCCGCAGCCGGAGGGCCCGACGATGCAAACGAACTCGCCAGGCGCCACGTCGAAGGAAACGCGATCCACCGCGATGGTCTGCCCGCGGTTGGTGTCAAAAACGATGCTCAGGTTCGAGACCTGAATGGCCGGTTGTTTCCGCTCCTCCTCGACGGAGGCTGGCGAACTTGCCAGAGCCAGTTTCATGATCGATCGAGGTCCCGACATCAACGCCACCAGACAGTACGTTCCGCAAGAGCCGAAAACAGCCGGTCGGCAATGAACGAAATCAACCCGAGCGCCGCGAGCCCGCCCATGACCTGGCCCGTTTGCAAATTCTGCTGCGCAATCTCGATCCTGTAGACAATGCCGGCGAACGCGCCGGCAAGTTCGGCGGCGACAAGCGTGTAAAAGGAGATGCTGACGGCGGTGCGCAATCCGACCACGATGTAGGGAAGCGCGCCCAGCAGTACGATCTCCTGGAGCATCTGCCGCCGGGGCGTGCCGAGCATCAGCGCCGCCCGAATCAGGCCGCGGTCGACCTTCTGCACGCCGATGTGGGTCGCAAGCCAAACCGTGAAGAACACGCCCCATACGACGAGGAACAGCTTTCCCGCCTCCGACAGGCCGAACCAGAGGATGACGATCGGCACGAAAGCAATCGGCGGAATTGGCCGCAGGATATGGAATAGCGGCGACAGCAAGCTCGAAACGACGGGGAATTGGCCGGTGAGGATACCGAGCAGGATGCCGAGCACGCCGCCCACGATGAACCCCGTGGTGACGCGAAAGAGGCTGGCCAGCAGATCGCCAAGGAACTGTCCGCTGCGTATCCACTCAAGGACGGCCGCAGCAACCACCGTCGGCGGCGGAAACAGCACCATGTTGACGGCCCCGGAACGGGAGACCAGTTCCCAGATGCCGACGAACAGGGGAAGCGAAAGCGCCCCGACCAGAATATTGAGGCGGCGGAGACGCGCTGAATCCGGCCGCCGACCGCGACCGCCAGTGCGGAGAGCAATCTCTCGTCGCGCTGAAGTGCCGTCTGGCATGGCTGTGCGGGGGCCTATTTCCACGTGAGGGTGACGCGTGAGGGGTCGACCTTCTTCAGCGGCTCGGTGACGACGACTTTGCTGAAGTCGGGCATCGCCGCTCCCGGGGGATGGTTGCCGCTCTCGAGGCGCCATGCGGAGTGGGTCTTGAGAATCTCGATCAGCCGGTCGTCGAGGCGCACCCGGTAAACATAGTCGGCCCAGATGGGGGCGAGTTCGTCCCGCTTCATGCCGACCGCGTCCGCCACGACCGTGATCGCTTCATCCGGGTGCGCCTTCATCCAGACCTCGGCATCGATCAGCGCGGCGATGAACTTCTCAACCAGCGCAGGGTTGGCATCCAGATAGGGCCTCATGACGACGATGTTGAACGTTTCCGAGTAAGTGCCCGTTGTATCGAGCTGAGCGACGGCTTCGCCCAGGGCCTTCTTGGCGTTGGCGATGTGGGGTTCCCAAGTGTCGATCGCGTCGATGCTTCCTGCCGCAAGTGCCGGCAGCATCTCCTGCGGCCGCAGATTGACGAGGGTGACATCCTTGGCAGTCAATCCCGCCGACTTCAGCAAAGTCGCCGTGTAGACCTCGCTGCCGGTGCCGGCCGTGAATCCGATTCGCTTGCCGCGAAGATCGGCCTTGGTCTTGACGCCGGCCTTGGCGGCGACGACCGTCTTGAGGTCGGAATATTCCATGCCGGCGACGAAGGCGATGGGCTGGTTTGCCATCGCTGAAGCGGTGACCGGCGCCTCCGCCGTCGTCGCGATGTCGGCGCCGCCCCCGATCACCGTGTCCAGGCACTGCTTGCCGGACGTGAAGTTCGAGACCGTGATGTCCAGTCCGTTCTTTTCGAAAATCCCCTTCGATTTGGCGACGATCGCAAGGCCGGAGATCGGTCCGAGGTTTTGCGCAAGCCTGGCTTTGAGCAATTCCGCGGCCGAGGCGCAGTCCGGACCGATGGCAAGGCAGCAAAGTGCCGCATAGCCGGCAATTGCCGCGATTGGGCGGACGGTGTTCCAGTGCATGACGATCTCCCCTCACGCCGCGCCCGGCGGCAGCCCCGATGTGATCGCGGATACCGCCCTGAACGGTTCCGCTACAGACTCCCGCGTCCTCCCCTGGGCGATCGCTTGAGGATCGGCCCACGTTGGTATGCTCGCCCGGCGCTACGGTCTCGGGAAGCAATTAATCGACACGGCCTTCGGGGGCGGCCGGTCCCGCGCCGCCGCGCGAGGTGACGCGCGTGCGGTGGGCGGCCGCCGGAATCCGGAATAATGTCCGTCGTGACGGGTTCGTGTCAGAGGGTCAAAGCGGGCCAGCCAGGAGCAATCGCAGGACCAATCGGGAGGATAGGATGAACATTTTTGCCAGGGTCATCGTGCCAGCAGGCGCCGCGCTCGCGGTGTTCGCAAGTCCATCGGTGCTGGCGCAGTCAGCCGATATGACCTTCTTTGTGACCTCGAGCGGGCCGGGCAAAGGTGCCGATCTCGGCGGCCTGGAAGGGGCCGATGCGCACTGCCAGAAGCTCGCGCAATCGGCCGGTGCCGGCGCCAGAACCTGGCGCGCCTATCTCTCGACCCAGACCGCCGACGGCAAGCCGGCCGTCAACGCGCGCGACCGCATCGGCAAGGGGCCGTGGCAGAATTCGAAGGGCGCGGTCATCGCCAAGGACGTTGCCGAGCTGCATGGCCCCGCCAACAACCTGACCAAGCAGACGGCGCTCAGCGAAAAGGGCGAGGTCACCAACGGAGCCGGCGATACGCCGAACCGGCACGACATCCTCACGGGGACGCAACCCGACGGCACCGCCTTCGCCGCCGGCGACGACAAGACCTGCAAGAACTGGTCGTCGAGCACGCAAGGTGCTGCGGTGGTCGGCCATGCCGACCGGCGGGGCCTGCGTGACGACGAGCCGTCGAAATCGTGGAACAGCTCGCACCCCTCGCGCGGTCCCGATGGCGGCTGCTCGCAGGCCGACTTGAAGAGCACGGGTGGCGACGGGCTGCTGTATTGCTTCGCGGCGAATTGAGGCGCGGAGCACCGTCCACCGTCATGGCGTCCGTGGTTGCGTGCTACACTCGCCGCAACGCAATCACGGACTGTTTCCATGAAATACGAGCTCTACTACTGGCCCGAGATCCAGGGCCGCGGCGAATATGTGCGGCTGGCGCTGGAGGAAGCGGGGGCAGCCTATGTCGACGTGGCACGGGGACCGCGCGGCACCAGTGCGATGATGAAGATGATGGATGCGCATGGCGGTACGCCGCCCTTTGCGCCGCCGTTCCTCAAGGCCGGCAAGCTCGTCATCGGCCAGACCGCGAACATCCTGCTCTATCTCGGCGCCCGCCACGGGCTCGCGCCGAAGATGGAGGCCGGAAAACTCTGGGTGCATCAGCTTCAGCTCACCATCACCGACCTCGTGGTCGAGATCCACGACACCCATCATCCGCTCGGCCCCTCGCTCTATTACGAAGACCAGAAGCCGCCGGCGAAGAAGCGCACGGCCGATTTCTGGAGCGCGCGCGTGCCGAAATATCTCGGCTATTTCGAGCAGCTTCTCGCCGACAATGGCGGAGCCCATATCACCGGCCGCAGGCTGACCTATGTCGATCTCTCGCTGTTCCAGATCGTCGACGGTCTGCGCTATGCCTTTCCCAAGCGCATGAAGGCTTTCGAGGCAGACATCCCGGGCCTCGTCGGGCTGCACGACCGCGTCGCCGCGCGGCCGAACATCAAGGCCTATCTCGACAGCCCGCGCCGCATTCCCTTCAACGAGCAGGGCATCTTCCGCCGCTACCGCGAACTCGATGGGTAGTGATGCGCGCTCACCACAGGCCCGGCAGCAGGCGATAGCGCACCCGTGCCGCATAATCGATGTAGCCCGGCAGGCCCTCCCTCAGCGCGCGCTCTTCGATGTCGATGCGGACCGCGAGCAGGACGAGGAAGACAGGCGTCATCGCCAGTCCCCACCATGAGCCCAGCAGCAGCGGCACGCCGGCGAAGAACAGGATCAAGCCGCTGTACATGGGATGGCGCACATGGGCGTACGGCCCGATCGAGATCACGTGCTGCGAGCGCTCGGCTTGCAGCTTCACCACCGGTGCGGCGAACGAGTTCTCGCGGAACACCCACATCGTGAACAGCGTCGAGAGCAGAAACAGCACGAAGCCAAGTGCCTGGAACGCGACCGGCATGTCGGAGGCCAGATGGCGCCGGTCGAGGCCCATCAGCGCCAGCCAGGCCAGTATCGCCACGACGAACACGGCCATGAACACCTTGTCGGCGGCCGGCTGGTCCTTTTGCAGGACTGGCCGCAGACGTTCGGCGAGCAGCGCCGGATCGACCCGATAGAGCCACCAGCCGCAGAGCGGGCCGAGCAGGGCGGAGGTGATCAGGAATATCCAGGCGGAAGGCCAATGCAGCGTCCCGGCGCACGCGAACAGCAGTCCGCCCATCGCGACGGTAACGATCGTGTTCTGCAACAGCAGTCTTGCGATCATGCGCAGGTCCCGGATCAACCGCGCACGATATTGGGCCCGCTATCCGGCGAAGATGCGACCGGACGCGCGAAAGGCCCGATCGACCGGATCGGGCGCTTCATCTTTGGGAGATTTGATCAGGCGAGCTGATCGATCCGCGTGCCCTGGCCCGGCGGCAGCGGCGCGGGCGGCGTCGGCTGGTGGGTCGGGTCGCTGTCCCTGGTCTTGGCCTGGTCGTCCTGCTGCTTGGTCGTGTCGTAGCTCGGGACCACGATCGCGATCGGCGGCGGTGCAACGGTGGAAACACTCATCCACAAATCCTCACAGATGGAAACAATCCACACTGGCCTGCGAGGAGCGAAACTTCCGTCAAGGCAATCGGTAAAATGCGAGGGATATGGTGCGGTGGGATGGGCTCTTCTGTGCCTCGTCGTGCCATGTCAGAGAGACGGCGAGACCTCTCCTCGCAATAACGGAGTACGTGGCCGGCTGCGCAGCGACACGTGTGCACTGCGCCCGCGGCAATAGCGAGACGTATGAGCGCCTACTCGTCCTTCGGCCGCGTGATCGCGATCGACGCTTCCGTCTTGGTGCGCGAGCACTCCATGTTGAGGCGCTTGAAGCGCATCGACACCTTGTCGCCGCGGAGCAGGCCCATGCGCTTCAGGCAGCGGGTCGCGCCTTTCGTGGTGTCGTCCTTCGGCACCGTGAAGATGATCGCCGCCGCGGACCCGACCAGGTCATAGAACTGCGGCGTCGGCTTGCGGTCGCCCTTGGCATAGAGCTCGTTGGAATAGTTCTGTCCCTGCGCGCGGCAGCCGAGCGAAAGCTCCTTCGCTGCCGGGTGCGTCAGGTAGATGATATTGGCGGCCTTGAAGTTGACCTTCAGTCTGTCGACGCCGCTCGCGAGCTGCTTTGCGATGTCGTCGCACTGGTCCGCGCGCGCAGGCGAGACGAGGGTGACAAGGCCGGTGATGGCGGCGGCAAGCAGGAGCGCGCCGCGGACGTTCGGTTTCAAAATCATGATGAAAAGCCCCTTGGAGGGCGCATAAAAGCCTGTACGCCGAGGCCATGCAAGACCTTCGATCAGGCCTATTGCGAAGGGTTGTGCTGTTTAAGCGCCCTGGGCGCTGAGAAGCTCCTTTTCTATTGTTTGCTTCAGCTGCTTCAAATCCTCCAGATGCCTGCCAATCCGCGACACGTCGGCCTTGGTGATGGAATCGCGAACGTCCGCGACGACGCCGCGCGAACTTGCCGCGACCTGGCGGACGCCCTTTGCCAGGTTCTCTCCCTTTGCAAAGTAGCTTGAACCAACCAGCAGGCTGCCGCCTGGCAACCTGGCGATTCGTTCCTTCACGCCTTCGACCGTTGAAACGATCGCTTCCGTGTTCAAGAGGGCATAGTCGTTCAGTTGGGAGATGATGTCGGTCAGGAGGATCGCCAGCTCTTGGACGGTGTCCACCAAGGCGCCGTTCTGTTCCAGACGTTCAGTGGCCATCTTTGCCGGGACAATGGCCTTCACATAGAAGTTGTACCCCACAAACACGATGACGGCCGAACCCAGCAAGAGAAACGCAATTGCGGGCTGCTCGTGTCCGGAAAGAGCCAAGAGACACGCCATCACCAAGGTCGCCGCCGCGAGAACGAGCAAGGCAAGCGCATATCCCCCGACCTGCCAACCCTTGATGACGGAGCCGGTGATCTTTTCGCTAAACTTCACCGCCGGCGTTGTAATTTCTGACATTTCGGATTCCCCCCTTTTCACCAGGTCGATTGCGGACATAAAATCGCAAAATCAGAGGTGGCGATAGCGTTCCCGGTGCTTCATCGGGACACTTGGAGACCGCACCAGGCGGCAGGGCCGCATCCCCAATTGTGGGCAGGCGAGAACCTTCCATTTGTGGGAAAAGGGCTTAGAAGAGTTCTATCTTCGGCGCCTTTGGCGCGCGCCCTGCGACCCCAATCCGAGACCAGACCATGAACGCTCCCACCGCCTTTCCCGACCCGTCCAAGCCCGTTCCGCCCTACAAGCACACCCCGCTGTTCCCGCTCGGCAAGGACGAGACGCCCTACAAGAAGATCACGGCCGAGGGCGTCCGGGTCGAGAAGGTTTTGGGGAAAGACATGCTGGTGGTATCGCGCGAGGCGCTGCGGGCGCTGTCGGAGGCGGCCTTTGGCGACATCAACCATTACCTGCGGCCGGGGCACCTGAAGCAGTTGCGCGCGATCCTGGAGGATGGCGAGGCCAGCCCGAACGACAAGTTCGTCGCGCTGGACTTTTTGAAGAACGCCAACATCGCCGCCGGCGGCGTGCTGCCGATGTGCCAGGACACCGGCACCGCGATCATCATGGGCAAGAAGGGCTGCAACGTCATCACCGACGGTGACGACGAGGCGGCGCTGTCGGAAGGCGCGCGCGATGCGTATCTGCGCCGCAATCTGCGCTACTCGCAGGTCGCACCCTTGTCGATGTACGAGGAGAAGAACACCGCCAATAACATGCCGGCGCAGTGCGAGATCTACGCCGAGGGCGATGACGCCTACAAGTTCATGTTCATGGCGAAGGGCGGCGGCTCCGCCAACAAGAGCTTTCTGTTTCAGGCCACGCCCTCGGTGCTGACCAGGGACCGGCTGCTGGCTTTCCTGAAGGAAAAAATCCTCACGCTGGGCACCGCGGCGTGCCCGCCCTATCACCTCGCCATCGTGATCGGCGGCACCTCGGCCGAGCTCTGCATGAAGACGGTGAAGCTGGCCTCGGCGCGCTATCTCGACGCGCTGCCGACCCACGGCTCGCCCGACGGCAACGCCTTCCGCGACGTCGAGATGGAGCAGGAAATCCACAAGATGACGCAGTCACTCGGCGTCGGCGCGCAGTTCGGCGGAAAATATTTCTGCCACGACGTGCGCGTGATCCGCATGCCGCGCCACGGCGCCTCGCTGCCGATCGGGCTCGGCGTGTCCTGCTCGGCCGATCGCCAGGTGCTCGGCAAGATCACCAAGGACGGCGTCTATCTCGAGGAGCTCGAGCACAACCCGGCGCAGTATCTGCCGCAGGTCGAGCAGTCGCTCGGCGGCGAGGTCGTCAAGATCGACCTCAACCAGCCGATGAAGGACATTCTGGCGACCTTCTCGAAAAATCCGATCAAGACGCGGGTCTCGATGACCGGCACCATGATCGTCGCGCGCGATTCCGCGCATGCCAAGCTGCGCGAGCGGCTGGAGAAGGGCGAGCCGCTGCCCGACTATTTCAAGAACCATCCGGTCTATTACGCCGGCCCCGCCAAGACGCCCGAGGGCTACGCCTCCGGCGCGTTCGGTCCGACCACCGCGGGCCGCATGGATTCCTTCGTCGACCAGTTCCAGGCCGCCGGCGGCTCGATGGTGATGGTGGCCAAAGGCAACCGCGCGCCGGCCGTGCGCGAGGCCTGCAAGAAGTATGGCGGCTTCTATCTCGGCTCGATCGGCGGTGCGGCGGCAAACCTCGCCGAGCACTGCATCAAGAAGGTCGAGGTGCTCGAATATCCCGAGCTCGGCATGGAAGCGATCTGGCGCATCGAAGTCGTCGACTTCCCCGCGTTCATCATCATCGACGACAAGGGCAACGACTTCTTCAAGGAATTGAATTTGGGCTGAGATGTCATGGCCGGGCTTGACCCGGCCATCCATCGCTCTTCAAGGAAGATGGATACGCGGGTCAAGCCCGCGTATGACGAAGTGAGGTATCGGCGAAGCCTCAACCCGCCTAACTGCAATTCGTGACCTGGTTGGAGCACAGCGCGCGCCACCAGCCGCGCACGCCGTCCTGGCTCTCGACGAGGCCCCAGAGGCCACTACAGGCAAAGATGCGCTTCGGGCCGCCATCGGTGTCGATCGCGCCGCCGAGCTCGCGTTGCGCCGGCATCCATTTGGCATCCACGAAGGGCGCCTGAAACAGCCCGCCCATGCGCGTGCCGCCATTGGCATAGGTCGCGCCGATCTTGTTGGACGCGACCCAGCCGCGCCCGGCATAGGGCTTCGGCGCATTGCGCGGATATCTCTTCTCGTCCTCGTAGTCCTTGCCCGGCGGTTTGGCACCTTCGATCAGGAACCAGCCGTCCCTGAAACCGATGATGCGGAATTCGGTGAGCCAGCCGCCGTCGGGCGTGTTCTCGCTGCCGCCCAACTTCAGCCGGTAGGGCGGCGGCAGCGTGCCAAGCACGCGCGCCTTTGCCGATGGCTTGGCGCGCACGTTGAGTCCGTTCGGATCCTTGTCGATGGACCAAGCGCCGAGATCGCAAGGTTCGGTGCCCTCAGGCAGCGTTGCGCGCTTGCCGGCAAGGTCGGCGTGCAGCTTGGCGAAATCGGTGTCGTCGTTGTCCGGATCGGGCTCGGTGCGCGGCTTCAACTCCGCTGATACCGCGCGTGTCGTATCCGGCGTCAGCGTGACCACGAGAGCCTGCCGTGCGGCGAACACGCTTGTGGGCGTCTTCGGATCGTTCGACGTCGCCGGATAGACGGCGAGGTAGCCGGTCGAACCGTCGGTCCGATATGCCGCGCCCGCCACGTAGCCTGCCGGCATCAGGGCGAGCGCGCTTGCGCGCCACGCCGGTTCGGTGTCGTCCGCACGCCCTGTCGCCGGCGTCGCGACACACAGGATCGTCGCCGCGATGAGTCGGAGAGCGCGCATGATCTGTTCGAACAGCCGTTCAGGCCTTGGTGCCCGTGAACGGAAAGCTGCCCATCGGGCCGATGCCCATCTCGCCGCTCATGCTGTCGCCGGAGACCGTTCCGATGAACTCGAGCGTCAACGGCATCGGATTGGTGATCGAGACCTTCCAGTTGACGGCGTCGCCGCTGATGGTGCCGTCGAAGATCTCGGTGGAATTGCCATCGGCGCCCTGCGTGCCCGTCAGCGTACCGCCGGAGCTCAACAGGGTCAGCGTCGCCTGGCGCTCGCCCATCGGGGTCGTCATGGTCAGATTCCAGTTGCCGTCCACGGCCATTTCCGTCTCCCAATTTTTTCCCGGCGGCCTGCGCCAATCCGCAAGGCCGGCCAGGGACGCCTATAGCCCAACTCGCGTGGCGTGACTAACGCTCTCTTTGCCGCGGCAAAAATTGGCGTTTTCGCGCGAAGGGGAAAGCGGTTCGCGTGTGGACAAGGCGTCGGGAGTTCAGGCGCGCGCGGCAGCACGTATGCGGCTACCGACGAGGAGGCGGAAGGCAACGTACTGGATCGCGAACGCCGCGATCTTCGCGCCGATCAGAACCACCGAAATATAGAAGGCCCACAGCTTCATGTCCCCCGTCATGGCGACGGCGACGGTCCCTGCGGCGAGCACGAACATCAGCGCGGCCCAGGCGTAGCCGGCGAGGGTGACGTATTCAGGAATGGTCTCGGTCACGATCGGGGGCAGATATCGCAACATCCAGCCGCGCTTGAGCATGATGCAGCCGATCGCGACATGTCCGATCGCCGGCTTTGCCAGCACGAAGCGCGGGTCGTGGGTGAGGAGCGTCGCACCGCCGAGCACGATGACGAGGCCGAGGCTCGCCCAGGTCATGTAGCCGAGCGTCTGGCCCTTGATCCGCGACCACACCACCTGGCCGATGGCGCCGAGGATGGCGACGACCGTTGCGAGGATGACGTTGTCGGTCGCCAGATAGATCACCAGGAAGACGATGGTGGAGAGGAAGTCGGAGGCGAGCCGGCGGAATACGTCTTTCATCGTCTGTCCTGTCGTCAATGAGAGTGGGGCAGGGCGGCGGCCGGCGCAGCATATTTGATCCGGCGATATTCGGGATACCACTTTGTGAAATAGATCGCGCTGTTGCGGGCGGCGAAGGCGACCGCGAGGCTCGACCAGAGCGGCAAGCCCGGGACATAGAGCAGCACGACATTCGCCGCCGTCATCAGCAGCGCGGCCGCGGTCCAGGCGCCGGTGATGATGTAGTTCGCAGTGAGGAAGCCGGGCATCGCCGCGGTCTCGGCCGGCACGGATTCAAGTGCATATTGCAGCGTGAAGGGCCGCCGGACCAGCATCGAGCCGAGCGACAGGATGAAGATGCCGATATCGACCGACAGCTTGACGCCGAGCGTGCTGAGCCTCGGATCGAGCAGTGCGAGGTAGAGGCCGATTGCGGCGAAAACGATCGCCGAGCCGGCGGTCAGGATCTTCACCGAGCGGCCGCGTGCGACGTCGATCGCGATGGTGGCGAGGCAGATCGCGGAGGCTGCGAACACGCTGATCGTGGCCGAGGTCACGAGCATCAGGAAGGTGTAGGCGCCGTAGGGGGCAAGGATCAGGAAAATCGTCATGGGCCGCCTCGGTCAGGCAAATCTTTACAGTGTAAAGATACGTACTTCAAGCCGTGGGCCGGGTCAAGCGAAATCTTTACAGTGTCAAAATAACGTAGGTGACTTCTAAAAGATGAATTGCTGCAATGGCTTGCTCGGAAATCTCATCGACGAATTCCGCCCAGGGCAGCAGCGGCAGCGCGCAGGCGATCAAGAGGCCGACGGGTAGCAAGACGCCGCAGCTGAAGGTGGCCTGGCTGCTCCGCCGCCGCCGGATCATCTGGAATGCGAGCGCGGCGCAAATCAGGGCGAGGACGGCAAGGGCGTTGGCGGTGATTGAGGGCATGTGCATGGGAGGCCTCTCTGGTGTGACACATCTACGCTTGTCATTCCGGGGCGACGCGAAGCGTCGAGCTACGATGCGCAATTGCGCATCGTAGCTCGCGCCTTCGTCGCGCCCCGGAATGACGAGAGGAGGCTACGCCGCCCCCACCCAATTGCCGTGAAAGCCGTCCGGCACGCGGTGGCCGAGCTGCACCAGCGCGACAGGGCCGACCTCGACATCGGTGGCGTCGAACACGGCGAGGTCGCTGCGGTTTTCCCGCGCGCGCCAGACCACCGCGAGCAACCAGCCGTCGCCTTCGGACGCATCCTTCGACCGTTCGACGAAGACCGGCTCGGAGATGGTGTCGCCGGCCGGAAGCAGATAATGGCCGAGCCGCCTGCCGCTGCCGTCGACATGGACGACGCCGGAGAGTGCACCGAACATCGGCAGCCTCGGATTGGCGCAGGCGTACCAGCCGTGATGGCTCTTCAGCCCGGCGCGGCGATCGTCGATGCGGGGGAATTCACCGGTGAGATCGTCCAGATAAGTCTGCTGGAAGCGGTCGGTATTGCCCGCGAGATCGAACGTCCAGCGGCAGTGGCGGGCGCGCGATTTCTCCGGATCGGTCGGTCGGCCGTCGGGATGCGGAAACAGCGGCGCTTCCTCGAACTGCATGACGTCGGCGATGATGCGGTTGCCGTCCTCCCACGCATTCATGACGTGAAAGACGTAGCAGGCTTCAGCGCGGAACCAGACGATGTCCTTGGCCGTTCCCTTGCGCTTCATCACGCCGACATAGGCGCCCTTGTCCGGCTCCCAGGCATAGGGCGGCCGTCCGCTCATCGCGCGCTCCATGCTGCCGGCGATGGGGAGGATCGGAAACAGCACATGGTTCGCGGTGACGATGAAGTCGTGCACCATGCTGGCATAGGGCGCCTCGAACCGTTCGAAGCGCGTCGCCTTGCCGGAGGCATCGATCGATCCGAAGGAAAGGGCAGGGGTCAGCGGCCCCGCGGCGTTGTAGCCGAAGAACAGCATCTCGCCAGTGACGGGATCGACTTTCGGATGCGCCGTAAAACTGCCGGCGACGCGGCCCTGGTAGTTGTGGTAGCCGCGGGTTGCGAGCGTGCCCGGCTCGATCTCGGTCGGCAGATGCGCCTCCTCCAGCGCCAGCAGCTTGCCGGCATGGAAGATGATGTTGGTGTTGGCGACGCCGCCATCGGTGAGGTTCGCCGGGGCGTCCGGCAGCTTGCGGCCGAAGCCGCCGAACAGTGCGCGGCCGGAATCGTGCTCGGCCAGCCATTTCGGGGTGCGGACCCAGCGGTTGCGGTAGCTGGCGCGGCCATTCTCGAGGTGAAAGGCGTGCAGCATGCCGTCGCCGACGAACCAGTGCGCGCCGGGCGAGTCGAACTGCGGATTGGGGCCGTTGCGATAGAGCGTGCCGTTCAGCTCGCGCGGCAATTCGCCGATGATCTTGAGGAAGGGCGCGTCGGCCTCGAACGGGATCGGCGCGAGATTGTTGCGGCGCTCAGAGATGGCGTCCTGCTGCACGGCGTATCTCCCTATCTTTACATCGTAAAGATCAGGTAGCGCCGATGGCCGTATTCGTCAAGCGAAATCTTTACAGTGTCAATATTGCGTCATATAGCTTGTCCATGGCTAAATCCGAAACGAAGACCGAAACGGCGCGCCGCACCCGCGTGACATCATCCGCTTCCCGTGGGCGGCTTCGCCCCGCGCCGCGGGCGAGCGCGAAGACCGAGACGCCGTATCACCACGGCGCCCTGCGCGAGGCGCTGCTCCAGGCTGCAGAACGGGTGCTGGAGCGCGAGGGCCTCGCCGGTCTGACATTGCGTGCGGTGGCGCGCGAGGCGGGGGTGTCGCATGCCGCGCCGACGCATCATTTCGGCGATCTGACCGGCCTCGTCAGCGAGCTCGCGGCCATCGGCTTCCGCCAGTTCAACGCGGCGATGGTCTCGGCCTGTGATGCCGCCACCACGCCGCTCGAGCGCGTGCTGGCGCGGCCGAAAGCCTACGTTGCCTACGCGCAGGTCCATCCCGGCATGTACGGGCTGATGTTCCGCACCGAGCGGCTCGACTATTCCAGGCCCGCGCTGCACGAGGCCGCCGAGGCCTCCTTCGCCGGGCTCGCCAATGCGATCGGCGCGATGCGGCAGGAGCAGATCAGCGGAGACGCGCTAACGCTCGATCAGGGCGCGGCGATTGCGCGCGCCTGGTCGATGGTGCATGGCTTCACCACGTTGCTGCTCGACGGACGGCTGACGGATATTTTGCAGCGGCTGCCCAAGGGGACGACGACCGAGCGGCTGTTTGAGACGATGCTGATGTCGCCCATGACCCGGAAGCTGCCGGAGGCCTGACCGATCGGCACCGACGCCAGGCGAGGCCTAGCTGCTGCCCACGGATTGGGCGGTGGCGCAGTCGAGGCCGGCGCATATCAGCAACACGGCCAGGCATGCGGGCGTGATGCAAGTCATCCTGAGGCCATGATGTAGCGGGAACTCGCGCCATCAGACGTCTTGATTGTGGGCAAGGTTCAAACAGGCGCAGCGAAGACCTGACAGCGGCGCGGAATCGTTCTAGAAGAGCGGCTTCGCTTGGGCTGTTCCAGCCTCGTTCGCGTCCTCGTTTCTCTTGATCATGTCAGCCATCTCGTCGAACAAACCTTATCGCGTCGGCCGCTCCAAGACCGGGCTCGGCCTCTTCGCCACCAAACCGATCAAGAAGGGGACCCGGATCGTCCGCTATTTCGGGCCGATCCTGGATTCGCGCATCCCCGAGCAGGACGACATCGAGAACAAATATCTGTTCGAGCTCAACGGCCGCTGGACCATCGACGGCTCGGTGCGCAAGAACCTCGCCCGCTACATCAACCATTCCTGCCGGCCGAACGCGGAATCCGACGTCCGCCCGCGCGAGCGCAAGGTGTTCATCCGCGCCATCAAGAACATCGAGCCGGGCGACGAGATCAACTACGACTACGGCACCGACTATTTCAAAGCCTATTTGAAGCCGATCGGCTGCAAGTGCGAATCCTGCGAGAAGAAGCGCAAGAAGCTGCGCGCAGAAGCCCGGGCCGAGCGCGCCGAGGTGAAGGCGCGCGCGGAGCGCAAGGCCAAGAAGACCGGCGCGAAAGGCACCGCCGCGAAAAAGAAGAAGCTGAACGGCAAGCACTTCAACGGCAAGGTCGGCCGCGGGCGGGCCTAGCCCCCGCTGTCATGCCCCGCGACCCGGCTACGCCAAGGCTTCGCCGGGGTTGATATCCCGGGCGCCGAAGCTTTAGCGTAGGCGGCAGGCTGGGCATCCAGTACGCCGCGGCCTCTCCGCATACGACGACCGCCTTTGGAATACTGGGGCGCCCGGTCGAGCCGGGCGACGACTGCGCGTGGTGAGCAACCAAACAAGCCTCACGCGGCCACCACGGTCCCGCTCTTCCGCAATCCCAAATATTGCAGCTCGGCGAACACGCCGGTGGCGATCGCCTGCGCAACGACCATGAGCTCGCCCGGCAGGCTTGGCGCCACCGCGCCCGACAGTAGCAGCGCGACGCTTGCAACCGTCCAGGCGGCATTGCCGATCACGACCAGCAGGACCAGCGCCTTCGGCACTGAAGCGCGTGAGGCAAGAAAGCCGACCAGCACGGTGTAGGCGAGCAGGAACAGGCCGGTTTCGCGCAGCAGTCCTTCAGGCAGGTTGAAGCGGGAGGCGAACGCGCCGGCGCCGACGCTGAAGCCGAGCGCTGCGACGCCGCTGAAGACAGCGTCGGCAAGCAGGGCGCGGCGCAGGAAGGTGGATGCGTAGATCATCGTGGTTCTCCTGGGTTGGTCGGGGGTGAAAATCAACGCATGCGCAGTCCGCGCCAGAAGGCGCGGAGCAGGCGGGCGAGACGGAACGGGCAGAGGCTCTTGCCGACGCCGTGCTCGAACGCCAGCACTTGCGCGACGACGTAGTCGCCGGTCGAATGCACCAGCGGTTCCGGCATATTGAGGCTGCGCGCCAGCATCCGGGTCGCGAAGGTCATGGTCCAGGGCAAGAGGCTATCGGCGAGGGTGCGGTAGAGCAGCAGCGCGATCATGGTCATCTCCTGTGCGAAGGACGATGCGCCGGCCCGGGACCCAATTCGATTACCTCGGGGGTAATGGATGGGTTGAAATCCGCATGCTAGGTTTTCGACCATGAACGCACATGCAGCCACCGCACCCACCGAGCGCAGCCAGCCCGTCCATATCGGCGACCATTTGCGCGAATGGCGGCAGCGCCGCCGCATGAGTCAGCTCGATCTCGCAGGCGAGGCCGAAATCTCCTCCCGCCATCTGAGCTTTGTCGAGACCGGCCGCGCCGCGCCCTCGCGCGACATGGTGCTGAAGCTTGCCGAGCGTCTCGACGTGCCCTTGCGCGAACGCAACGTGCTGCTGGTTGCCGCCGGCTATGCGCCGGCTTTCCCGCAGCGTCCGCTGGAGGATCCCGCCTTGAAATCGGCCCGTCGGGCGATCGACCTCGTCCTCAAGGCGCACGAGCCCAATCCGGCGCTCGCGGTGGACCGGCACTGGAATCTGGTGTCCGCCAACCGCATGGTGGCGCCGCTGCTCGAGGGTATTCCGCCACGGCTGCTCGGCCAGCCCTTCAACGTGCTGCGGCTCGCCTTTCATCCCGAGGCGCTGGCACCGCGCACGGTCAATCTCGCGGAATGGTGCGGGCATCTGCTGGAGCGGCTGCACCGGCAATGCGAGGCGACGGCCGATCCGGAGCTGATCAAGCTCTACAACGACCTCAAGAGCTACCCGATCCCGGCACGCTCGGCCCCGCTGTCGAGCGACAATGTCGCGATCCCCTTCAAGCTGCGCCACAACGGCGAGATACTAAGTTTCTTCTCCACCACCATGGTGTTCGGCACGCCGGTCGACATCACCCTGTCGGAGCTGGCGCTGGAGACCTTCTTTCCGGCCGACGAGCGCACCGCCGAGCGGCTGAAGCAGATCGCGGCAGCTATGACCTAGCGCCCTTGCCTCGGAGCCGGTTCGGCTTATCTTGGTGCAAACCCTTTAAATGCCCGAAGGAGGCGCCAATGAGCTCGTCTGACCTGAGCACGCTGAAACCGCTCCAGATCGACGTCGTCTCCGACGTGGTGTGCCCCTGGTGCTATATCGGCAAGCACCGGATCGAGAGCGCGCTCGCGCTCGTTCCCGACGTGCCCGTCAAGCTGCAATTCCGCCCCTTCTTCCTCAATCCCTGGGTGCCGCGCGAGGGCATCAGCCGCGAGGATTATCTCACCAAGAAGTTCGGCTCGGTCGAGGCCTATAAGGGCATTGCCGGCCGCGTCGTCGCGGCCGCGAGCGAGGAGGGCCTCGTCTACAAGCCGGAGCTGGTCGCACGTCAGCCCAATACGACCGACTGCCACCGCCTGATCCTCTGGGCCGAGGCGGTCGGCAAGGCGCCCGAGATGAAGCAGCGTTTGATGGAGCTCTATTTCCGCGACGGCGGCGATCTCACCGATGTGAACGTGCTGGTGCAGGCAGCCGCCGATGTCGGGCTCGACGCGACCGACGTGCGCCGCCGCCTTGCCACCGATGAGGACGTTGCGCGCGTCTCGGCCGATGCGCAGGAGGCCGCCGAGAAGGGCATCTCCGGCGTGCCGACCTACGTCTTCGCGCAGAAATACGCCGTCTCCGGCGCGCAGGATCCCAATATGCTCGCGCGTGCCATCCGCGAGGTGTCGGCGGAGATCAACGCGCAGGCGGCGGAGTAGTCTCTTATTTTCGAAGCAGATGGACGACGCGTCGCGCGGCCTCGTGCGCGGCGTTGAGGCCGGTCAGCGCTGCGTGAATGAGCGCAACCACCGGATCATTCCGCCGCAGCGGGATCAGCACGTCACCGATCGCAAAGCGCCCGCGCCAGATCGGGTTGATCATGGGGTGGTCGGCGCTTGCTGTCGAATCCGCGCTCGCAATAGCTGGATCGGCGCAGAGGTGACGGGTGAGCTCGAGCGTGAGCTGCACGCCCGGCGAATATTTTGCAAAGCCTTCGTCGATGCCGAGCTTGAAGAAAAAGGCACGGTCCTGGTGGCGCAGCACGATGCCGGCCGCCACCGGAATCTTGCCGGCGCGCAAGGTGATGATCTCGCATTGCGCGGTTTCTGCGAGCGCGGGCACTGCGCGGCGGATGAAGGTCGCATCGCCGGCATGCTGGATCAGCGCGGTGCCGCGCTTGCCCTTCCAGCCGCTGGCCTCGAGCTGCAGGAATGTTTCGAGCGCGGGCCCGATCTCATCGGGCTTGCGGGCGACGTCGAAGCTGACTGGCCCATGCTCTTCGAGGCGGTGGCGCTGGCGGCGCAGCTCCTTGAGCTTCTTGGCGCCGAGCGCCTCGCGCAGCAGCGTCTCGCCGTCCTGCCTCGCGTCGAGGCCGGCGCGGATGTAGGAGGACAGCACGCGAGGCTTCAGGCCGTCGCGGCTCAGAACCTGTTTGAATGAATTCATCGCCGCGCCATCGAGCGCGACGTCGGTCAGCACCAGCGCATGCGCGCCGGCTTCGCGCGCCTGCTGCAGCAGGCGCGTGGCCGCTTCGATCGGCGCATCGCGGTCGATCAGCGGGCTGCACAGCGTGCCATAGGGATGCGCGCTCACCAGCGCGGGCAGGGGGATCTTCCAGGCCCGCCAGAGCGGAATCACCGGCATCAGCCCGATCAGCCGCGTCGAAGATCCGTCGCATGCGGAGAGCGCCGAGGCCGAGGTGCGGCCGCGCGCGGTTGCGCTGACGGCGAGCTCCCAGCCCGGCAGGTAATATCCGTTCGGCTCGATCGCGCGCTGCGCCAGCGCGCGCCATTGGCCCGGATCGATGGAGGTGAGCGGGACAAGTGCGCGCACAGCCTCAGCATGCCTTGCCGATGCCGGATTGATCGCAGCCTGGTGCGCGATGTCGACCACGTCCCGTCGTTCCCCGTTCAGGAGCCCATGCTTAGCGCAAAGATTGGAAAATACCGTTGGGACGTAGCGTCAATTCGAGTGGTAATATTAACGTCTCGTTGAGCACGCGGGCGTCCGGCGGCTGGTTGCCTCGATGGATACGCAAAGAATGGCTCTCGACCCGGAGGATCACCATGATCGCCACACCTTTCACGCCGATTGCTTCGCTCCTGGGTGGCGCGCTGATCGGCCTGTCCGCCGTGCTCCTGATGTGGGCGACGGGGAGGATCGCCGGCGTCAGCGGCATCGCGGCGCGGCTGTTTCCACCTTATGAAGATCGCGAATTCGCGGGCCGGCTCGTCTTCGTCGCGGGCCTCGTCGCGGCCCCCGTGCTGGTGCGGCTCGCCACCGGCAGCCTGCCGGCGCAGACGATCGAGGCGGCAACGCCGGTGCTGATTGTCGCCGGATTGCTCACGGGCTTCGGCGCGGTGTGGGGCCACGGTTGCACGTCCGGCCACGGTGTCTGCGGCCTGTCGCGGTTATCTGTGCGCTCGCTGGTCGCGACCATCACCTTCATGGCCGCGGGCATCGCCACTGTCTTCGTGATGCGGCACTGGAGCTGACGGCGATGACCATCCTCATTCAATTCGCGATCGGCCTGACCTTCGGCCTCGGCCTCATCATCTCCGGCATGTCGAATCCGGCAAAGGTGCTGAACTTCCTCGATATCGGCGGCATCCCGGGAGGGACATGGGATGCGAGCCTCGCCTTCGTGATGGCCGGCGCCGTGGCCGTGACCTTCATCGGCTTCAACCGCGTCCTGAAGCTCGCACGGCCGTTCTTCGCCGAACGATTCTACGTTCCAACGCGAAACGACATCGATCGGAGAATTATCGTTGGTCCCGCCGTTTTCGGCATCGGCTGGGGGCTGGCAGGCTTTTGTCCGGGACCGGCGCTGACCGCGCTCGGGTTTGGCTCGGCATCCGCCTTCATCTTCGTCGCCGCGATGTGCGTGGGCATGGTGCTCGCGCGCTTCATCGCGCAGCTTCCGTCCCCGACGCGCGTCGTCACGCCGCCCGATCCGCTCGAAACCTGACATGCGCGGGACCGGGCGAGCTGTCTCGTCCGGTCCCGTCCCGTCCATCAGGTCTTATCGATTACCAGCGGTCGCCGCCGACACCGATGCTGACGCCGGGAGCGCGAATGCCGACGCCGCCACGCGGGCCGTCGTCCCAGTCGCGATAGGTGCGGCGCTCGTAGTAGCGGTCGCGCGGCATGGTGGCATAGGAGTCGCGCACGACGACGCGCGCGCCGCCACGGGTGCGATAGCAATTGCCGGCGTCATCGCAGACGAGCCGGACTTGCTGAATCAGATCCGGGCTGGTGTATTCGCTCGTCGTGTAGATATCCGCAGCCTTCGCGCCGCCAGCCGCAGCCAGCACGCCGACGCCCGCCAGCAGCGCAATCGTGAATGTCCTCATCGTGTTCTCCTCCGAAACTGCCCTCTGCGGTAACAAGAAGGGGAGGCAGCGATCGTTCCGGCGGAATTACAGGTTTTTCCTGGAACCGGCTCGCGCGTCGGCACGATCGTTCCCTTCCGATCTCAAGCCGAGAAGATGAGGCATGTCGTCGTGCCGTGAGCGAGCAACCGGCCCTTGGCATCTGTCACACGTCCGTCAGCCGTTCCAATGCGGCGACCGCAGTTCAGGACCTTACCTTCGGCCCTGATCGGACCGGTCTCCGGTGTGATGGATCGCACGAGAGAAATCTTGAATTCGAGCGTGGTCTGGCTGGTCCCCTTGTCGAGCATCGACTGGATGGCCAGCCCCATGCAACTGTCGAGCAACGTGGCCGTGAGGCCGCCATGCACCGTTCCTGCCGGGTTGAGATGAGCGCCTGTCGGTACGAGCGCGATGACGACGCGACCGTTTTCCGCCTCCACCACGTCATAGCCGAGGGTCTGCGCGATTGTATTGAGAGGCAGGGTTCCGGCCGCAAGTCCCTGGACGAACTCGAGCCCGCTCATCTGCTTCTGCTGTTCGGCGCTGACTGTTCCGTAGGCCTTGATGGCCATCATGGTCTCCTTGCCGTGGTCAACCGTTTTCGAACCGTGACGTCGCGGCCTTCCTCCGGAATGCCGATGGTGGACGACCATAAAGTCGTGTGAACGCCGTGCTCATGCGCCTCGTGCTCGAAAAGCCGGAGCGTTCTGCAACGGCAGCGATCGGCAGGCCGCTCGCATCGAGCAGGCGCTTGGCACGTTGCACGCGGAGCGACAGCGCAACTTGTAGCGGAGATGCGTCAAGGTGCCGGGCAAACAGGCGCGTCAGATGGCGCGTGCCGACCCCTAACCGTTCGGCCAGCCGTTCCACGCTGCTTCGATCAAGTTCGCCGGCCTCGATGAGGGCCAGCGCCCGCTCGACGGTTGTCCGGGTGCCTTTCCACGCGGGACAGAACGGCGCTGTTTCGGGACGGCATCTGAGGCAGGGACGGAATCCCGCGTGCTCGGCAGCGGCTGCGCTGCGATAGAACTCGACGTTGCGTGCGAGGGGAGTTTTGGCCGGACAGACCGGGCGGCAATAGACGCCCGTCGTCTTGACCGCGACAAAGACGACGCCGTCCATCGCGGCGTCGCGGTGGCGAAGAGCTTCATACCGTGCGTCGAAGTCGGGCATGATGCCGCTATAGCGGCCGAACTTTCGCAGCGCGAGTCCGATGCAATGACCACGTCCGAAAATGACCGAAGATGTCGCGCGTCTGTTGGATCGCGCTAGATCGGCTCGTAGGTTTCCGATCCGCAGATGTCATCAGCCTCGGCGCGCCGGCGGTCGACCACCTTTCCGCCGGTGATCGTCACGATGTAGGTCTGGGTGCCGAGCGCGGTGCCGGTGGCAGAGGTGAGCTGCGCGCGGACGCAGGCCGTCCAGCCCGGTCCTCGCACCTCGTGATGGGGCGGGGCCACATGCACCTCGCGCGGATAGGACGTGGTGACGAAGACGACATCGATCTGCTCGCGCACCACGCGCTTGACGTCGGGGGGCGGTTCAGGCGGCTGCTGCTCGGCTTCCTTGATGCGCATGAACTCGGGCACCGGCGCGCGGCTGTCGGCAAAGCCGCAGGCGCCGAGCGCGAGCGCTCCGGCGAGCAGCGCCGCATGAGCAATGATCCGCAACATCCGTGAAGGTCCCCTGCGGGCCAACAGATAGGCACGAATGTGATCCGGCGAAGTCCCGCGCGATCAAGATTTGCTGAAGCCGGGGGGACCGGCGGCATTTGCTATTACAGGATTGCAGGCTAGTTTGTACCCCAGACGAGGGGGATTGCACCAATGAGGATTTTGGTCATAGCGGCCACGGTGCTGGCGCTGGCGACGGGCGCGGCTCAGGCGCAGATGGGCAGCGGCGGCAAGCGCCAGGGCAATGAGGCCAAGGCGGACAACAAGCCCAAGGTCGACGAAAAGGCCTACAAGGCCGCGCTCGAGCGCATTCCCGAGCCCAAGGAGAAGTATGATCCCTGGAGCGGGGCGCGCCCGAGCGAACCCGCCAAGAAGCCGAAATAAGTAAAGCGAGGCGGGGGGCCGACCCGCCTGCGTTATCCGGCCGGGCTGTTGCACTGCCGTTGCTTGTGGCGCGGCCGTCGGCCGCCTGGGAGAACTGGGGCGCAGATGCCCGTGGCTTGCGCTTCTCGCCATTGCGGCAAATCACGCCCGACAATGTCGGCAACCTGGCCTTCGAATGTCACACCGGCGATCTCGTCGTCATCGGCGATTGTGCCTGCGATCGCCGCACGCGTGATCGCGGGTCTGCGTTGGCGCTGCCGGCGTCGGATCGAGCGAGCATATCGCTGAATCGTTCGCGTGATGCGAACGGTCATTCACATCGTATGTACTACTGTACAAAGGCGAGGCCGACGCGCCTGTCGCTGCGCCAAACCGGGCGGCAATCGCGTACGAAATTGTCGCGCGAAATCGACAGTGTGAACGATTGCGGCAGCGCGACGGGGCCGTCGAGATCGATTGCGGCGCCGCCCGCTGACAGATTCCGCACCGTGCACGCAATGCCGCTGCCTGCAAAGGTGATCGTGCCACCCTTGAAAACACGGTGCCGCTGCGTTGCACGTTTCTCGATCATTCGCGTTAATCCAAAACGATGATTGTGAAATAGTGCATAGAAATTACGTTGAACTAAACTCAATACTGGCGCTACTTGCACACCGCTTCAGACTTCGTTTACGAAACTGAAGCGGAGATTCCCTCCGCCGACTTTCCCAACGAGCCTTTCTTTTGTGGCGCCGCGCGCCGATGGAGATTCTGATGAAGACCACGCTTTCGCTTCTGTTCGCCGCAGCGCTCTCGCTGTCGTCCGTTCCCGCCCACGCCACCAAGCTCGATCTCGCGACCATGAGCTGCAAGCAGTTCGTCGAGAGCGGCGACGACACCATCAAGATGGTGCTGACCTGGATGGACGGCTGGTACAAGGGCGACGAAGACAACGCGATCATCGACACCGAGGTGTTCGTCGAGAACGCCAAGCAGTTCGGGGCCTATTGCGGAAAAAATCCGAACGTCAGCATCGTCACCGCGGCCGACGAAGTGCTCGGCAAGTAAGCTGCCCGGCGTCTGAAGCGCGATAGCAATTGCGCTTCGGCATCGTGCTCGACATCATCGTCATCGAGAGCCGCGGTGCGCTTCGCGTTCACGCGGCTCTTTTCCTTTTTGCGTGAAGCTCACCCCGGCAGCATCGCGAACGCGCTCGACACCATCGCCACCGGCTTGTTGTCGGTGGCGGAGAGCAGGGTGACGCGGCCGAAGCTCATGGTGCGCCCGAGCCGCACCACGCGGGCATCAGCAAGCACGTCCGACGAGGACACCGCGCGCATGAAATGCGTGGTCTGGTCGACCGTGGTCATGGGACGATAGCCGCGACTGGCGGCCAGAATTGCGATCACCATCGCGGTATCCGCGAGCGCCATCAGCGCCTGGCCGCATACCACGCCGCCGTTACGGCACAGCCGTTCCGAAAACGCCATGCGCAGCAATGCGCCCGGTTGCCAGTCCGGCGCATCCGCCGGCTGGGCGTGCTCGATGCGCTCGACGGAGAGGTTGAGATCCTGGACCCAGGGCGCGAAGACCTCGCCGAGTACGCGTCTGGCGTCGGCGATGCCGAATTCCGCTTCTGGCTGCGATGGCATTGCTGTCGTTTCCTCCATTGTTGCCGGATGTTTCGGTCATTCTGCGCGCATTGGCGCGGCAAAGTCACCCGGTCTGCATTGGTCCCGTCGGCTTGAAAATGCCTGACTTCGCCCTCTATGATGCCGCGCTTGGGAATGGGGTGGACGATGTTGCGTCGATGTGTCCTGGTCTTTTGTCTGGCCGCGCTGGGCCTCGCGCTGAACGGATGCACCAAATGCGGCCCGATCTGGGACGACTGGCTGAACGCGCCGAAATCGTGCAGATCTGACCGGCTTTAGCGGGCCCATGCGGCCCCGAGCGACCCCCAGGTCGTGACCGGGACGTGACAAGGATGACAAGGCGCGGGGTGATCCGCCCTTCCATGGATGATCAAGGAGTGGATGATGAAGCTTTTCCGTATGGCGGCCGTGGTGCTGGCCGTGCTGGCGGGACCGGCCTATGCGCAAATGCCCAATCTCAATTTGCTGCAGGACGGCCCGAGCAAGACCCCGGAGGAGAAGGCCGCCGAGGCCGAGCGCGAGAGGGCCTACAAGGAAACGCTGAAGAARATTCCGGACTCCAAGGCGTCCAACGATCCCTGGGGCGGCATGCGCTCCGATCCGCCGAAGCAGCCCGCGCCGAAGGCATCGGCCGCAACCAGCGCGCCCAAGAAGACCAAGGCCGGCACGGCCGCCAACTGACCGTATGCCGGTCGGAGGCGGCTTGCGCCTCCGATCGGGGACTCCACTTCGCCCGCCCCGCTTCCTACATTCCCGAAAGAGTGTTGCGTAGAGGAGGCGAGGCGTTGGCGAGGAGAGGCATCGTCGATCGGCCGCAGGATCTCGCCGAGCGGATGGCCCGCCGGCGCAAGGCGGGCGGCAAGGCGACCGATCAAGCCGGCGACGGCTATCTGCGCGAGACCTTCACCTTGCCGCGCGCGGCGGCGCGAGCGAGAGCGCAGGCCTTCTTCGCGCGCTATCCCAAGGCCGGTTACATGAGCGAAGTCGAGGACTGGCGCGAATTGCCCGGCGGCGAAATCGAATTCACCATGCGGCGGCTGCCCAGCGCCGACTAGAACCGGTGCCGCCTATTCGAAAGATTCGGCGACGATGCGGATCCGGAATACCGGTTCCTTGGCTTCGTCGAGCAGCTCCATGTGCCACTCCGAATTTTCCTGGAGCTTGCGGGAGATGCCTGCGGCCATGTCGGCGCAGACGCTGGTCATCTCCTTCCAGGCCGAATTGCGATCGGCAAACTCCGTCGCCTGATCCGCACAGCCGGAATAGCGGCCGTTCCGGATTCGAAAGAAGTAATGCGGCATGATTGGCACCGATCGCGTGATGGCCAGGTCCCCAAGGCCATAACGTGCTTAATTCAATCCCAAACCGCACGCAGATCAATTCCGGGCGTCTACGGAATACCCGCCATCGACGCCGCAGGCTTCCTGCAAGCCCAAGCCCGCTGGGGCGGAGGAGCGCGCGCTCTCAAAGCCGCCGGTTCAGGCCGTCTTGCGTGCGATGGCCTTCAGCTCCCGATCGATGCGCAGCTGCACCCGCCGGATCGCCAACAGATCAATCTTCGTCTCGGTCTTGCCGGTCTTGATCTGGTCGCCGATGCGGAATTGCCACTGCCAGACGCCCGGAATCGCCGTCTTGGCAACGGTGAAGTCGATGCCCCTGTGATTCATGGTCACCTCCACGATTCACTTTCCATGACCGCAAACATGTTGGGCGTCATAATATTCCGACGACAAGTGAAATCTTCCGGTAAGTCTTGGATAATTCACGGAAATCGCGAAAACGCGCGCGGCCCGAAACAAACGAAATCGGATACCGAAAGGCGCGCGCCAGCGGACGCTGCGACGTATGTGGGAGCCGCCGTCGCGGCGGCGTTTTGCTGATGGCTGCGTGGCATCTGCAACCCGGATCAATGCCCAGGAACTCTGTTCTTGGTCGGAGAACCACGGAACGATTCGGCGCGTTGGTCGCTGAAATCGCGATTCTCCATCGCGGCGAGTGGGACCGGCGAGACCCCGGATCGGACGCTGGCGCAGCCCCTGTGGAACCGGAACCGCCAGCTGTCAGCAGGCCGGGTTCCTGCGGCTCTTTTCCACTTTTGCGTGCGGTGCATCTATGCTCTTCTGGCGTTGAAGGGCGGCACGGACGCGATGTCGGAGAAGAGGAACGCGTGAACTGGCTGAGACATCTTCTGTTGCGCTGGAGCGCACGGAATTTCCCGCTGGTCTGTCCGTATTGCCGGCACCCCGCTTCTTCGGTTGCGTTCAGACGCGGACGCTACATGCTCGGCGACGAGAAGCTCCCCTGCGAGCAGTGCGGCCGGACCAGCGTCGTGACCTTCTGGCGGTTCGAGGGGTTGTCGTGCCGGCCTGATCGCGCGGAGGCGAAGGGACGCAGACCGCTGGCGAATTCGTCGCGCTAACGCGCGCGACAGGAGTCCGAAGCGGAGGCCTCGAACCGGTCTCGGTGCGATCCACGGCACATGCCTTGCTTGCCTGACGACGGCAGCAACATGGGCGCATCATGCTCGGCATTCCCCGCCGCTACAGTCATTTCGTCTTCGGCGTCATCCAGTCCGGCCTGACCTCGCTGATCGCGGCGGGGATCGCCAGCTTTCCCGCGCAAAGCGCGATGCTGTTCGTTCAGCACTGGATGTCGCATGGGCGGCGATGCTGCCGGTCGTGCTGCTCGCGGCGCCCGCGATCCGCGCGTTCGCGCTGCGGCTGACGCGGGAGGAGGGGACCGGCTGACCGGATTGCAGAGACGAAAAAAAGCCCCGCCTGGGGAGAGCCAAGCGGGGCGAGAGGTTATTGGAGGCTGAGGTGCTGGGCTGCAACACCATAGCGAGATGACCGTAACCGGCTCAGCTTACGGCAGCCTGACAGCCGGCGGATCGGATCCGGGCCGGCTCCATCGCCGTCCGTGCCCGCAAACAGAAAACCCCGCTCGGGGCGGAGCGGGGTCGTCGACTGGGTATGGAGGCCCGGTGTTGGTCCACCGGGCAAGAGCATATTACGAGAGTCGGCTTACAGGCGCCTGACGTCGCGCGCGAAAGTCGCGCCTGAGAGGCCGCAGACTGGCCCCGCACCGGTCCCAATTTGGACATCCGATTGCACAATTAGCGACACACCCGTCGGCCAGATTCCGTCCGCTCGGCGAAGCCATGGGGGAAACGTGGCGCGCCGGCTACGGGGTGGCATCATGGATAACGTAGAGCGGTCATTCGCCGCCGCGACGGCGGCTGGGTTCGTGGTGCTGGTGATCGGCATCGCATTGCTGGTTCTGTTCTAGACCGGTCCGACGATCGCGACAGCCAAGGCGCGCCAAACAACGGCGCGGCGGACAACGGCGACGGGGTCCTGAGCCCGGATCCGCGCCAGCAGGCGCCGTCGCCGTCAGGCCGTTTTCGAAAAATATCGAAAACAACCCCATGCACAGTAGAATTGAGGCGGCGGTTTCGGCCTCGCGGCCGATGACAACATCTGTCAAATAGGTATTTAGATACCTAGTTGGGAAGACCACCCGGCGGGCAAGCCCGTCCGGTCGCGCCCAGCAGCCTAATGCACCTTGATCTCGTGGAGAGGAAGGCGGAGCTCGGCGGCGCGCTCCTCGCGGTCCTTCTTGCGGAACTCGTTTTCCTTGCGTTCGAACTTGACCATCTCCTCGAGCGCGGCTTCCAGGAGGTGATTGCGCCGAGCGGCATCGCGCTGCGTATTTTCCGTCATGACCCAGATCCCACTGTGGCGGTCTCATCCCAAGGAAAGCCGGAAACCGCGGAAAGGTTCGTTGCCTCAGGATTGCGGAATTATGACGGCGACCCGGCTGCGCGTCTTTGATGCGCATCATCTTGAAATGAAGTGCGGGACGTGACGCGGAAACGTTCGGCGCAAAGGTCGACCACCAAAACGAGGCCGCAAATCAGGGCAGTCTTACGCGTCATGCATGCGCGCCGCGCTCGCTCAGCGAATTGAGCGCTTCAACGGCCGAGCGCGCGACAATGACCAGCGATGCGTTTTTGAGCGGGTAACGGCAGCGCGCGCGGGCTCTATGGCTTGGGCGGCTGCAACCCGGGTGAGGTCAGCCACTCGGCAAGATGAGCCGTGATCTCGTCTTGTCTCGCTTTGCGGAGGAGGATTTCTCGTCGCGAACCGGGAGGCAGCTTCCTGGCTTCCTGTCTCAACCGTTCGGCTTCTTCGGCTAGACGTTCTTCGAGAGGGGAGGTCTGTTTGAATCGTTGGCGATGCTTCATGACTGTCCTCGTGCATACGGGTCCTAACCGTAGGGCTTGCAACCTCGATTCCTAATATGCCGATATTCGCCGTTCAGTTCCAAAGTGAACACATGGAGTTGGAACACCCCAAATTTCCAAGTGATTTTTGGGACACCTTGGATTGGCTTGTGTCCGGAAAACGGACAGACAAATCCGGGAGTCGTTAGTCGCTTGTGCGCCTGGCCGCTTCGGCCATCAGGACGGCCCCCGCGCCTCCAGGCCCCGAGCCTGCGGCCGCTTCTTGCAGCGACAGGAAATAAAAACGCCGCCAAGCGTTGAAAACGATCGCTCGGCGGCGCTGTTCCAGCCCCGGGAGGGAACGAACAAAATCCCGGATACCGATCGGTCTGCACAAGGCGGGCCAAGGTTCATTGTGTCAGGACGGGACGCGCGTAGAGGCAGATCAGATCGAGGCAGATCAGACGGTGTGCATGCCTCGTGCTCCACAGTAGCGGCGCGCGCGTCTTGTCACCTGGGCGGCTGCTGGCCCGGGGACGAGAGCCATTCGTTGATGCCAGAGGCATTCTCGACTTGTCGCGCGCGGCGGATAAGCCGCTCGCGCTCAACGCCGGGCTGAGCCGCGTCTGCCTGGCTGCGCAGACGCTGCGCCTCCTGGTTCAAGCGATGATAAAGCGATGTGGATGGCGGGGCACTGCGGCGGGACTGCATGGTGCTCTTCCTCGGTTCGTGGAGGCGGGAGCACGACACACTCTCTGTCACCGATGGATGCCAAAGGCGGGGCGGTGATGGTCGGACGGTACGCCCTTGGTCCGGGAAAAGCCACGTTATTCCGCATTGCAAAACAGGGGCGTCAACCGAGGCGGCGTTACGTCCTCGGGCTGGTCCAGCGTTCCTGCGCAACGTCCGTCCATGACGTGCCGAGCGGGCGCATGGTGATCCAGGTCTCGGCCAGCCTGCCGTCGTCGATCCGGTAGCTCTGCATCCCGGCGCGGCTTTGCGTCTCGCCGGTCTTGGGATCGGGCCATTGGAAGGAGAACCTGAACCACGCACGGTCTGCCGAAAACGAGTGATCGTAGACCACGACGCGAATGCCCGGCCGGTCCCGGTGGACGCCTTGCAGCTCGGCCGCATAAGCCTCCCGCGTCACGGTCCGGTCGCCGTTCTCGTCATGCCGGATGTAGTTCGGCCCGACACAGCCGGGGACCAGATCGTACCGGCCTTCGTGCCAGACCCGTTCCCAACGGTCGAATAGATCGCGAACCTCGTCCGACATCGGCCAGCTCCATCGCAGTGCGGTGCAGCGTAAAGCCAAAATGGGTCACTGCGGAATCAACTTTGACCAGTGAGGTCGGAAACAGGCCAGCGCCTATTTCGGCGGCTGCAGGTCGCTCTTGAGCCAGCCCTGCACGCGTTCAGCTTTCAGGGGGTCGGGGTCGAACGTCGCGATCTTATGGTCGGATTGCCATAGCTCTACGACGTCGTCTTCCACCAGCGACTGGGCCCGTTCCCTGGCTTCAACTTCATCCGCGCAGATGAGGTCGAGGCGCTGTTTGATGTGCCCATCCTCGCCGATCACACAGGCTTGGTACTCAGGCATCTGACGGCCCTCAGCACCGCTATGGATGGAACCATTAAATTCTCTTGCTCCATTCCTTGCAAGTCCGCGTTCCGCTGGAGGAACGTTCGCAGTGAACGTCTCTCAAATCTATGACGGGGACGAAAATCCTGTTGAAGTGCAGATCGAACAGGAGAAGGCCGCCAATTGAGGCGGCCTTACCCTTTAAATGGGGGATCTTAGGCCGGGCGAACGCAGCCACTCGCTGATGTGCGAGCCGGTTTCGGCCTGCCGGGCTTTGCGGATCGCACGCTCCCGCTTGATACCCGGGGGAAGCGATTTGGCTTCCTGGCGGAGACGCTGTGCTTGTTCGGCAAGGCGCTCTTCAAGGGACGTGGTTTGCTTGAAATGGCGTCGCTGCATGGCGCTGCTCCATTCTAGAGGAGGCGGGAGCGCTAGTGGCGTTCTCATCACCCGATGAAAGCCAAGGGCCGCGCGGTGATGGTTGGATTTTTGCACGTCCCGTACCGGACAGATGGTCAATCTTGACCACCCCGGAAAAGTTAACGAAACCGAAATTCGGACACCTCCGAATTCAACTTAGGCCACCAGGACTTAAACACGGACAGCACCCCCCAATCGGTACTGGCCGAAATAGGTTATGAAATGAAAGAGGTCGCCAACTGAGGCGGCTCTTGTTCTTGAATTTTAAACGGCCCCAGTAGGGGGCCGCCAACCCGCCTTGCGGGTTTTCCTCCAGCTGTCGGGGGGGCGCCTTTCGGCTGGGGGTGCGAGCAAACGCGCCGCCAAGCCGGTTGTTCCCCAAGGGTGTTCTCTTAGCGGAACGCCCCGTCCTTTATTCGCTACACCCAGAACGGGTTAATCCTAAACGCGCATGAACAGGTTGTGGCAGTTCGCGAACAAAACAGGCCACTCCCAAATTCAACTTAGGCTACTAGGGGTTAAAACAGGCCAGCGCCGCTCAATCCAAAAGAACATATTGCGAACTAGGAACAAATGGGGTACATTGGTTTTATCGCCGGCCCGCCTCGCCAACCGTTTGTCCCCCTAGCGAATCCTCGCCATAAGGAGCACGACCCAATGTCCACCACTGCCCTGCGTATCGTCGAAGGATCTTCCATGGACAAGAGTAAAGCTCTGGCCGCCGCGCTCTCCCAGATCGAGCGCCAGTTCGGCAAGGGTTCGGTGATGAGGCTCGGCAAGAACGACCGTTCGATGGATGTCGAGGCGGTGTCCTCCGGGTCGCTCGGGCTTGATATTGCGCTCGGGATCGGCGGTCTGCCGAAGGGGCGCGTCGTGGAAATCTACGGGCCGGAATCCTCGGGCAAGACCACGCTGGCCCTGCACACGGTGGCGGAAGCGCAGAAGAAGGGCGGGATCTGCGCCTTCATCGACGCCGAACATGCGCTCGACCCGGTCTATGCCCGCAAGCTTGGGGTGAACATCGACGAGCTGCTGATTTCGCAGCCGGACACCGGGGAGCAGGCGCTGGAAATCTGCGACACGCTGGTGCGCTCGGGTGCGGTGGATGTGCTGGTGGTCGATTCGGTCGCGGCCCTGGTGCCGAAGGCCGAGCTCGAAGGCGAGATGGGCGATGCGCTGCCGGGTCTCCAGGCCCGTCTGATGAGCCAGGCGCTGCGCAAGCTCACGGCCTCGATCAACAAGTCCAACACCATGGTGATCTTCATCAACCAGATCCGCATGAAGATCGGCGTGATGTACGGCTCGCCGGAAACCACCACCGGCGGCAATGCGCTGAAATTCTATGCCTCCGTCCGCCTCGACATCCGCCGCATCGGCGCGATCAAGGAGCGCGACGAAGTGGTCGGCAACACCACGCGCGTCAAGGTGGTGAAGAACAAGCTGGCGCCGCCCTTCAAGCAGGTCGAGTTCGACATCATGTACGGCGAGGGCGTCTCCAAGATGGGCGAGATCCTCGACCTCGGCGTCAAGGCCGGCCTCGTCGAGAAATCCGGTGCCTGGTTCTCCTATGACAGCCAGCGTCTGGGCCAGGGCCGCGAGAACTCGAAGGCCTTCCTGAAGGCCAACCCCGACATCACCGCCAAGATCGAGACCGCGATCCGCCAGAACTCCGGCCTGATCGCCGAGCAGATTCTCGCCGGCACCCCCGAGCGCGACGCCGACGGCGAGGAGCCGGGCGACGAGTAAGTTCTAACGCGAAGAACTTTCGCGAGGAGCGGGCGCTGAGGACGTTGAGTTGCCGACGTCGTCAGTGCCCGTTTCGTTTTGTGTTGCGTTGATCAGGTGGTGCGATGACGCGTCTGATCTTGACCGGCTGGGGCGGCGGGAGTGAGCTTGGTCGATCGGGGTTGGCCGAGATCGTCATACCGTTCCATTTTCGATTTGAGTGGGGGCCGCTCCCGACGGCGGAAAAGCTCTCGGCTTATTTCGCGGCATACACCACAGATCTTGGTCCGGCGGATCACTGGTCGGATTGGGTCCGCTGGCCGCGGGGCGCCAAGGGCCGCAAATTGTCGCTGGCCGAGTTTTGCGAGCCTTATGACGAGATCGAACTCTGGTTCGGAGCGACGCCCCAAGATCAATTGCAACTCGTCTGGTTGCTCGATCACCTCCGCAGTTATCCTGCGCTGGCACAGAAGCTCAAGCTGCGATTACTGGACTCCGACCTGATTTTTTATCCCGATTATGATTTCGCCAAGGGCGAGCGACACATTCCTGTCGGGCGGGTCACTGCAGAGGAGTTCGAGATTGCCAAATTGGCGTGGTCGGCCTATCGCGCGCCGACCCCGAAGGCTTGCATTGATCTGCTTCACCGCGACCTGAGTTGCTTGCTGATGTTGCGGCCGGCGTTGCTCGAGCTTCTGGCAGAGCTTCCGTCTCCTTTGACAGGACTGGGTGCGACCGAGATGCGATTTCTGGAGATGCTTGACTGGTATGCGAACACGAATGCGTTGTTCCATCTCCGCTCGCTACGGCGGACATATGTGTTCGGTGAGATCGAACTCGGATTTTTGTTCGAGGGGCTCGCACTCGGGCCGAAGCCCGCAGTGGCCGGTTTGGGCGACGAACTGCGCACCATTGAACGTCGGAATTCGCGAGCGCGGCACGAAGTCTTTCTTCGCAGCCGTCTCTCGTTGACGGAGTTCGGCAAGGCCGTCCTGGCCCATCAGGAGGATTTCAGCCGTCACAATCCGATCGACCGCTGGTGGGGTGGCACGCATCTGACCAATGATCAGCTATGGCGCTACGGCGCTGTTTTGACGAAACCCTGAGGCTGCGGGCATGACGCGGCTCATTGTCACGACTGACTCGTCCATCGCCGGCGCTATTCAACAGGCGGGCTTGCGGATCTTGTGATTTCGATCGAGCGCCGGCTGGTCTGGGGACCATTGCCGTCCGAGTCAGAGCGGGATGCGTTCTTTGCGCCGCGTACGGCGCAATCGTCGTGGATGCGCGATACGTTCGACGAAAACGACGCGCGCAAGCGCCGTGCCCACGATCTTTCACGTCATGCAAAGGTGGTGGGCACGCTTTCGCTTTGCCCACCCTGCGAGACCTCCGTCGCGGCTTACTCCGCTGCTTCCGCGTAATCGCTCACAGGCGGGCACGAGCACACCAGATTGCGGTCGCCATAGACGTTGTCGACGCGGCCCACAGGGCACCAGTATTTGTCGGTGCGCGAGGTGCCCGCGGGGAAGCAGCCTTCGCTGCGGGTGTAGGCGCGGGCCCACGCGTCGTCCGCGATGTCGTGCACGGTGTGCGGGGCGTGGCGCAGCGGCGAGGCCTCGATCTTGAAACGGCCGGCCTCGACCTCGGCGATCTCTTTCCGGATCGCGATCATGGCATCGCAGAACCGATCCAGCTCCGCCTTCGATTCCGACTCGGTCGGCTCGATCATCAGCGTGCCCGGCACCGGGAAGCTCATGGTCGGGGCGTGGAAGCCGTAATCGATCAGGCGCTTTGCGATGTCGTCGACGGTGACGCCGGACGTCGTCTTCAGCGGCCGCGGGTCGACGATGCACTCATGCGCGACGCGGCCCTTCTCGTTCTTGTAGAGCACCGGGAAATGCGCATCGAGCCTTGCTGCAATGTAGTTGGCGTTGAGGATCGCGATTTCGGTGGCGCGCTTCAGGCCTTCGCCGCCCATCATCAGGATGTAGATGTAGGAGATGGTCAGGATCGAGGCCGAGCCGAACGGCGCCGCCGAGACCGGGCCGACCGGCGCATCCCCATTCGTCGCGGGGTGGCCCGGCAGGAACGGTGCAAGGTGCGCCTTGACGCCGATCGGGCCCATGCCCGGGCCGCCGCCGCCATGCGGAATGCAGAACGTCTTGTGCAGATTGAGATGGCTGACGTCGGCGCCGTAATCGCCGGGCCGGGACAGGCCGACCTGCGCGTTCAGATTAGCGCCGTCGAGATACACCTGGCCGCCATGGCCATGGACGATGTCGCAGATCTCGCGGATGTGCTCCTCGAACACGCCGTGCGTCGAGGGATAGGTGATCATGACCGCGGCGAGATCGTTGGAATGCTTCTCGGCCTTCGCCCGGAGATCATTGACGTCGACGTCGCCGTTCTTCTCGCAGGCGACCACCACCACCTCCATGCCGACCATCGCGGCCGAGGCTGGGTTGGTGCCATGGGCGGAGGAGGGGATCAGGCAGATCTTGCGATGGGCCTCACCGCGCGCGGCATGATAGCCGCGGATGGCCAAGAGCCCGGCATATTCGCCCTGCGCGCCCGAATTCGGCTGGAGCGAGATCGCGTCATAGCCGGTGATGTCGCACAGCCATTTTTCCAGCCGCGCGAACAGCGCATGATAGCCCTTGGCCTGCTCGCGCGGCGCGAACGGGTGCAAGGAGCCGAACTCCGGCCAGGTCAGCGGCATCATCTCGGTGGTCGCGTTCAGCTTCATGGTGCAGGAGCCGAGCGGAATCATCGCGCGGTCGAGCGCGAGGTCGCGATCGCTGAGCTTGCGCATGTAGCGCAGCATCTCGGTCTCCGAGCGGTGCGCGTGGAACACGGGATGGGTGAGGAAGGAGGTCGCGCGCTTCAGCGAATCGGGCAGCGCCTCGCGCGTGGTCGCATCGATCTCGGCGTAGGTGAGCTTGCCGCCGAACGCACGCCAGACCGCCTCGACGGAAGCGGGCGTCGTGGTCTCGTCGAGCGCGATGCGCAAGGCGCCATCGCCGAGGCCGAGATTGATCTTTTCGGCCCATGCACGCGCCACGATCTCGTCGCGCTTGCCGCCGACGTCGACCGTCACCGTGTCGAAGAAGCTGTCGGATTGCAGCGCGAAGCCGAGCTTGCGCAAGCCGGCCGCGAGCACGGCCGCACGGCGATGCACATTGCGCGCGATCTGCGCAAGCCCCTCGGGGCCATGATAGACCGCGTACATCGAAGCGATCACGGCAAGCAGCACCTGCGCGGTGCAGATGTTGGAGGTCGCCTTCTCGCGGCGGATATGCTGCTCGCGGGTCTGGAGCGCGAGGCGATAGGCGGGCATCCCGCGGGAATCGACGGAGAGGCCGACGATGCGGCCGGGCAGCGAGCGCTTCAGCGCATCGCGCACCGCCATATAGGCCGCATGCGGTCCGCCATAACCCATCGGCACGCCGAAGCGCTGTGCCGAGCCGATCGCGATGTCGGCCCCCAACTCGCCGGGCGCGGCGAGCAGTGTCAGCGCCAGCAAGTCGGCGGCAACGATCGCGAGGGCGCCCTTGGCCTTCAGCGCCGCGATCGCGGGCCTGAGGTCGCGCACCGCGCCCGATGAGCCCGGATATTGCAGCAGCGCGCCGAGCACGTCGGCCGTGTCGAGATCGATGAGGGGATCGCCGACAACCAGGGTCCAGCCCAAGGGCTCGGCGCGGGTGCGCATCACGGCGAGCGTCTGCGGATGCACGTCCTTGTCAACGAAGAAGGCTTTCGCTTCGACCCGCGAGTGCCGCTCCGCGAGCGCCATCGCTTCCGCGGCGGCGGTCGCCTCGTCGAGCAGTGAGGCGTTGGCGACGTCGAGCCCGGTGAGGTCGCAGATCATGGTCTGGAAGTTGAGCAGCGCTTCCAGCCGGCCCTGGCTGATCTCGGGCTGGTAGGGCGTGTAGGCCGTGTACCAGGCCGGGCTCTCCAAAATGTTGCGCTGGATCACCGCGGGCAGGATGGTGCCGGAATAGCCCTGGCCGATCAGCGAGGTGAAGACCTGGTTGTCGCGCGCAAGCTCGGCCATATGCGCGATCGCCTCGGTCTCGCTGAGCGGCTTGCCGAGATCGAGCGGGGCGGTCTGCCGGATCGAGGCGGGCAGCGTCTCCGCCATCAGCGCGTCGACGCTTTTGGCGCCGACGGTGTCCAGCATCGCGGCGACATCGCGCGCGGAGGGGCCGATGTGGCGGCGAACGAAGGCGGCGGTATCGCCATCGGATTTGCGGTGCGCGGTCATCATGGGTCCTCGTTTTAGGTCATCTGTCGCTGTCATGCCCCGCGAAGGCGGGGCATCCAGTAAACGCGGCCGTCAGTGCTTGAGCCGATGGGGCGCGGCGTACTGGATCACCCGCCTTCGCGGGTGATGACAGGGAGTATGAGGTTGGAGTCTGCTTCATCTCACGCCGTGTGTGCCTTGTAGGCGGCTTCATCCATGAGGCCGCCGAGCTCGCTTTTGTCGGCAATCTTGATCTTGAAGAACCAGGCTGCGCCTTGCGCATCCGTATTGATCAGCGCCGGCTCGCCGGCGAGTGCGGGGTTGGTCTCGAGCACCTCGCCCGAGATCGGTGCGTAGACGTCGGAGGCGGCCTTCACGGACTCCACGACGGCCGCGGCTTCGGTCTTCTTCAGCGTGCGGCCGACCTTGGGCAGTTCGACGAACACGACGTCGCCGAGCTGCGACTGCGCGTAATCGGTGATGCCGACGGTTGCGACATCGCCGTCGATGGCCAGCCATTCATGGTCGGAGGTGTACAGCGTCGTGGTCATTTTCTCAGTCCTCAGCGTTTGTAGGTGTTTTTCACGAAGGGCATGGCGGCGACGGTGAGCGGCAGCCGTTGCCCGCGCACCTCGGCGAACAGTTTTGTGTCGAGCGCGCTCAGGCGCGTGGGCACGTAGCCCATTGCCACCGGCGCGTTCAGGCTCGGGCCGAAGCCGCCCGATGTGACCTTTCCGATCGGCTCGCCGCCGGCGCTATCTGCAAACAGCAGCGCGCCTTCGCGCACCGGGGCGCGGCCTTCGGTGCGCAGGCCGACGCGGCGGCGGCTCGCGCCCTGGTCGAAATGCGCGAGGATCTTGTCTGCACCGGGAAAGCCGCCGGCGCGGGCGCCACCGCTGCGGCGGCTCTTCTGCACCGACCATTCCAGCGCGGCCTCGACCGGCGTGGTCGCGGTGTCGATGTCGTGGCCATAGAGGCAGAGCCCGGCTTCCAGCCGCAGGCTGTCGCGGGCGCCAAGGCCGATCGGCATCACGTCCGCGTTTTCCAGCAGCGTCCTGGCGAGGCGCTCGGCATCGCCTGCGGGAACCGAAATTTCAAAACCGTCCTCGCCGGTATAGCCGGAGCGCGAGACGAAACAGTCGAGGCCGGCGACCTTGTGCGGGCCGGCGTCCATGAACTTCATGCCGGGCGCCTCTGCACACAATTTCGCCAGCGCCGCTTCGGCCTTCGGGCCCTGGAGCGCGATCAGCGCGCGGTCGGCCAGCGAATCGATGATGCAGTCGTCCGAGAGGTGCGCGCGCAGATGCGCCTCGTCCTCGGCCTTGCAGGCGGCGTTGACCACCAGGAACAGGTGATCGCCGAAATTGGCGACCATCAGATCGTCCAGGATACCGCCATCCGCATTGGTGAACTGGGCATAGCGCTGCCGCCCCGGCGCAACCGCGACGATGTCCTGCGGCACCAGCCGCTCCAGCGCGCGGGCGGCGTCCTCGACCTTGCCGGACTTCGGCAGCAAGCGGAGCTGGCCCATATGGGAGAC
The DNA here is from genome assembly GCF_054049735.1 of Bradyrhizobium sp. P5_C12. Taxonomy (NCBI): domain Bacteria; kingdom Pseudomonadati; phylum Pseudomonadota; class Alphaproteobacteria; order Hyphomicrobiales; family Nitrobacteraceae; genus Bradyrhizobium; species Bradyrhizobium sp. P5_C12. The sequence continues at coordinate 48,622 of NZ_JBFULU010000023.1, forward strand.
GTCGAACAGGCCGGCTTGGCTGCGGGTGTGAAGGTGTTCCTTCAGCACGCCGGCGGGATATTGCACGGGCATGTCATAGCCCGCGAACGGCACCATCTTGCCGCCGAGGGACACATGCAGCCCGTGAAGGGGGGTACGTTTCAGGGAGTCTTGGTCGTCGCGCGCTAGCATCACAGGGGCCCTCGGCGGTTCCCCGGGGAGGATTCCCCGATGGACACCAGTCGAAGCCCCATCTGTCGCTGTGCCTGAGAGTATTATCCCGTCGGCGGACGCCATCCGGACATCAAGCCCGTCGGCGCCTCTTTCCAGATGCTGTCAAAGCCACGCGGTCCTTTTGCCTGAGAGTTTCCGGGGCGGTTGCTCCTTCGGCGCCGGCTACCCAAAGCCGGTCTCTCCCGACGTGGCCGTACGATACAAATAGGTACAGACCACAGCCCGGCCAAGCCTGTCAACGCGGGCTTTGCGCCTTTCAACGGGATTGCAACGGGATTGCGCTGATACGGCAACCCTCTGATCTCTCTGCACAGTTTCTGGACAGCGAAGCTGGCCTTGTCTAAAAGCGCTTTGGCCCGCAGATATCAGCCCAAATCACAGGTTTGGATGGCAAGGAAGCGGGTCCAAGCACACCCGATTGGATGAACATGAGCGGCGTCAACGAGATCAGGTCGACCTTTCTGAACTTCTTTGCCGAGAACGGCCACGAGATCGTGTCGTCCTCGCCATTGGTGCCGCGCAACGACCCGACGTTGATGTTCACCAATGCCGGCATGGTGCAGTTCAAGAACGTCTTCACCGGCGTCGAGAAGCGGCCCTATCAGCGCGCCACCACCTCGCAGAAATGCGTGCGCGCGGGCGGCAAGCACAACKACCTCGACAATGTCGGCTACACCGCGCGCCATCTCACCTTCTTCGAGATGCTCGGCAACTTCTCGTTCGGCGACTATTTCAAGGAGCGCGCGATCGAGCTTGCCTGGACCCTGATCACCCGGGATTTCGGGCTGAACAAGGACAAGCTGCTGGTCACCGTCTACCACACCGACGACGAGGCGGCCGGCCTCTGGAAGAAGATCGCGGGCTTCTCCGAAGACCGCATCATCCGCATCCCGACCTCGGACAATTTCTGGGCGATGGGCGACACCGGCCCGTGCGGTCCGTGCTCTGAAATCTTCATCGATCGCGGCGATCACATCTGGGGCGGCCCTCCGGGCTCTCCGGAGGAGGATGGCGACCGCTTCCTCGAATTCTGGAATCTCGTGTTCATGCAGTACGAGCAGGTGACGAAGGAGGAGCGCGTGCCGTTGCCGCGTCCCTCGATCGACACCGGCATGGGGCTGGAGCGCATGGCCTGCATCATGCAGGGCGTCGACAGCGTTTTCGAGACCGATCTGTTCCGTCATTTGATCGATGCGACCGCGTCAGCGCTGGGCAGCGGGCCGAACGAGCAGACGGTGGCCTCGTTCCGCGTCATCGCCGACCATTTGCGCTCCTCGGCCTTCCTCGTCTCCGACGGCGTGCTGCCCTCGAACGAGGGCCGCGGCTACGTGCTGCGCCGGATCATGCGCCGCGCGATGCGCCATGCGCAGCTTCTTGGCGCGAAAGAGCCGCTGATGCACCGCCTGGTCTGGGCGCTGGTCCGCGAGATGGGCCAGGCCTATCCCGAACTGATGCGCGCGGAAAACCTGATCGAGGAAACGCTGCGGCTGGAAGAGACCCGCTTCCGCAAGACGCTGGTCCGCGGCTTGGCCATCCTCGACGAGAAGAGCGCGTCGTTGAAGAAGGGCGACATGTTCGACGGCGACGTCGCCTTCACGCTGTACGACACCTACGGCTTCCCGCTCGACCTGACGCAGGACGCGCTGAAGTCGCGCGGCATCGGCGTCGACCAGGCGTCCTTCACCGATGCGATGGAGCGCCAGAAAGCCAAGGCGCGCGAGTCCTGGAAGGGTTCTGGCGAAGCTGCCTCTGAGGCGATCTGGTTCCCGCTGCGCGAGAAGCTCGGCGCCACCGAATTTCTGGGCTACGAGACCGAGAGCGCCGAAGGCGTGGTGTCCGCGCTGGTGAAGGACGGCCAGGAAACCACGAGCCTCAAGGCCGGCGAGACCGGCGCGCTGGTGCTGAACCAGACGCCGTTCTATGCGGAGTCCGGCGGCCAGGTCGGCGACACCGGCGTGCTGACGGGCGAAGGCGGGATCAAGTTCCGCGTCACCGACACGCAGAAAAAGCTCGGCGATCTCTTCGTGCATATCGGCACGGTGGAGAGCGGCGAGCTGAAGCTCGGCACCGCGCTCCAGCTCGAAGTCGATCACAGCAGGCGCTCGTCGATCCGCGCGCATCACTCTGCGACCCATCTCATCCACGAGGCGCTGCGCCAGGTGCTCGGCGACCACATCGCCCAGCGCGGCTCGATGGTCGCGCCGGACCGGCTGCGCTTCGACTTCGTGCATCCGAAGCCGATCACGGCGGAGGAGCTTGCCCGCGTCGAGGACATCGCCAACGACGTGGTGCTGGAGAACGACGAGGTCACGACCCGCGTCATGGGCGTGGACGAAGCCCGCGAAGCGGGCGCGCGCGCCCTGTTCGGCGAGAAATATGGCGACGAGGTTCGCGTCGTCTCGATGGGCCGGACCGCGCGCGAGCGCGGTGCCAACGCGCTCGGCTGGTCGGTCGAGCTCTGCGGCGGCACCCACGTCAGGCGCACCGGCGATATCGGCCTGATCACGCTGACGGGCGAGAGCGCGGTCGCCTCCGGCGTGCGCCGCATCGAGGCGCTGACCGGCAACTATGCGCGCAAGCACGCCAACGACACCATGGCGCTGGCGAAGACCGCGGCCAACGAGCTGCGCACCTCGATCGACGACGTGCCGGCGCGTATCGCTACGCTGATGGAGGAGCGCAAGAAGCTCGAGCGCGAATTGTCCGATGCGCGCAAGAAACTCGCGATGGGCGGCGGCGCGTCCGCCGGCAGCAACGGCGCGGCGGCTGGCGTGCGCGAAGTCGGCGACGTCAAGCTGATGGCGCGCGCGGTCGAAGGCATCGAGATGAAGGATCTCAAGAGCCTCGCCGATGACGGCAAGAAGCAGATCGGCTCCGGCGTCGTCGCCATCGTCGGCGTCACCGAGGACGGCAAGGCCGGAATCGTGGTCGGCGTCACCGCCGACCTCGTCGCGCGCTTCAATGCCGTGAACCTGGTGCGCGTTGCCTCCGAGGCGCTCGGCGGCAAGGGCGGCGGCGGCCGGCCCGACATGGCGCAGGCCGGCGGCCCCGACGGCGCCAAGGCGTCCGAGGCGCTTGCGGCGATCGAAAAAGCGATGGCAGGCGCGTAAAGGCCCATGCGCCTCGTTCCGCGAGGACGTGGGCTTCGCGATCCCGATTTGAGGGACCGCCTCTACGAATTGCTGGAGCACGATCCGCTGGCCTATTCGGCCGGATCGCGCTTCATCCAGCTCATCATCGGCGTCATCGTGCTCGACGTGGTCGCGATGATCCTCGCCTCGGTGCCGGAGCTCGACGCGCAATTCGGCGTGCTGTTTTCCGCGATCACCATCTTGTCCGTGATCGTGTTCGCGCTGGAATATGCCGCGCGTCTCTGGACCGTGGCGGGCCACACGCCGCGCCAGGGTTCTGCCCTTGCCGACCGGCTGGGCTATGCCTTCTCCGCGCTCGGCATCATCGATCTCATGGCGTTCCTGCCGGCCGCGATCGTCCTGGCCACGGGCCGGCACGCGACGCTGGCCGGGCTCGGCGTGCTGCCGTTCTTCAAGCTGATCCGGTACTCGCCGGCGATGCGCTCGCTGCTTGCAGCCGTCCATGCCGAGCGGCGGGCGCTGATCGGCTGCATCGTCATCCTGTTCGGCGTGGTCCTGACCTTTGCCTCGCTACTCTACGCCATCGAGCGTGATGTGCAGCCCAGCAAGCTCGGCACCATTCCGGACGCGATGTGGTGGGCGATCGTGACGCTCGGCACCGTCGGCTATGGCGACGTCGTGCCGGTGACGCCGCTCGGAAAATTCGTCTCGGTGTTCGCGATCGTCTCGGGCTTTGCCATGATCGCGCTGCCGGTCGCGATCATCTCCACCGCCTTTGCCGAGGAGGTGAAGCGGCGCGACTTCGTCGTCACTTGGGGCATGCTGGCGCGGGTGCCGCTGTTCTCGCATCTGTCCGCGTCCGAGATCGCCGACATCATGCGGCTCCTGCGCGCCCGCACCACCGAGCAGGGCGAGATCCTGGTGCGGCGAGGGGACGTCGCATCGTCGATGTATTTCATCACCGCCGGCGAGGTCGAGATCGCGTTGCCGAGCCAGCAGGTGCGGCTTGGCGACGGCACCTTCTTCGGCGAGATCGCGCTGCTGCACAAAACCAAACGCAGCGGCACGGTGACGGCGACGCGGAAGACGCGGCTGCTGCTGCTCGACGCCCAGGACTTCCATGCCCTGATCGAGCGCATGCCGACGCTCGCCGCCCACGTCCATGAGACCGCGAGAGCGCGGCTCGAGGAGACCGGCGACCTCGCGGCGGCGGAGCTGGCACAGGCCGAGCGCGACGGTACCGACCGCTGAGCGGTCAGCCCTTCTTCAGGAAGACATAGTCGGCCGAGTAGGGCGCGCTCTTGAAGTCGCCGGCCTTGTCGCAAGCGCCGTCGAGCTTGCCGCCATGGGTGTTGATGCGCTGGACTGTGGTGACCGGGGTCAGCACGCCACTGCCGCGGCGGGAGGCGACCTCGAGCTTCAGCCAGGCGATGTCGGCGGCGGTTGCGCCCGGTGCGTTGCCGATGGCCTTGCCGACCACGGCGCTGCCGTCAGCATGCTCCCAGTTCGGGCCGGCATAGTGCCGGCCGATGGTCTTGCCGTCGGCGAGCAGCGTGGCGATCGGCTCGCGGAAGGCCCAGGCGAGCTTGCCGTCGGTGCCCGCCTTGCACTCATAGACCTGCGCGCCTTCGGCGTGGACGCTGAGCACGACGGTCTCGCCGGGAGCGGCGATGGCGTCGGGAAGCGGCTCCGCGGCCCCCGCTGATCCGATCATGGCCGCGAGCAGCGGCAGGCAGGGGACGGCGAGCTTGGTGGACATGGTCGGTCTCCGCGCGATGGTGTCAAAATGAATGGGCCGCGCCTGGGCGCGGCCCATCATGATGTTTAACCCCGATCAGGCGGAAATAATGCGCAGGCTTACGCCGCCAACGCTTTCGTGAGGTTTTCCGCGACCTTGTCGAGGAAGCCGGTGGTCGAGAGCCAGCGCTGGTCGGCGCCGACCAGGAGCGCGAGGTCCTTGGTCATGTAACCTTCCTCGACCGTGTCGACGCAGACCTTCTCCAGGGTGGTCGCGAACTTCGCGAGTTCCGGGTTGTTGTCGAGCTTGGCACGGTGGGCGAGGCCCCGGGTCCAGGCGAAGATCGAGGCGATCGAGTTGGTCGAGGTCTCCTTGCCCTTCTGGTGCTCGCGGTAGTGGCGGGTCACCGTGCCGTGGGCGGCCTCGGCTTCGACCGTCTGGCCGTCGGGGGTGAGCAGCACCGAGGTCATCAGGCCGAGCGAACCGTAGCCCTGCGCGACGGTGTCGGACTGCACGTCGCCGTCGTAGTTCTTGCAGGCCCAGACGTAGCCGCCGGACCATTTCAGCGCCGAGGCCACCATGTCGTCGATCAGGCGGTGCTCGTAGGTCAGGCCCTTGGCGTCGAACTGCTTCTTGAACTCGCGGTCGAAGATGTCCTGGAAGATGTCCTTGAAGCGGCCGTCATAGACCTTGAGGATGGTGTTCTTGGTCGAGAGATAGACCGGATAGTTGCGCATCAGGCCGTAGTTGAAGGAGGCGCGGGCGAAATCGATGATGGAGTCGTCGAGATTGTACATCTCCATGGCGACGCCGGCGCCCGGGGCCTTGAACACTTCCTTCTCGATCACGGTGCCGTCCTCGCCGACGAACTTCATCGACAGGGTGCCCTTGCCCGGGAACTTGATGTCGGTGGCGCGGTACTGGTCGCCATAGGCGTGGCGGCCGATGATGATCGGCTTGCTCCAGCCGGGAACGAGGCGCGGCACGTTCTTGCAGATGATCGGCTCGCGGAAGATGCAGCCGCCGAGGATGTTGCGGATGGTGCCGTTCGGCGACTTCCACATCTGCTTGAGGTTGAACTCCTTCACCCGGGCCTCGTCCGGGGTGATGGTGGCGCACTTGACGCCCACGCCGACCTTCTTGATGGCTTCGGCGGCGTCGATGGTGACCTGATCGTTGGTCTGGTCGCGGTACTCCATCCCCAGATCGAAGTAGAGCAGCTCGACATCGAGGAACGGGTTGATCAGCTTGTCCTTGATGTACTGCCAGATGATCCGGGTCATCTCGTCGCCATCGAGTTCGACGACGGGGTTGGTCACCTTGATTTTTGCCATGATCGGGGAAGCCTCTTGGGAACGGCGCTATTGGCGCGCCACGGGAATATCCGCCGCCTCTTAGCACCGGGACGCGGCGGGCGAAAGCCAAGGGATTATGCACTTTTAGCTCATCCAGCTTCCGCAGACGGGGAGCGGCGGGCCGCCGTCCGGCCGGGCCGGGGCTGAAGTTTCGGGCGAGATTCAAAAGTCGATTCCAACCCGTTATTTCCCTTGAGAATTTCGTCAGGACAGGCAAACGACAGGCGAGCGGGCAGAGCCGGCCGGGCAGCCGGCTTGAATCAATTCCTGAGGCCTCCTCTCCAAGGCCTTGGAGAGGCAGCGTGAAAGCGAGACGAGATGTCGGGGACTGACAAGAGCAAGGCGGGCCTCGCCCTCGACGGTCCCATCGTGATCCTGGTCGAGCCGCAGCTCGGGGAAAACATCGGCATGGCCGCACGCGCCATGGGTAACTTTGCGCTCAGCTCCTTGCGCATCGTCAACCCCCGCGACGGCTGGCCCAACATCGCCGCCCAGCGCGCCGCGGCCGGCGCCGACCACATTCTGGAACGGGTCGAATTGTTCGACACGGTCGGTGAGGCCGTCGCCGACCTCGACCTGCTGTTCGCCACCACCGCGCGCCCCCATGACCAGGCCAAGCCGGTGGTCGGGCCCGAGGCCGCCGCGGCCGAGATTTCGGGTCACGTCGCGACAGGGGGCAAGGCCGGCATCCTGTTCGGCCGGGAGCGCTGGGGCCTGACCAACGAGGAGGTTGGCCTGTCCAACCGCATCATCACCTTCCCGGTCAATCCGGGCTTTGCCTCGCTCAACCTCGCCCAGGCCGTGCTGCTGATCGGCTATGAATGGTTCAAGCGGGCGACGTCCGGCGAGCTGCCGCACGCCATGCCCGAGCGCTCCGAGCGCGCCTCGCAGCACCAGATCCAGGCCTTCTTCGAGAACCTGATCCGGGAGCTCGACAAGGTCGAGTTCCTGCGCCCGGCCGAGAAGCGCGACACCATGCTGGTGAACCTGCGCAACATCTTCACCCGGATGGACCCGACCAAGCAGGACATGCACACCCTGCACGGCGTGGTGATGGCAATCGCCGAGGGACGCAAGGGTCCGGCCAAGGGCGGCGTGCTCGACGGCGCGCAGGCGACGCGGCTGCGCGCGCTGCTGGCCGAGCACGGGCAGGGCGGTGGTGTCTCCGACAGCGGCTCGACCGTGCGCGGCCTCGCGCGTCTGCTCCGCCGCAACCCGACCGATGCCGAGCGCCTGCTCTGGCAGGCGCTGACCCGCGACCGTCGTTTCGCCGGTCAGTTCAAGCGCCAGACCCCGGTCGGCCGGCACATCCCGGACTTCGTCTCGTTCCCGCACCGGATCGCGATCGAGCTGGTCAATCCGGGCGAGGGCGAGACCATCGCGGCGGACCGGGCGGGACGGCGGACGTGGCTGGAGGCGCGAGATTATCGGGTGATGGAGATCAGGGCCGCGGATGTCGAGCGCGACCTGGAGGCGGAGCTGGTGCGGCTGCAGGGGATGATCGAGCAGAGCGCGTAGCTCTCGTAGGATGGGCAAAGACGCGTAGCGCCGTGCCCGCCACTTTTGTTTCCGAGCGCGTTGGTGGGCACGCTTCCGCCTTCGATTTTCAAGCTACGGCGGACAAGTCGCTTTACCCACCCCACGAAAATGGCGCGAAGTCAGGGGAGAGCTGTTCGCCACGCCGCGGAGAATTAGATGAGCTATCCGTCAAGGGTCGTCCTTCGCCTGCCGCTATCGAGCGAAGGTCTGTTGGCTGCCTTTGTCGAGCAGTGTCTTCGTGATCGCGTTGCTCTCATTGCAGTCGTCGGAGAGGGCGCCGCACGGATCGAGGACATCATCGATGAACTCGTCGTAGGCGACGGGACGGATGACACACGCTTTGTCGTGACCACCTCGCACACGAATGAGACGGTGGAAGAGGTTTTGGAGTTCGCCGGTTTGTGGAATGACCAGCGAAATCAGCCCGTCCAAATAGTGAATTTATAGATCTCGTAGGGTGGGCAAAGCGAAGCGTGCCCACCATTCTTCGACCGATCAACTGAGGTAGAAATGGTGGGCACGGCGCTTTGCGCCTTTGCCCACCCTACGAAGATTCACACCGTTTCCAGCTGATCCGCCGCGCGCTTCTTCTTCGTCTTGGACTGGCTGAGCAGGGGGCCGGCGGTGAGCGCGGCCGTATCCGCCACGCCCGGATCGCGCGAGATCATCGCTGCGACGATGGCGCCGTCGATGAGGAGCCCGAGCTGATGCGCCAACACCGCTGGCTCGGCCGATCCGAGCTCGCCGGCGAGCTTCTCGATGTGGCCGAGCACGATCTTCTTGTGTTTCAGCGCGATGTTGCGGAACTGCTTGGCGTCCTTGTCGTGCTCGCCGACCGCGTTGATGAAGGGACAGCCGTAGAAGCGCTCTTCGGCGAACCAGCTCTTCAGCGCCGGGAAGATGCGCGTGAGTTTTGTCTGCGCGTCGCCGCCGCCGTCTTCCATGGCGCCGATGAACCATTCGCGCCACTGCTTGCCTTCGCTCTCCAGCACCGCATTGACGAGATTGGTCTTGGAGCCGAACAGCTTGTAGAGCGTGGTCTTCGCGGTGCCGGCTTCCTCGATGATCGCATCGATGCCGGTGGCGTTGATTCCGTTCTTGCAGAACAGATGCGTCGCGGCGCTCAAGAGGCGCCCGCGTGCGGACTCGTCCTCGCCGGCACCGGCATGGGGCGGATTTGAATTCTTCTTTGATGACGTCTTTGCCATGAGTCCAAACTTACCCGCAGCCGCGCCGCATCAGCAAGCCGCATCTGTTCCGCGCTGAAAAGATTCGCATCCGCTCGCTCATCTGCTCCGCCTTTGAGCACGAGGCGGCTGATCAATCCGCAGGCAGCGCCGGCTAAGCGGCTCCAATGCTTCGCATTTTGTTTTTGGCTTCCTCTGGCACGCTCCATGCAAGGAAACAGACCGTTCGGTATCCTACCGATTTCCACTTCTGCCAGGGAGAAGATGATGACTGCCGTCGTTCAAAAAACAGTGCTGACGGGTTGCCTCGCGCCCATCGACAAGAATGGCCTCGAGCAACTGATCGCCAACGGCAAGGCCAATCCGAAGGTCATCAAGACCTTGAAGTGCAAGACGGTCGCGGAAGGAAAATTCCGCCACGCCAACTATATCCGCAATTTGCCACCCTATATCGTCGACGAGCCGCCGGGCTTACTCGGCGACGACACTGCGCCCAATCCGTCGGAAGCCTCGCTCGCCGCGCTCGGCTCTTGCCTTGCGGTCGGCCTGCACGCCAACGCCGTGCATCGCGGCTGGATCGTCAACAAGCTCGAGCTCGAGCTCGAGGGCGACCTCAACATCACCGCGGTCTGGGGCACCGGCGACGTCTCCGACAAGCCGGTCGGCTTCACCGATGTGCGGGTCAAGGTCGACATGGAGTGCGAGGGCATCGCGCAGGACGAGATCAACGCGCTGGTCGCCCATGTGAAGAAATGGTCGCCGGTCGCCAACACTTTCACCCGCCCGGTCAATCTCGAGGTCGGCATCTAGCCATCAACCAGGACAAGGTGCGGGAGACGATCATGGGTTCACTGGCTTTATCACGGGCCGAAGTTTTGGATCAGCCCGCACCGTCCATTGCAGGGGAGGTGGCGCGGATCGCGCGGGAGCAGCTTGCGCCGCTCGCCGCCGGCATCGACGACGGCGCGGTCTATCCGGCCGAGGTGCTGCGCCGGTTCGGCGAGGTCGGCGCATGGGGCAGTCACATGCCCCAGGAGGGTCCTGCGGATTTGCGCTGCGCGATCCAGGCGATGGCGGCGATCGGCGAGGTCTGCGGTGCCACGGCCTTCATGGCCTGGTGCCAGAACACGCTGGTCTGGTACGCGGCCAACTCGACCAACATGAAGCTGGCAAAACGGTTCGGCGACGGTTTTTCGACCGGCCGGCTGCTCGGCGGCACCGGGCTGTCCAATCCGATGAAAAGCTTCTTCGGCATCGAGAAGCTGAAATTGAAAGGGCGCAAGGTCGAGGGCGGCTACATCGTGCGCGGCGCGCTGCCCTGGGTGTCCAATCTCGGCCCCGACCATTATTTCGGCACCATTTTTGAGCGCGAGGACGATCAGGGCATCGCAAGTGGCGAGCCCGGCACTGTGATGTTTCTCGCCGACTGCTCCGACCCCGCGATCACGCTGACGCCGTGCAAGCCGTTCCTCGCCATGGACGGCACCGGCACCTATGGCGTGCAGTTCCGCGACGTCTTCGTGCCGGATGAGCTGATCCTCGCCGATCCCGCCGCGCCCTTCGTCAAGAAGATCCGCGCCGGCTTCATCCTGCTCCAGGCCGGCATGGCGCTCGGCCTGATCCGGGACTGCGTCAACATCATGGACGAGGTCGGGGGTCCGCTCGGCCACATCAACCGCTATCTGCCGCAGCAGCCGGTGCATGTCCGCGATCTCGCCGCCGAGCTCGAGGCGGAGACCATGGCGCTGGCGCGCGATCCCTACAACGAAGAGGAGACCTACTGGCGCAAGGTGATCGCGCTGCGCCTGCGCGCGGGCGAGGCCAGCGTCGCGGCGGCGCATGCGGCGATGCTGCATTGTGGCGCGCGCGGCTATCTCAAGAGCCACCGCGTGCAGCGCCGCCTGCGCGAGGCCTATTTCGTCGCGATCGTCACGCCTGCCACCAAGCAGTTGCGCAAGATGCTCGCCGACGCCTGATTTTACGAGTCCACCCCGAAGACCCCCAACCTCAACGGAGAGGCTGCCATGACTGACGTCCTGATCACTGCCGTCGAACTTGCCGATCTCTTGAAGACCGAGCCATGTGTCATCGTCGACACCCGCAACCCCGACGCCTACGCCGCCGGGCATCTCCCTAACGCCGTCAACGTCCACGAGATTTTCACTTTCCTGGCGACCTCGACGCCGGAAGGGATCAGCGAGCTGAAGACAAAATTCGCGGACGCCTTTGGCGGCGCCGGCCTCTCCGGCAAGGAAACGGCTGTGATCTACGAGCAGTCGATGAATTCCGGCTTCGGCCAGTCCTGCCGCGGCTACTACCTCCTCACCATGCTCGGCTATCCCAAGGTGAAGGTGCTGCATGGCGGTTTCGACGCCTGGTCGGCCGCGGGTTTTCCGGTGACGAAGGATGTTCCGGCACCCGCAAAGGCCTCGTTCTCGATCGTGCCGGAAGCGGGCGAGATCCTGATCGACGCCAAGACCATGCTCGGCGCCGTCGGCAAGCCCGGCATCGCCATCCTCGACGTCCGCGACGTCGATGAGTGGATCGGCGACAGCTCGTCTCCTTACGGGAAGGATTTCTGCCCGCGCAAGGGCCGCATCCCCGGCGCGGTGTGGCTGGAATGGTACCGGATGATGAAGCCGACCGCCGAAGGCCCGCGCTTCAAGTCCAAGGACGAGATTTTGGCGGAATGCGCCACCGTCGGCATCTCGCAGAGCACGCCGGTCTATCTCTACTGCTTCAAGGGCGCGCGCGCCTCGAACACCTTCCTCGCGCTGAAGAATGCCGGCGTGAAGGACGTGCGGATGTATTTCGGCTCCTGGAACGAATGGTCGCGCGATCCGTCGCTGCCGATCGAGCAGGGCCTGCCGATTGCGTCTGATGTGACGACCAAGGCGGCGTGAGCGTCGCTAACCGAAGGCCCGCGGACGGGGCGCTATCCCGAGCGCCTTGATCCGCGAGGCCAGCGTGGTCGGCTTGATATCCAGCATCTCCGCCGCGCCGCCGGGGCCGAACACTTTTCCCGCGCAGGCCTCGAGCGCGGCGAGGATGTTGGCGCGCTCGTGGTCGCGCATCTCCGACGACGTCATGACCGCCGGACGCGCATCCGCTTTCTGGCGTGCGGCGCCGGTCGGAGCTTGCGCGCCGGACGCATCCGGCAGATCGATGCGCAACCGGCCGTTCTGCGACAGGATCGCGGCGCGCTCGATCACGTTCTGCAATTCGCGGACGTTGCCAGGCCAGTCGTAGCGGGTCAGCCGCCGCGCATCGCCCTCCGACAGGCGCAGATTCGACTTCAGCGCCTTGCTCTCGCGCGTCAAAAAATGCTGCGCGAGCAGCGGAATGTCCTCGCGCCGCTCGCGCAAGGGCACCGTCTCGATCGGGAAGACGTTGAGGCGGAAATAGAGATCCTCGCGAAAACGGCCGCGTTGGACCTCCTGCTTGAGGTCGCGGTTGGTCGCGGCGATGACGCGGACGTCGACCGCGCGGGTGCGCTCCTGGCCGACGCGCTCGAAATGGCCTTCCTGCAACACCCGCAGCAGCTTGCCCTGGAGTTCGAGCGGGATCTCGCCGACCTCGTCGAGGAACAGCGTGCCGCCGTCGGCGAGCTCGAACCGGCCGATGCGGTCGCGCGTCGCGCCGGTGAAGGCGCCGCGGACATGGCCGAAGAACTCGCTCTCGAACAATTCGCGCGGGATTGCGGCGCAGTTGACGCGGATCAGCGGGCGGTCGCTGCGGGTGGAGTCCTCATGGATGGCGCGGGCGATCAGCTCCTTGCCGGTGCCGGACTCGCCGGTGATCATCACGGCCGCGGTGGTTGGCGCCACCAGCTTGACCTGGCGCAGCGTCTTCTGGACCGCCTCGCTCTGGCCGATGATGCCGCGGGGGTTGGTCTCGATGCGGATTTCCTCCTGGAGATAGGCGTTTTCCAGCTCCAGCCGCTCGCGCAGGCGGTCGACTTCAGTGAGCGCGGCGTGCAGCTTCTCGTCGGCCTCGCGCCGCTGGCTGACGTCGCGGAACACTACGACGGCGCCGACCACGACGCCGCGGTCGCGAATGGGCGTGGAGGTGTATTCGACCCACGCCGGCGAGCCGTCCTTGCGCCAAAACACTTCGCCGTCGACCTGGTGCACGGCGCCGTCGCGGAACGCCGCATAGATCGGGCAGTCGTGGTTGTGATAGTGCCGGCCATCATGGTGGGTGTGGTGCACGATTGGGTGGATCTCCTTGCCGACCAGCTCCTCGGCGGTCCAGCCCAGCATGCGTTCGGCGGCAGGGTTGACGAAGGTGGTCTTTCCTTCCGCGTTCACGCCATAGATGCCTTCGCCGGCGGCGCGCAGGATCAGCTGGTTCTCGCGCTCAATGTCCTGGAACACCCGCTCGACCCGCTGCCAGGTCGAGATGCCGCTGCGCATGTGGTCTTCGGCGGCGGCATCGACATTGCGGCGGCGGCGCGCGTCGAGATCGGTCAGCGTGAGCAGCACCAGCGTGCGGCCGTCATGGGGCAGGACGCAGCCGGCATATTCCAGCCGGAGATTTTGCCCGGTGGCATGGCGGGGGGTAAGCGCCGTGGTCCAGTAGGCGCCCTTGTGCAGCACGGCCTGCGTGAACACGGTCAGCGCCGGAAGCTCGCCGGCGTGCAGGGTGCTGGCCCTGGTCTGCCGCAGCAGCGCGCGGTCGTAGCCGAGCAGGGCGCAGGCGGCCGGATTGGCATCGATGATCTGGTCGGCATAGGGATCGACCAGCAGCGTGGCCTCGACGGAGGATTCGAAGGCCGCGACGCGCGGATCGATCGCCTCGGCGGTATCATCGGAAACGAGCATTGGCGTCGTTGCCATTACGAAATCTCGTGATTGAACTACGAATTATCGTATATCACGAGTTTTCGTAGCGACCAAGTGTGATGAAAAGTGCTGCGTCATCAAAGCACTGGCCGGCCGAAAGGCGGTGGCATGCTCCTTGCGTAATTCCCCCTGCAATGACGCGCAGGAGGTCCGATGTCTACGTTCGACAATCCGTTTGATCCCGATCGCAACCTTCGAGCCGGCTGCGTCTGTGGCCAGCACCAATCCGCGGCGGAGCACGAGCAGGCCACGGCGATGCGCTGCGCGCCCGTCGAGAGCGAGGAGAAGCGCTACGAGGGCGTCGTTGCATCCGCCGTGATGCGCGCGATGTTTCCGCAGGACGTTGCGCGGCGCGCCTTCCTGAAGTCGGTCGGTGCGTCGACCGCGCTTGCGGCGCTGTCGCAGTTTTTCCCGCTCAAGACGGCGACCGAAGTGTTTGCGCAGACTGGGGCGCCCGAGAAGAAGGACCTCAAGGTCGGCTTCATCCCGATCACCTGCGCCACGCCGATCATCATGGCGGCGCCGCTGGGCTTCTATTCCAAGCACGGCCTCAACGTCGAAGTGGTCAAGACCGCTGGCTGGGCCGTGATCCGCGACAAGACCATCAACAAGGAATACGACGCCGCACACATGCTCGCGCCGATGCCGATCGCGATCTCGCTGGGTCTCGGTGCCAACGCCATTCCTTTCGCTGTTCCCGCGATCGAGAACATCAACGGGCAGGGCATCGTGCTGGCGACGAAGCACAAGGACAAGCGCGATCCGAAGGACTGGAAGGGCCTGAAATTCGCGATCCCCTTCGACTATTCCATGCACAACTATCTGCTGCGCTACTATCTCGCCGAGCACGGGCTCGACCCCGACACCGACGTGCAGCTGCGCTCGGTGCCGCCGCCGGAAATGGTCGCCAATTTGCGCGCCGACAACATCGACGGCTTCCTCGCGCCGGACAACATCTGCCAGCGCGCGATCTATGATGGCGTCGGCTTCATGCATCTCTTGTCCAAGGAGATCTGGGACGGCCATCCCTGCTGCAGCTTTGCCGCCAGCCGCGAGTTCATCACGACCGCGCCGAACAGTTTTGCCGCGCTGACACGCGCGATCGTCGATGCCACGGCCTATGCGTCGAAGGCGGAGAACCGCAAGCAGATCGCGGAGGCCATCGCGCCGGCCAACTACATCAACGCACCGGTGACTGTGCTGGAGCAGGTTTTGACCGGCACCTATGCCGACGGTCTCGGCGGGGTGAAGACCGACGCGAAGCGCGTCGACTTCGATCCGTTCCCCTGGCAGTCGTTTGCGGTGTGGATGCTGACGCAGATGAAGCGCTGGGGCCAGATCAAGGGCGACGTCGACTACAAGGCGGTGGCAGAGCAGGTGTATCTGGCCACCGACACCAGGAAGCTGATGACGGAGATGGGCCTCACACCGCCGGCGAGCAGCTACAAGTCGTTCGCGGTGATGGGCAAGGCTTTCGATCCGGCCAAGCCGGAGGATTACGTCGCGAGCTTCAAGATCAGGAAGGCGTCGTGAGCAAGTCTCTCTCGCCCTTGTCGTCCCGGCGAAGGCCGGGACCCATACCGCGTGATCTATCGGTTGCGGAAGGCAGCAGTACCGGGCAACGAGTCTTCGGCAAACTTTTCCCTGGGGTTATGGGTCCCGGCCTTCGCCGGGACGACGCGTGGAGAGATCTCGCGCAATGACATCCTCCCTCCGCCTTCGCGCCGGCCTCGTCTCGATCGCGCTGCTGGCCGCGTTCCTCGGCATCTGGCATCTCGCCACGCGCTCGACCGGCGCCGTCGCCACGATGACCCCCGAATACGCCAAGCTGATGGGGCTGACCGCGACACAGGGCAAATCGGCCATGCCCGGTCCGCTCGATGTCGGCGCAAAGCTCTGGGAGCATCTGCGGCGGCCGTTCTACGACAACGGGCCGAACGACAAGGGGCTCGGCATCCAGCTTGCCTATTCGATCGCGCGCGTCGGCACCGGTTATCTGCTGGCGGTGCTCGTCGCCATTCCGCTCGGCTTCCTGATCGGCATGTCGCCGCTGCTGAGCAAGGCGCTCGATCCCTTCATCCAGGTGCTGAAGCCGATCTCGCCGCTGGCCTGGATGCCGCTCGCGCTCTACACCATCAAGGATTCCTCGATCTCGGCGATATTCGTCATCTTCATCTGCTCGATCTGGCCGATGCTGCTCAACACCGTGTTTGGCGTTGCCAGCGTGCGCAAGGAATGGATCAACGTCGCGCGCACGCTCGAGGTCGGCACGCTCAGGCGCGCCTTCACCGTGATCCTCCCCGCAGCCGCGCCGACGATTTTGACGGGCATGCGCATCTCCATCGGCATCGCCTGGCTGGTGATCGTCGCCGCCGAGATGCTCGTCGGCGGCACCGGCATCGGCTACTTCGTCTGGAACGAGTGGAACAACCTCTCGATCACCAATGTCATCATCGCGATCCTGCTGATTGGGGTCGTCGGCATGCTGCTCGACCAGATCCTCGCGCGCTTCACGCGCCTGGTCACGTTTCCGGAGTAGGGGCTGTGACCGCAAAATTCATCTCCATCGAAGGCATCGCCAAGCGCTATCCGGGCGCCAGTGGCGCCACGACGACGGTGTTCGAGAATCTGTGGCTGTCGATGGCGCGGGGCGAGTTCTGCTGCGTGATCGGCCATTCCGGCTGCGGCAAGACCACGGTGCTCAACATCCTCGCCGGCCTCGACGCGCCGAGCGAGGGCGCCGTCATCGTCGACGGGCAGGCGATCTCGGGCACCAGCCTCGACCGCGCCGTGATCTTCCAGAGCCACGCGTTGTTGCCCTGGCGCACGGTGCTCGGCAACGTCGCCTATGCCGTGAGCTCGAAATGGCGGAGCTGGGATCGCGCCAAGGTCAAGGCGCACGCCCAGACCTTCATCGATCTCGTCGGGTTGACCGGCTCGGAGCACAAGCGTCCTTCTGAGCTCTCCGGCGGCATGAAGCAGCGCGTCGGCATCGCCCGCGCGCTCTCGATCACGCCGAAGATGATGCTGATGGACGAGCCGTTCTCGGCGTTGGACGCGCTGACGCGCGGAACGCTTCAGGACGAGGTGCGGCGCATCTGTCTGGAGACTGGCCAGACCGCGTTCATGATCACCCATGACGTCGACGAGGCAATTTACCTCGCCGACAAGATCTTTCTCATGACCAATGGGCCGGGCGCGGTGCTGGCGGAGGTCGTCGAAAATCCGCTGCCGAAGGATCGCGGCCGCACCGACCWGCACCGCCATCCGCTCTACTACGCTCTGCGCAACCACATCATCGATTTCCTGGTGACGCGCAGCAAGACGTTTGCGGCGGAGGCGCCCGGCCACGATCCACGCAACGTGCCGGTCGTGCATATCGGCAAGCCCGGACTGACGATTGCGTCCGACGCCAAGCCAGAGCCGCTCAAGGAGACGTCATGGCCGGGCTTGTCCCGGCCATCCACGTGTTCCTAGTGCAGCCAGAACTGACGAAACCCAAGGAGACCCTGACATGAAACGCGAAGACCTCACCGAGAAGCTGCTCGACATCAAGCGCGAGAAGGGCTGGAGCTGGAAACACATTTGCGAGCAGATCGGCGGCTATTCCGAGGTCTTGATCGTCGGCGCGATCATGGGCCAGATGAAGCTGACGAAGCCGCAGGCGGCCAATGCGGCCGAACTGTTCGGCCTCTCCAAGGCCGAGACCGCCATGCTCAACGAGGTGCCGATGCGCGGCACCGGCACGCCGATGCCGCCGACCGATCCGCTGATCTACCGCTTCTACGAGATGGTGATGGTGAACGGTCCGGCCTGGAAGGCGCTGATCGAGGAAGAGTTCGGCGACGGCATCATGTCGGCGATCGACTTCGACATGGGCATCGAGCGCGTCGCCAATCCGAAGGGCGACCGCGTCAAGATCACGATGTCAGGCAAGTTCCTGCCGTATAAATATTACGGCGCCAGCGGCAACGTGCCGGAGTATGGCTTCAAGGAGGGGTGATTTGGCCCTCCGTCATTCCGGACGGCGCGACAGCGCCGATCCGGAATCTCGAGATTCCGGGTTCGGTCCTACGGACCGCCCCGGAATGACTGCGAGTGTGGGACGCGCGCGGCCTTATGTCCCCGCCTTCACCTCGGCCGCCGCCACGGCGATCAGCTCGTTCATCTTGGCGCGAATCGCCTGTTCGGTGACGGCGACGCTCTTGGCGGCGAAATCGGCCATGACCTTGCGCAGCACGTCGGCGTCGCCGGCTTCCTCGAAATCGGCCGCGACCACCTCCTTGGCGTAGGCCGCCGCCGCATCGCCGGTGATGCCGAGCTTTTCGGCCGCCCACAGGCCGAGCAGCCGGTTGCGGCGGGCTTCCGCCTTGAATTTCTGCTCCTCGTCGAGGGCGAATTTCTTCTCGAAACCTTCCTCGCGCTTGTCGAAATTGCTCATGCCTTTTCCAATTCCCTGCTGACTGGAGCCGGCGGCCCTCGTTGCGACGGCCCCGGCGCATGCCTAGATAGGGGGCACGAATCGGCAAAACAACGAGCCGTTAAGCCGCAGGCAAGGCGGTATAAGTTGGCATCGGATGAGCCGGATCGATTGTGCTGGGTCGGCCAATCGGATAGGTTGCCTGAAGGTTTGGTTCCTGTTCTGTTTCCAAGGGTTATAGACGGGTTCCGGGCTGTTCACGGCAGCTCCGCTGTGGGTCGTAATCCTAGTCAACCGGAGCACACCAGATACATGGATTTCAACAAAACACGGTACATCCCCATGAGCCGTCGGCGTCGCATTTATGAAGGCAAGGCAAAGGTTCTTTACGAAGGCCCGGAGCCCGGTACCCTGATCCAGCACTTCAAGGATGACGCCACCGCGTTCAATGCGAAAAAGCATCAGGTGATCGAGGGCAAGGGTGTCCTCAACAACCGGATCTCGGAGTACCTGTTTCAGCACCTCAACGACATCGGGGTGCCGACCCACTTCATCCGCCGCCTCAACATGCGCGAGCAGTTGATTCGCGAGGTCGAGATCGTGCCGCTCGAGGTGGTGGTGCGGAACGTTGCCGCCGGCTCCCTGTCGCAGCGCCTCGGCATCGAGGAAGGCACGCAGCTGCCGCGCTCGATCATCGAATTCTACTACAAGAACGACCAGCTCAACGACCCCATGGTGTCGGAAGAGCACATCACCGCCTTCGGCTGGGCGACGCCGCAGGAGATCGACGACATCATGGCGCTCGCCATCCGTGTCAACGACTTCCTCACCGGCCTCTTCCTCGGCATCGGCATCCGTCTCGTCGACTTCAAAATGGAGTGCGGGCGGCTGTTCGAGAACGAAATGATGCGGATCATCGTTGCCGACGAGATCTCGCCGGACTCCTGCCGTCTGTGGGACATCAAGTCGAACGAGAAGCTCGACAAGGACCGCTTCCGCCGCGACCTCGGCGGCCTGCTCGAGGCCTATACCGAAGTGGCAAAGCGTCTCGGCATTCTCATGGAAAACGAGCGTCCGGCGGGCTCCGGCCCGGTGCTGGTGAAGAGCTAAAGGGGTTTTCGACGTGAAGGCACGTGTCACCGTTACCTTGAAGACGGGCATCCTCGATCCGCAAGGAAAGGCCATCGAAGGCGCGCTGAAGTCGCTCGGCGTCGACGGCGTCGCCAGCGTCCGTCAGGGCAAGGTGTTCGACATCGAGCTTGCCGGCGCCGACAAGGCCAAGGCCGAAGCCGCGCTGAAGGACGCCGCCGACAAGCTGCTCGCCAACACCGTGATCGAGAACTATCGGGTGGAGATCGTCTGAGCCTGCCAAATCCTCATGGTGAGGAGCGCGGAACGCGCGTCTAGCGGACGATGCTTCGCATCGCCGCGAGAACCATGCAGGCCCGGCTCTCGCACCTCGGCCTTCATCCTTCGAGACGCGCGCAGAGGGCGCGCTCCTCAGGATGGGGAGTTGGACCGGCTGTGACGCTGCAATCGTAGCCCGGATGGAGCGAAGCGAAATCCGGGAGGTATCCGGGATGGCGCTGTCCCGGATTACGCTTCGCTCCATCCGGGCTACGAAGCTGTTGGCTCAGCCCTTTCGCGGCTCACAGCCACCCGACGCGGCGGAAGCGCCAGTACAATCCGAGGCAGGCGAGCGCCATCATCCCCATGACGACGAAATAGCTGTACTCCCATTGCAGCTCGGGGATGTATTTGAAGTTCATCCCATAGATGCCGGCGACTGCGGTCGGGACGGCGAGGATCGCGAGCCAGGAGGCTAGTTTCTTCGACACCGCCGTCTCCTGGGCCTGGCCGACCAAGAGGCTCGCTTCGAAGGCGAAGGCCAGCACCTCGCGCATGGAATCGATGCGCTCCTGGATGTTGCGGACGTGGTCGGTGACGTCGCGGAACAGGGGCTGCATGGTCGGGCGCACCATCGACAGCTCGTCATGCTCCAGCCGCCGGCAGACTTCGACCAGAGGACCGATCGCGTTCCGCAGTCGCAGGAGGTCACGACGCAGCATGTACAGCCGCTCGATCTGCGCCTTGGTGATCGCGTGCGAGAGCACGTCGTCCTCGATCTCCTCGATTTCCTCGTGAATGCTTTCGAGCACGGGGGAGTAGTTGTCGACGATGAAATCGATGATGGCATAGAGGATGTAGTCCTCGCCGCGGGCGAGCGCCCGCGGACAGCTCTCACAGCGCTCGCGTACCGCCGTATAGGAGGTCGAAGCGCCGTGCCGGACCGTTACGAGATAGCCTTCGCCGACGAAGATGTGCGTCTCGCCGAAGGCGATCCGGCCCTCGATCAATTGCGCCGTGCGTGCGACGATGAAGAGGGCCTCGCCATATTGCTCGATCTTGGGCCGCTGATGGGCGTGATTGGCGTCCTCGATGGCAAGCTCGTGCAGGTCGAACTGTTTCTGCACGGCGCTGAGCAGCGCCATGTCCGGCTCGTGCAGGCCGATCCAGACCACGTGGCCGGGTTTCGCGCGCCAGCTCGATGCCTCGCTGATGGCGATATTGGCGATGCGCCGGCCATCGACATAGGCGCCGGCAGCGACGACGCCTTCGGCGGATACCGGCTCGGACTGGGATGCGGGGCGCGACGGGACGTTCATGGCTTCAATCCCGGGCAAAATCGTTCGGCCAAAATGGTCGGCTATGGCCTGTGCACAAAGCCGTCCAGCGAGGCTAGCACTGGTAAAATCCGCGTCAAATGGTTATGTCTCTTCGCGATTTCGCCGCCGGCCAGCCCGATTCCAACCCCCTTGCCCGGAACCCAAAGCCAATGAAAGCCGCCATCCTCGTCTTTCCCGGAATCAACCGCGAGCGCGACATGGCGCGGGCGTTGAAGCTGATCTCGGGCAATGAACCCGAGATGGTCTGGCACGCCGAGACGTCGCTGCCCGCAGGCACCGACCTCGTGGTCGTACCCGGCGGCTTCTCCTACGGCGATTATCTGCGCTGTGGTGCAATCGCCGCGCGTGCGCCGGTGATGGATGCCGTGCGCGACTATGCGGCGAAGGGCGGCCTCGTGCTCGGCGTCTGCAACGGCTTCCAGATCCTCTGCGAATCCGGCCTGCTGCCGGGCGTCTTGATGCGCAACGCGCAACTGAAATTCATCTGCCGCGACGTGCATCTGCGCGTCGAGCGTTCCGACACGCCGTTCACCCGCGGCTACAATGCCGGCCAGGTGATCCGCGTCCCGGTCGCCCATGGCGAGGGCAATTACGAGGCGGATGAAGAGACCATCAAGCGGCTCGAGGGCGAGGGGCGGGTGCTCTACCGCTACTGCTCGGCCGACGGCGTGGTCGACGAGCGCCACAACATCAACGGCGCGGCGCATTCCATCGCAGGCCTCGTCAACGACAGCGGCAACGTGCTCGGCATGATGCCGCATCCCGAAAACCATGTCGAAGACATCATGGGCTGCACCGACGGCCGCGGCCTGTTCGCCGGCCTCGTCCAGCACCTGGAAAAGGCCGCGTGATTTCGTTCGTGTTGAAGCGGTGTCTCGCCGCGCTCGCGGCGGTTTCGTTCGCGACTGCCGCGTTCGCCCAGGATTTCCCCAAGCGCCCGATCACGATGATCGTGCCGTTCGCGGCCGGGGGCACCTCGGACGTGATCGCGCGCACGGTCGCCGAGCAGATGGGCATCGCGCTCGGCCAGACCATCGTGATCGAGAACGTCGCAGGCGCCGGCGGCTCGACCGCGCTGGCGCGAGCCGCTCGCGCCGAGCCGGACGGCTACACCATCGCGATCGGCAATGCCGGCACCAATGCTGCCACCTACACGATCTATCCAAAGCTGCCGTTCACGCCGGACTCCTTCGTTCCGATCGCGATGGTGGCGAAAACCTTCGGCATTCTCGCCGTGCGCAAGGATTTTCCGGCGAAGAACCTGAAGGAGTTCATCGCCTACGCCAAGGCCAACCCGGGCAAGATCAATCTCGGCCATGCCGGCGTCGGCTCCTCGAACTATTTGATCTGCAAGAGCTTCGTCACCGCCGCCGGGATCGACGCGACGCTGGTCGGCTATCGCGGCGCGGCGCCGGCGCTCACCGATGCGATCGGCAGCCAGATCGACGGCGTCTGCGATGCGGCAGCCTCCGTCTCGCAGTCGATCAGCGACAAGCTGGTGAGGGGGCTCGTGGTCGGCTCGACCGTGCGGCTGGCCTCGCTGCCCGATCTGCCCACGTCCGCTGAAGCGGGCCTGCCCGAATTCGAGGCGCAGGGCTGGAACGGCCTGTTCGCGCCCAAGGGCACGCCGCCGGCCGTCATTGCCAGGCTGAATGCTGCGGCGCGCACGGCGGTGGAGACGGACGCGGTGAAGAAGCGTTTTGCCGATCTGTCGACGGTCGCGCCCGACGACAACGAGCATGCGCCGGAGCTGCTTCAGCAGCTCGTGACGCGCGACGTCGAGAAATACCGGAAAATGCTCGCGGACGACGCCAAGTAGTTGCCGCGTCGCCTTGCGGCGTTGCGTCCGCCGCGACCCTCATGAACCTGCATCGCCGTCGGAGCGACTGATCCATCGCCATCAGGGCGCCGGCGCCCGTTATTTGATTGCTGTCGAGTGGGGCAACTCAAAGTTGTTTCGCCGTGGCAGTTGCGATATCAGGAAGCCTGCGCTGTCGTTGTGCTTCCGGATCTCACATGCCCGTCGCTCTGGTCGTTCTGCTGCTCGATATCACGTTGATTTATCACGCGTCGCGAACCGGGCGGCTGCAGCCCTGGGCCTTCATCATCCTGATGGTGCCGCTGATCGGCGCGCTGGCCTATATCGCGGTCGAGCTCATTCCCGAATGGTTCTCGAGCCCCGGCGCGCGGCAGGCGCGCCAGCGCGTCGCCAACCGGCTCGATCCGGAGAAGCGCTACCGCGAACTGTCCGACCGGCTTGCCGGCACCGACACCATTGCCAATCGCGCGGCGCTGGCCGAGGAGTGCGCGAAGGTCGGCCGCTTCGACGAGGCGGAAGCGCACTACGACCACATTCTGGCACTGCCAATGGGCCACGATCCCGCCTATGCGCTGGGCAAGGCGCAGGCCGCGTTTTCCGCCCATCGCGCGGCCGATGCGCTCGCGACGCTGGACGATCTCCAGAAGCAATGGCCGGATTTCGACTCGGCCGATGCGCATCTGTTGTACGCCCGCGCGCTGGCCGAAGTCGGCCGCCTCGACGAGGCGCTCGAGGAATATCATGCCGTCGCCGGCTACTTCCCGGGCGCCGAGGCGCGGGTCCGCTACGGCATGCTGCTGCAAATGGTCGGCCGCACCGCCGAGGCGCGCCTGGTCTTCAACGAGCTCCTGATCCAGATGCGGCGCGCGCCCAAATATCTGCGCGAGGCGCAGGCCGAATGGCTGTCGATCGCCGAGAAGCAGCTCTCGGCCTGAACGGCGCGCTTCAGCGCTTCTTCAGCCGCTCCGCCGGCACCGTCATCGCGGCGACGCCGGCCATGACCAGCAGCAGTCCCAGCGCCAGGTTCGACGGCACGCTCTCGCCGAGCAACAGCACGGACAGCCCGACGCCGATCGGGATGCGCAGATACCCTTGCGCGTTCGTGGTCAGCGTGCCGAGCCGGCCGAGGCACATGTAGAACAGCATCAGCCCGAGCGCGCTGGAGACGATGCCCATGACGATGGTGGCGATGATCGCCGTCGGTGTCGGATGCAGCGTCCAGGGCTGGTCGATGAGGAGCGAGGGCGGCAGCAGCACGAGGCCGCCGAACAGCAGCGAGCCGGCCGCCACCACCATTGGGTCGTATTCGGACAGCCGCAGACCGAAGATCGTCGCGCAGGCAAAGGAGATGGTGGCGAGCAGGATCGCGATCTCCGCCACGATCTCGCTGCCGAGGCCGTGCAGCGCATCGAGGCCGACGATGACGACTGTGCCGGCAAGACCGAGGATCGCGCCCGCGAGCTTCAGCAGCGTCGCCGGTTCATGCCGCGTGATCAGCGAGGTGATCAGGAAGGCGAAGATCGGCGTGGTTGAAGCCAGCACCACCGTGTTCGATGCGGGCACATAGAGCTGCGACCAGGTGATGATCAGGAACGGGAAGGTCGAGTTGATCAATTGCTGGGTCGCGAACAGCTTCCAGGCCCTGGCATCGGTCGGAATCCTGACGCCGCGCATCCACAGGATCGCGAACAGGAAGGCGGCCGCGATCAGCGAACGGGCGGAGATGAAGGTGATCGGCGGGATCGTGTTCAGCGCGAGCTTGGCCAGCGGATAGGTGGAGCTCCAGCAGCAGGCGAGCGCGAACAGCAGCGCATAGTCGCGCCAGCTGCGCGCGCCGGTGGCGGCCATGGACGGTAGCGGCGTTGATGCGGACGCCGTCGTGCGACCCGCCCCCGATGTGCTCTGCGGCACCTTGTTCTTGCTCCCCGGCGCGACCGCGCTTCTCGCAAGTCTGGGCGAGGGGGCGCCAAAAGGGAAGGCGTCGAGCTATGCGTTTGGCTGAGGGAGCGACTTCCGCTTGGCCCGCTTGATCGTCCCGGAAAAGGTGAACAGCCGGCGCTCGTCGGAGGTCATCTGCCCGCGCAGGAAGATCAACGAACCACCGGCGCGGGTGACCTCGCCGGTGCACTCGATCAGCTCGCCCTCGTGCCCGGCATCCAGGAACTCACAGGCGAAGTTGACCGTCACGCCGCGGCCGTTCAGCGCGTTCCGGCCGATCGCGAACAGGCAGTAGTCGGCGAAGGCCATGAAGCAGCCGCCATGGATGTTGCCGGAGCCGTTCAGGTGCTTCTTTTCGACCCGGAAGGCGCAGCGGACGCTGCCGTCCGCTTCCAGGCGGTGCCAGAAGGGACCGATATGGTTCTCAAAGCTGTCGCGGATCCAGGTCTGCCAGCCCTTGAACTCACCCTCGGTCGCGACATGCAGCTCGGGGCGGGGCGGAGCGGCCGTTTTGGTCAATTCGTGCAAGGAAATGGGCCTTCAATTGCGGGGCTTTAGCCCTTAAATCCGATCCGTCCGCGCCGTGCAATTCCCGTTCCCGCACCCCTCGGCCGCAAAACGTGGGACAGTGGGAAAATGCGCCATAAAGGGCTTTTCGCGAGGCCCCGATCTTCCTAAGAACGGCCAACGCCGCCGAAAGCCCCGAATCCATGAAGAATGAACCCAAGATCACCCCCGAACTGGTTGCCGCCCACGGGCTCAAGCCCGACGAATATGAGCGCATCCTGAAGCTGATCGGGCGGGAGCCGACCTTTACCGAGCTCGGCATCTTCTCGGCGATGTGGAACGAGCACTGCTCGTACAAGTCGTCGCGGATCCATCTGCGTGGCCTGCCGACCAAGGCGCCCTGGGTGATCCAGGGCCCCGGCGAGAACGCCGGCGTGATCGACATCGGCGACGGCCAGGCCGTGGTCTTCAAGATGGAGAGCCACAACCACCCGAGCTACATCGAGCCCTATCAGGGCGCGACCACCGGCGTCGGCGGCATCCTGCGCGACGTCTTCACCATGGGGGCACGCCCCATCGCCTGCCTCAACGCGCTGAGCTTCGGCGCGCCCGAGCATGCCAAGACCCGGCATCTGGTCTCCGGCGTGGTGGCCGGCGTCGGCGGCTATGGCAATTCCTTCGGCGTGCCGACCGTCGGCGGCCAAGTGCGCTTCCACACCCGCTATGACGGCAACATCCTGGTCAACGCGATGGCCGTGGGCCTCGCCGACGCCGACAAGATCTTCTATGCCGCCGCCTCCGGCGTGAACATGCCGATCGTCTATCTCGGCTCGAAGACGGGGCGTGATGGCATTCACGGCGCCTCGATGGCTTCGGCAGAGTTCGACGACAAGTCCGAGGAGAAGCGCCCGACGGTGCAGGTCGGCGATCCCTTCGCCGAAAAGCTGCTGCTCGAGGCCTGCCTCGAGATCATGGAGAAGGGCTGCGTCATCGCGATCCAGGACATGGGCGCGGCGGGCCTGACCTGTTCGGCGGTCGAGATGGGTGCCAAGGGCGATCTCGGCGTCGACCTCGATCTCGATGCGGTGCCGACCCGCGAGACCGGCATGAGCGCCTACGAGATGATGCTCTCGGAGAGCCAGGAGCGCATGCTCATGGTGCTCAAGCCCGAGAAGGAGCAGGAAGCCGAGGCGATCTTCAAGAAGTGGGGGCTCGATTTCGCCGTGGTCGGCTACACCACGCCGAGCAAGCGCTTTGTCGTCAAGCATGGCGGCGACGTCATGGCCGATTTGCCGATCAAGGAGCTCGGCGACGAGGCGCCGCTCTATGACCGCCCGCATGTCGCCTCCGCCGGGCTGCCGGTCGTGCACGCCCGCGACGTGCCGGCGCCGATGGGCGTGGGTAGCGCGCTGGAGAAGCTGATCGGCACGCCGGACCTATGCAGCAAGCGCTGGGTCTGGGAGCAGTACGACCACGTCATCCTCGGCAACACCATGCAGCGTCCCGGCGGCGACGCCGCCGTCGTGCGCGTGCAGGACGGGCCGAAAGGGCTGGCGCTGACCGTCGACGTCACGCCGCGCTACTGCGAGGCCGATCCGTTTGAGGGTGGCAAGCAGGCGGTGGCGGAAGCGTGGCGCAACATCACCGCGGTCGGCGGCAAGCCGCTCGCGATCACCGACAATCTCAACTTCGGCAATCCGGAGCGGCCCGAGATCATGGGCCAGTTCGTCGGCTGCCTGAAAGGCATCTCGGAGGCCTGCCGCACGCTGGACTTCCCGGTCGTGTCCGGCAACGTCTCGCTCTACAACGAGACCAACGGCCGCGCGATCCTGCCGACGCCCTCGATCGGCGGTGTCGGCCTGCTCGACGACTTCACCAAGTCCGCGTCGCTGGCCTTCAAGGCCGAGGGCGAGGCGATCCTGCTGATCGGCGAGACCCATGGCTGGCTCGGCCAGTCGGTCTACCTCCGCGATATCTGCGGTCGCGAGGAGGGCGCGCCGCCGCCGGTCGACCTCGCCGCGGAGAAGCGCAACGGCGATTGTGTGCGCGGCATGATCCATGCGGGCACCGCGACCGCCGCGCACGACCTCTCCGACGGCGGGCTCCTGGTCGCGCTCGCCGAGATGGCGATGGCAAGCGGCATCGGCGCGAAGCTGCTGGCAGCGCCCGCTGCGCTCGTCCCGCAAGCCTATTGGTTCGGCGAGGATCAGGCGCGCTATCTCGTCACCGTGCCGGAAACGGAAGCCGGCCGCGTGCTCGCCAAGATGCGCGGCTGCGAGGTGCCCTGCGTGCGGATCGGCACCACCGGCGGCGACGCGATCGCGATCGCCGGCGAGGCGCCTGTCGCAATCGACACGCTGCGTGCCTCGTTCGAGCGCTGGCTGCCGGAGTATATGGGCGGGAAGGCGGCGTAGCGACGCCACAATCTCAGACCCGTAGCCCGGATGGAGCGAAGCGTAATCCGGGATGGTACCCGCGGCGACAGCCCCCGGATTGCGCGGAGCCTGTCATCGGGCGGCGCTTCGCGCCGACCCGTTGGCTCCATCCGGGCTACGACCACTTCGCTGCGCTCGGAACGACGATAGGAGGCCGGTGCCGTTTCCTCAAAGCACCTTCGTCGCGCCCGGGATCTGCCGCAACGCTCGCGTCAGCGCCCAGCTCGCCGCGACTGTCAGTACAAACCCGATCGTGGCCTTGACGATCGCCGGCAGGTCATAGTCGAACAGCCAGTATTGCAGCCACAGTGCGATCGGATAGTGCACCAGGAACATGCCGTACGCGTCGCTCTGCATTGGATCGAGCAGCCTGGCTGAGCCTGATTGCCTGAACCTCTGGAAAAAGGCCAGGATCAGGAACATGATAGCCACGCTGAAGACAGCGAAGCAGATCGCGTAGAGCGCCTCATACCAGTTCGGCAGCGGCGACGGGTTGCCCAGGACTTCCCGCTTGATGGCGATCAGCCCCCACAGCAGGCAATACGGGACGATCGCCAGCACCATCCAGTCCCAGCTCACCTTCGCCATCCGGCCGTCTGCGGCGAGCAGCCCGCGATCCATTTGCGCAACGCCGATGCCGGCGCCGAAAAAGAAGTAGGTCGCATACAGCATCACGCGCCCGTGCTGCACCGAGAACGGCCCGAATTCGAACCAGCTGCTTGGCCCATAAATCATCAGCCCGGGAACGTAGAACGCCGCGGTAACGGCAAGCATCACCGCGAAGAACACCGCGGGCCGGCGGCGGCCGTGCAGCGAGAGGCGATTGATCGGATCGAGCAGATTGGGCGACAGCCGGTGCAGCAGGCAGGCAACCAGATCGAAGGCGAACAAGACCCAAAGGAACCAGATCGGCCCGCTCGGCCACGGGCCCTTCGTGATCATGTTCCAATAGTATTCCGAAAAGCCGATCTCGGGATGGTGCCGCAGCGAGATCGCGTAATAGGCGAGCGGAATGACCGTGAAGGCGCAGATCACGAAGGGTAAGCCAAGCCGAAGCAGGCGATCTGCCAAATAGCTCCGCGCTCCCTTCCGGGCGATACCGGACCAGGCGAACAGTCCCGACAGGAAGAAGAACATCGCCATGAAGAAACTGTCGGTGGCGAGCACGATCATGTCGAAGCCGAAGAAGTACTTCGGATCGGTATGACCGAAATAAGTATAGGGGATCACCGCGTGATGCAGCAGCACCACCAGCGTCAGGAAGGTGCGGGCGCGATCGAGCGACACATTGCGCGTCTTGCTCTTCGGCGCGGCGTGCACCTCTGCACCGATCGTCGCTGACTGTGACATCGTCATCGTGGCCGCCCCGGTCTCGCTCCCGTCCCGGCTAGACTTTGCCGCCGGGAACCCGATTCAGCAAGCGCCGTTTGTCCCCGCCTTGCCGGTCCGGTATCGCCAGGAACCAGCTCCACGCAGCGAAGTTAGCGTTCACGGATGGGTTGAGGGCCGCCGCGTGCGGCAGCTATCTCGGAGCTGGCGATGACGATCCTGAAATGGGCGCTGATCTTCCTGGTGATATCGATCGTGGCCGGCGTGCTCGGCTTCACCGGCATCTCCGCGGCCTCCGCAGATATCGCCCGCTTCCTGTTCTACGTCTTCGTCGTGATCTTCCTGGTGCTGCTGGTGCTCGGGCTCACGATCTTCAGGGCGTAGCCTGCGTCGTCATTCCGGGATGGTGCGCTAGCACCAGACCCGGAATCTCGAGATTCCGGGTTCGATGCTTCGCATCGCCCCGGAATGACGCCATCTCCAGCTACCCCACTTCCTCGATCTTGACCTTGTCCGGGTAGAACGCCAGGTGGCCGGTGATTTCGGTCATCGCCGGGAAGGGCGTCTCGTAGGTCCAGATGGCGTTGTCGAGCGTCTTGCCGTCGGCCTTGATGCTGTAATAGCTCGCATCCCCCTTGTAGGGGCAATGGGTGACACGGTCGGTGCGCTCGAGCAGCGCCATATTGGTGTCCTCCCGCGGCACATATTGCACCGCCGGGTATCTGGCCTCCTTCAACGTCAGCGCCTTGGTGGTCTCCGCGATCACGATGTCGCCCGCCGTCACGCGGACGCGCCGGGGGGTGGGGGTGATGGTGATGGGGTGGTCGGGCCCTGGGAGCTTCATGATTTCACGCCTTTTCGATCAATCTGCCGCGCGCGGCACTTTGTCGTGCCTTTATCCTGATGGGATCACGGATATAGTACCTGAAGGCGTGACGTAGAAGGCCGTTCACGCTAAGTTTGGCCCTGCCGGCAAGTTTGGTTTTGCAGATCCGGACCCCGGCAGCGATTCGACGACGACGAGGCTGATTTGCAGCCGAGACAAGGAGCACGACCCGAATGCCCATGGACGCCCACGATATCGAGGCGATGATCAAGGCAGCGATCCCCGATGCCGAGGTGACGATCCGTGACCTCGCCGGCGATGGCGACCACTACGCCGCGACCGTGATCTCGGAATCCTTCCGCGGCAAGTCCCGCGTCCAGCAACACCAGATCGTCTATCAGTCGCTGCGCGGCCAGATGGGCGGCGTACTGCACGCGCTGGCGCTGCAAACCGGGGTGCCGGGCACCTGATCTGACGGGCACCTGATCTGATCGCGTGACGAGGGAACGGTGATGGCTGCGGACAATCCGCGCGGCGCGATGTTTCGTGTGATCGTGCCGAACCAGCACAGCCGCGTCACCAATGCCGAGCTGTTCTTCGACCTCGTCTTCGTCTTCGCCATCACGCAAGTCTCGCACACGCTGCTGCACCACTTCACGCCGCTCGGCGCGGTGCACGTCATGGTGCTGTTTCTCGCCGTATGGTGGGTGTGGGTCTACACGGCATGGGTCACCAACTGGCTCAACCCCGAGCTGACGCCGGTCCGCGTCATGCTCTTCTCAATGATGCTGGGCGGCCTCGTGCTGTCAACCACGATCCCGACCGCGTTCGAGGGGCGCGGCTTGTGGTTTGCGATTGCCTATGCGGCCATGCAGGTCGGACGCACCGCCTTCTGGATGTTCGCAACCCCGCGGCATCGGACGGCGGTGCGGCACAACGCGATCCGCATCCTGACATGGCTCTCGATCTCCGCGGTCCTGTGGATCGCGGGCGGGCTGTCCGAGGGCGAAACCCGGCTATGGCTGTGGATCGCGGCGGTCACGTGGGAATACATCTCGCCGGCGGCACGCTTCTGGGTCCCCAGGCTGGGCTTCTCATCGGTCGAGGCCTGGGCGGTCGAAGGCGGCCACATGGCCGAGCGCTGCGCCGGCTTCATCATCATCGCGCTCGGCGAGGCCGTCGTCGTCAACGGCGCGACCTTTGCCGAGCTGGACTGGACCGCGGACAACATCCTCGCCTTCGTCTCGGCGCTGGTCGGCAGCATCGCGATGTGGTGGATCTATTTCCACAAGGGCGCGGAAGCCGGCTCAGAGCGGATCTCGAAGACCACCGAATCCGGCCGGCTGGCGCGGCTCGCCTACACCTATCTGCACATGCCGATCGTCGCCGGCATCATCCTGACCGCGGTCTCGGACGAACTGGTGCTGAAGCATCCGACCGGGCATTCCGATGTCAGGACCATCGTCAGCACGGTCGGCGGGCCGCTGGTGTTTTTGGTCGGCACTATCCTGTTCAAGCACGCGATCCGCGGCTTCCTCCAGCTCTCCCACGGCATCGGCATCATCGCGCTCGCGGTGCTGTGGTGGTTCGCGTCGGAGCTGTCGCCGCTCTGGCTCTCGGTCGCGACCACGGTCATCATGATCTTGGTCGCGGTGTGGGAATCGGTGTCGCTGGGGTCGACGACCGAGGAGGCGGAGGAGCATTGACCCGGCGCCCCGGGCGCCGAAGCGTTTACTCCGCCACCTCCAACGCATGCACCGAGAACATCTTGGCCGCGTCCGTCCAGCTCTCGCGCACCCGCCAGCCGG
This sequence comes from Bradyrhizobium sp. P5_C12, assembly GCF_054049735.1. NCBI lineage: Bacteria > Pseudomonadati > Pseudomonadota > Alphaproteobacteria > Hyphomicrobiales > Nitrobacteraceae > Bradyrhizobium > Bradyrhizobium sp. P5_C12. The sequence continues at coordinate 80,359 of NZ_JBFULU010000023.1, forward strand.
CGCCCTGCGCCAGTGCGGCGAAGCGTTCGAGGCTGTATTTGTAGCTGTTCTCGGTGTGGATGCTCTCGCCGGGGCGGAACGAGAAGCTGGTGCCGAGCAGGCGAACGGTCTGGCTCTTCTTGCTGATCAGATGCATTTCGATGCGGTGCCGCTCGCGGTTATAGATCGCGCGATGGGTGAAGGCGGAGAGGTCGAAATTGCCGCCGAGCTCGCGGTTGATGCGCACCAGCACATTGAGGTTGAAGCGCGCGGTGACGCCGGCGGCGTCGTTATAGGCGTCGTGAAGAACCCGCTCTTCCTTTTCGAGGTCGGCACCGATGATCATCTGTGCGCCGCGGCCGAGGATCTCGCGTGCGCTGTTCAGGAAGGCTTGCGCCTCGTGCGGCTCGAAATTGCCGATGGTCGAGCCCGGGAAGAAGCCGACCTTGGGCATCGATGCCACGGCCTTGGGCAGCTCGAACGGCGTGGTGAAGTCGGCCGCCACCGGATGGATGCCGAGTGAAGGGAAGTCCCGCTTGAGGCCGTTCGCCTGCGCCTTCAGGAAGTCGCCGGAGATGTCGACGGGGACATAGGCCGCGAACTTGCAATGACTGAGCAGCAGGCGGACTTTTGTGGTCGCGCCCGCGCCGAATTCGACGAGTGCGGCGTGCTCCGGAATGATCTTGGCGATCTCGCCGCCGCGTTCCCTCAGGATCGATAGCTCGGTGCGGGTCGGATAATATTCCGGCAGGCGCGTGATCGCCTCGAACAATTCCGATCCGGTCGCGTCATAGAAATATTTCGGCGACAGTTTTTTCGGCTGTTGCGAGAGGTCCTCGATGGCCTCGCGGGCAAAGGCGGTGGTCTGCTCGTCGGGAAGATGGGCTTCGGCCAAAGCGCTGGCGTGCACATTCATGATACTCTCCTGAACGCGCTGTCCGGCGCGTATCTATCGTCGGATTAAAGACTAGACGTAATCGGCGAGCCGCAGTCCGGTGAACTGCCAGCGATGGTGCGGATAGAAGAAGTTGCGATAAGTAATACGGCTATGTCCTTCGGGAGTTGCAAGCGAGGAGCCACGCAGCACCAGCTGGTTGACCATGAACTTGCCGTTGTATTCGCCGAGTGCGCCTTCGATGGCGCGGTAACCCGGGTAGGGCGAGTAGGACGACCGTGTCCACTGCCAGACGATGCCGAAGGCATCGTTGAGCTGGCCCGCGCGGGCGGCGACCTCCCATTCCATCTCGGTCGGCAGATGCTTTCCCGCCCAGCGCGCGAACGCATCGGCCTCGTAATAGCTGACATGGCAGACGGGGGCGTCGGGATCGACCGGCTTGAGGCCGGCGAGCGTCATCACCTGCCAGGCGCCATCGACCTCGCGCCAATGACCCGGAGCCTGCCAGTCTTCCTTGCTGGCGGCGGCAAAGCCGTCCATCAGCCACAGCGTTGCTTTGGCGTAGCCACCGTCGCGCATGAAGGCGAGCCATTCGCCATTGGTGATGAGATTGCGTGCGATCCTGACCGGGCCGACGAGGGCGCGGTGGGCCGGCCTCTCGTTGTCGAAGTGGAAGCTGTCATCGACATGGCCGACGGTGTGGATGCCTTCGTTGAGGATCAGCCATTCATCGCCGGTGCGCGTCGCGGACGGAAAGCGCCAGTCCGGGTCGTAGGCCGGATAGACCGGGTTCTGCGCGAAGGCGTGCAGGATGTCGGTGAACATCAATTCCTGATGCTGCTGCTCGTGATTGAGCCCGACCTCGACCAGCGGCGCGATGGCACGGAGCTTGTCCTCGCCGGCCTCGCGGAAGAATTTGACGACCGCAGCATCGACATATCGACGATAGGCGCCGACCTCGCTCGCGCCGGGCCGGGTGATGTCGCCACGGTGATTCCGGGCATGACGGGGCCCTGCGCTGACGTAGTAGGAATTGAACAGGAACGCGAAATCGGGGTGGAAGGGCTGGTAGCCCGGGCAGTGCTCGCCGAGCAAAAATTGCTCCCAGAACCAGGTGGTGTGGGCGCGGTGCCATTTCGCCGGGCTCGCATCCGGCATGGACTGGATCTGCTGGTCCTCGGGCGAGAGCGGCGCGGCCCGGTGCTCGGTCTCGTTGCGGACGGCGAGAAACCCGTCCTCCAGCCGCTGGGCGAGATTGCCCGGGTCGGAGGACGGTGACGAAATTGGCGGGGCCGTGGCGGAGGCTGGTTTCGTCACGTTTTTCTCCAGACAGGACAAGAGAACGTTGTTGGCGTTGCCCGGTTCCAAAACCAAGGTTCGTCCTAGATAGGGGCTCCGTTACGGTATGAAAGTCCTCCCCGGCGATGATATTAGCGTCATCAGCCCATGCGCCCGCCGGGGGGGCGGACCGGCTTTCCGGGTCCTGTCGCCGCCATTTTACTTTGGATGCACAACGGTTTGGGCTACATATATGGCAAGGTATCGGGTTAAATCGGCTGAGCCGGCCCGAAGTGATCGTTGAGGGCTCCGCCCCGGAAGGACATGGATATGAGCATCGAGGAATTCATCGCCAACGAAGTGAAGTCGAACGACGTGGTTCTGTTCATGAAGGGCACGCCGCAATTTCCGCAGTGCGGTTTCTCCGGCCAGGTCGTCCAGATCCTCGACCATCTCGGTGTCGGCTATAAGGGCCTCAACGTTCTCGAATCCGCCGAGCTGCGCAACGGCATCAAGACCTTCTCCAACTGGCCGACCATCCCGCAGCTCTATGTGAAGGGCGAGTTCGTCGGCGGCTGCGACATCATCCGCGAGATGTTCCAGGCCGGCGAATTGCAGCAGCTCCTCTCCGAGAAGGGCGTCGCTGTCGCGGCCTGACGCGTGACCACGCTGACGCGCCGGATCGGCGGCGCGGAGCTTGAGGTCATCGTTGCTGACATCACGACACTCGGCGTTGACGCCATCGTCAACGCCGCAAATTCGTCGCTCCTTGGCGGAGGCGGTGTGGATGGCGCGATTCACGACGCTGCCGGTCCCGAGCTTCTCGCCGAGTGCCGGGCGCTTGGCGGATGCCCGACCGGCGATGCCAAGATCACCAGGGGCTATCTTCTGCCCGCCCGCCATGTGATCCACGCGGTCGGTCCCGTCTGGCATGGCGGCACAAGCGGCGAGGCGGAGGCGCTCAGTTCCTGTTATCGTCGTGCGCTCGAGCTCTCCCAGGCCAATGGACTGACCTCACTGGCCTTCTCTGCGATCTCGACCGGCGTATATCGCTTTCCGGCCGACCAGGCCGCGACGATTGCGGTTCACACGATCATTGAAGCCCTGCCGGCTGCGCCCTCCATTGCCCGCGTCATATTTTGTTGTTTTTCGCAGAGGAGCGCCGCTCTCCACACGGACGTTTTGGCGCGCTATGGCAGCCCTTGTGCCAGCTGACGCCGCAAGTACACTCCGGCCGCCATGTTCCGGGGAGGGGATATGATTTTACATTCTGGACTGCGTACGGTCGCCTGCGGCGTGCTGGTGTCGCTTGGCGCGATCTCGCTCGCGCGCGCGGAGGGGACCTACGAAATCCCCGCAGGCGCGCATTTCAACCAGGACAAGCTCGCCAAGGTCAGCGAGTTCTTCAAGAATGAGGTCGCGACGGGCAAGATCGCGGGCGCGACCGTGCTGATCAAGCAGCACGGCAAGCCGGTTTACCACGAAGCCTTCGGTGTTCAGGACGTGGTCAGCAAGGCGCCGATTACGGACAAGACCATCTTCCGCCTGTTCTCGATGAGCAAGGCGATCACTTCGGTCGTCGCGGTGCAGTTGATCGAAGACGGCAAGATCAAGCTCGACGATCCCGTCTCGAAATACATTCCGTCCTTCGCCAACGTGAAGGTCGGTGTCGAGAAGAAGGCCGACGACGGCACCAAGTCGCTCGAGCTCGTGCCGCCTKCGCGGCCGATGACGGTGCTCGATCTGATGCGCCACACGTCCGGCGTCACCTATGGCTTCTATGGCGACAGCCTGGTGCGCAAGGCCTATCGCGACGCCAATATCTATGCCGGCGATTTCGACCTCGCCGAGTTCGCCGAGCGCATCGCCAAACTGCCGCTGCACAACCAGCCGGGCGCGCTCTGGCAATACGGCCATTCCACCGACATACTGGCGCGCGTGATGGAGATCGCGGCTGGGAAGCCGTTGCTCGAGATCGAGCGGGAGAAGTTGCTCGATCCGCTCGGCATGGTCGACACCGGCTTCCTCGTCACGGACCCCGAGAAGCAGAAGCTTCTGGCCCAGCCGGTACCGAATGACGCCGACTTTCGCGTCGGCCGGATCAACGATCCAACGGTTGTCAAAAAAATTCAATTCGCCAGCGGTGGCATGGTTACGACCATGGCAGACTATGAGCGCTTTGCGCAGATGCTGCTCAATGGCGGCAGCCTCGACGGCAAGACCATTCTCAAGCCCGAGACGTTCAAGCTGATGGTGACCGATCAGGTCGGCCCGACCTCGGGGGTCAGCCGCGACTATTTCTATTTCCCCGGCGACGGCTTTGGCTTCGGCCTCGGCCTTGCCGTCCGCACCGATCCCGGCAACGCCAAGCCGCCGCCGCCCGGCGATCTCGGGGAATTGAAGTGGGACGGCGCCTCCGGCTGCTATTTCGTGATCGACCCCAAGCAGGACATGTTCTTCGTGCTGCTGGAACAGACACCCACCGAGCGCCAGCGGGTGCAGCGGACATTGAAGCAACTGGTCTATGAAGCCTTGGAGAATTGACATGCGCGGGCGCCGCGCGCTGCTCGCGGCGCTCGTCCTTCTGTTCGGTGCAATCGGTGCGAAAGCGGGCTCCGAGGGACGCGGCGCACGCACCCTCTCGCCCGAAGGCCTGGCAAAAGTCTCCGACTACATCCGGAACGAGGTCGCGACCGGCAAGTTTCCCGGCGCGATCCTGCTGCTCCAGCAGCACGGCAAGCCGGTCTATTACGAGAATTTCGGTGTCCGGGACGTCGCGACCGAGATGTCGATGAGCGCGGATACGATCTTCCGCCTCTATTCGATGTCGAAGCCGATCACCTCCGTGATGGCGATGATGCTGGTCGAGGAGGGCAAGCTCGCGCTCGACGATCCCGTCTCGAAATACATTCCGGCCTTTGCCGGCATGAAGATCGGCGTCGAGAAGAAGGCCGAGGACGGCAAGGTCGCGCTGGAGCTGGAGCCGCTTGAACGTCCGGTCACGATCAAGGATCTGCTGCGTCACACTTCCGGGCTGCCCTACGGCTATTACGGTGGCGGCATGGTGCACGCGCTCTATGCGGACGCCAATCTCTTCAACAGCAATCTGACCAACGCCGAATTCGCCGCCAAGATCGCCACGCTGCCGCTGGTGGAGCAGCCCGGCAGGGTGTGGGACTACGGCTATTCCACCGACGTGCTCGGCCGTGTCGTCGAGGTGATCTCCGGGAAGACGCTGCTCCAGTTTGAAAAGGAACGGCTGCTCGATCCGCTCGGCATGACCGAGACCGCGTTCTACGTCGCCGATCCCGCAAAATTTCCGCGCATTGCCGAGCCGATGCCGGAGGATCGCAACATCAATCCGACGACGCAGGTCCGCGATCCCAGGCGGCCGATAAAATGGGAATCGGGCGGCGGCGGCCTCGTCGGCACCATCGGCGATTACGCCCGCTTTGCGCAGATGCTGCTGAATGGCGGGACCTATGAAGGCCGGCGCTATCTCAAGCCCGAGACCATTGCACTGATGGCGTCGGATCACATCGGGCCGGAGACGAAGATCGCGCGCGACCAGAACTATTATCCCGGCGGGACGTCCGGCTTCGGCCTCGGCTTCGCCGTGCGCACCTCGGTGCCGCCGGCGACCTCCTGGCCGCTCGGTGAGTATCGCTGGGACGGTGTCGGCGGAACCTTCTTCTTCATCGATCCCGAAGACGATCTGTTCGGGATATTCATGGTGCAGACCCCGTCGCAGCGCGGCCGGATTCAGCTGGCGCTGAAGACGCTGATCTATCAGGCGATGGGGCGCTGACGTTTCGTAGCCCGGATGGAGCGCAGCGCAATCCGGGAATATCTTTCCGCGAGGTGAGAACCCCGGATTTCGCTGCGCTCCATCCGGGCTACGGGACTTACGCCCCGCGCACGATCTCGCGCACGTATCCGATCGTCTCCTCGATCTGGCTCGCATTGACGTCGAGATGCGTGCAGGCGCGGATACGGCCATCCATCATCGCGAGCGTCACGCCGCGCTGGCGCAGCGCCGCGACCATCTTGTCGCCGGGAATTCCCGCGCCATCGGGCCTGAAGAACACGAGGTTGGTTTCGGGCTCCTGCACCTCGACGCCTGCGATCTGCGACAGCCCGCGGGCGAGTGCGCGCGCATTGGCGTGGTCGTCGGCGAGGCGCTCGACGTGGTGATCGAGCGCGTAGATGCAGGCGGCCGCGCAGATTCCGGCCTGCCGCATCGAGCCGCCGAGGCGCTGCTTCCACTGCCACACCGCGTCGATGAAGGCACGCGAGCCCGCGAGCACGCCGCCGATCGGCGCGCCCAGGCCCTTCGAGAAGTCGATCCAGGCCGAATCCCACCCCGCAGTCATGTCGCGCGGAGAGATGCCGCTCGCCACCGTAGCGTTCAGCAGCCGCGCGCCGTCCATGTGAGTGACGAGGCCGTGTTGCTTCGCGATCGCGACGATCTCGTCGAGCGCCGCCTTCTTCCAGATCGTGCCGCCGCCGATATTGGCGGTCTGCTCGACGCTGACGACGGTCTGCGGCGGCTGGTAGCGGGTGCGCGGATGCAGCGCCTTGCGGAACGTCTCCGGCGTGAACTGGCCGTCGGGGCCCTTCAATTGCGTGACCTGGAAGCCGCCGATGGCGGCATGCGCGCCGCCTTCGCGCGCGATGATATGCGCGCTCTCATGGGCGAGGATCTCGTCGCCGGGACGGCAATGCACCAGCGTCGCGGTGACGTTGCACATGGTGCCGGACGGCATGTACACCGCGGCTTCCTTGCCGAGCAGCGCGGCGACGCGCTCGCACAGCGCGTTCACGGTCGGATCATCGCCGACCTGTTCGTCGCCGACCTCAGCCCGCGCCATCGCCTCGCGCATCGCAGGCGTCGGCTTGGTCTGTGTATCCGAGAGCAGATTGATGCGCACCGGCGGCGCCTTGGGATCGACGGGGGGAGGGGTGTAGAGCATGCGACGCCTCCTAGCGGCGGAACGGCCACTGACGTGGCTCTTAAGCAAAAAGGCCCCGGCGAACCGGGGCCTTTCGATAATCAGATCTTAGCGCGAATAGAATTCGACGACCAGATGGGGCTCCATCTGCACCGGGAACGGCACGTCGGAGAGGCCGGGGATGCGGATGTATTTCGCGGTCATCTTGCCGTGGTCGACTTCGAGATAGTCGGGCGTGTCGCGCTCAGGGAGCTGGCTGGCTTCGAGCACGTGGGCGAGCTGCTTCGAGGCTTCCTTGACCTCGATCACGTCGCCGACCTTGACCTGGTAGCTCGAGATGTTGACCTTGCGGCCGTTCACCTTGATGTGGCCGTGGTTGATGAACTGGCGCGCGGCGAAGATCGTGGAGACGAACTTGGCGCGGTAGACCACCGCGTCGAGACGGCGCTCCAGGAGGCCGATCAGGTTCTCGCCGGTGTCGCCCTTGAGGCGGCTCGCCTCGACATAGACGCCGTGGAACTGGCGCTCGGAAATGTTGGCGTAGTAGCCCTTGAGCTTCTGCTTGGCGCGGAGCTGCACGCCGAAGTCGGACAGCTTGCCCTTGCGGCGCTGGCCATGCTGACCGGGGCCGTATTCCCGGCGGTTGACGGGGCTCTTCGGGCGGCCCCAGATGTTCTGGCCCATACGGCGATCGATCTTGTACTTCGCCTCACTGCGCTTAGTCATCGCGTCCTCTGTAGGTTCATGGTTTGAGGAAACGCGCCCTCCTGTGTGACGGGCCAAAGCCCGGCACCGACAGGTCCGATCCCCAAAGCTGGAAGGGACAGGACCACGGGTCGCGAAACGCTTCGCGGGCCGAAATCGGCCCGCGAGCAGGCGGCTTTTAGGGGAGTTTGGGGCGTGCTGTCAATTCTTTACACCGGTCATTCCGGGACGATGCGCCAGCATCGAACTATGGTGCGCAGTTGCGCACCTGAGAATCTCGAGGTTCCGGGTGCGGCTCTGCGAGCCGCCCCGGAACGACGGTATCTACGTGCCCACCGCCCGGATCGGCTTCGGTCCGGCCGCTCGCAATTCGGCAGCGATTTCAGTGTTCAGCACCTGTTCCAGCCGGGTCAGGACCCGGGCGATGGGGGCGGCATCGGTCACCCGGTGGTCCCAGCGGATCACGACATGGATGGTCTGGTCCGGCTCGACGACCCCATAACTGACGATGAACGGGCCCGGCGTGATGGGATGGAGCTCACCGCCGCCATAGGCGGCCACCGAACTCACCGCGAAGCTGCCGAACCAGTTGCCGCGCTGCCGGCCGAAATTCAGCCCGACCGCCCAGCATAGCCGCCGTAACGGCAGTGGTAGGCGGGTGGCCCGCATGACCTTGCGGAACATGGGAACGTCTTCGACCGGAGCCGTCTTGGCACGACGGATTTCGGCGTCGACCGCGGTCAGCGGCATGGCTTCAGGAGCTGCGATTCGCTGCGGCATCACGCATTCCTCGCCGTCCTGGACCCGGGCGATCGCCACCGACGCCACGCTATTGGGCAGCTCGTAGAGCGAGGGCCATGGCCATTTGGCGTAGACGGTGCGCAGGACCGGCTCGTCCCTCGCGACCAGGGCAAAGGCTTTGACGAACATCGCGGCCCAGCCGGCCGGCGAGGCCGCTCCGGCGCGGGCCTCCAGCAGGGGGCGGATATGGAGCGGGCGGGAGAGCGAGACGAAGGGCACGCCCATCGAGGCGCGCATGAGGTCGACAATCAGGCGGCGCGGCAACGAAATGGTCTTGGGCGTCCCGCGCATGGGGTCTTTCGGTTCCTGCGGACTAAAATATGTGCAGCGAGCGGGTCGCCCGCTCACCGCGTGCTCTAGCACGAACCAACCCGCGTGGAGCCGGTCGGTTCGTCGCATCAAGGGGCTGGCGTCGCCAGTGGCTTGGTCTTGTCGTAGACGTAAATACCAATGATTTTCAATGATTTATCGCCGTGGGTCTTGGCGTCGTGGACGACGCCGGCCGGGATCAGATAGGAATCGCCGGCTTTCAGATGCTTGTCCGGCTGGCCGTCGATGAGGAGGTCAGCCTCGCCCTCCAGGACATAGCCGGTCTCGACGCCGGGATGGGTGTGACGGCCAGCGGCGCCGCCGGGCGGCACTTCGGCGATGGCGGTCAGGGTGGTGTAGCCGTCCGGGAAATCGATCTTCTGGAGCGGAGTGCGCTTGATGCCGGACTGCTGGGCAAAGGCAAGACTGGCAAGGCTGGCGAACGTGAGGGCGAGCAAAGTCTTTTTGAGCATGGTTGTTTCCTCCCTGGAACGGCCGACCCTAGCAGCGCCGCCGTTCCCGGCAAGRCCGGCCACAGCCACTCAGCGCCTGATCCCCTCGAACGCCGCCATGATGCCGCGCTGAAACAGTGACCAGTCGAAGCCGAGCGCGATCGCGCGGTAGCCGCGGTCGATCAGGGCGTTGGCCTGCTCGGCGGTGCGGGCCACGCCGCCGATTGGGACGCCGCTCCTGAGGATGCCGGCCTCGGCGCGCGCGATCAGCTCCAATAGCTCCGGATCGTCCATCTGCCCGCGCTTGTTGATGGAGGTGGCGAGGTCGCCGGGGCCGATCACCGCGACGTCGATGCCGGGCGTCGCCATGATCTCGTCGATGCGGTTGACGGCATCGACATGCTCGATGGTGATCATGCAGATCATCTCGTCATCGGCGCCCGCCATATAGTCCGGCATCGATTGTCCCCAGCGGAACGGGGCGTGGAACGGTCCCCACAGCCGGTCGCCGCGCGGCGGGTAGCGTACGCTGCGCACCGCCTTCTCGGCCTCTGCGCGATTGGTGATCATCGGAAAGTTGATGCCGAAGGCGCCGATGTCCATCGGCGCTTTCGCAAGCCACGGCTCGTTCGCCGCGATCCGCACCAGCGGCGTGCACGGCGTCCCCGTCGTGGCGGCGATCATCGCGTGCGCTTCGGTCAGCCCGATAGGCCCGTGCTCGAGATCGACGATGATCCAGTCGAGCGAGCGCGCCATGATCTGCACGGTCTGCACGCTCGGGATCGTCGCGATCGCGCCGAAGGCGGGGCGGCCCTCGCGCCACAACTGGCGGAGACGGTTGAGCGGCGTAGTCGGAACGGACATGGAATGACCTGCGGGCGATGACGACGGCGGAGCCTAGCAGCGCGCCGTGAACCCGAAAAGTCAGGCCGGCACGCGGCCGCCGAAGAACGGCGTCAGTGCTGCCGCAAGACTGTGCACGCGGTTCGACGTGAAAACCATCTCGGCGCCGGATTGCGCGATGCCGCCCGTGTGCGGTCCGAGCAGGTCCGAGACGCGGCGCGCGATCGCCGGCGCCGGATCGATCCAGGCGACCGGCCAGGGCGCCAGCCGCTTCAGCCGCTCGAGCAACAGCGGATAATGCGTGCAGGCGAGCACCACCGTGTCGGTGCGGGCGCCGGCGTTCGCGGGGTCGCCGACGAAGCAGGGGGAGAGCTCGGTGAGAATGTCGCGGTCGCTGATCGGGCTGCCGCCGAGCTCGCGTTCTGCGAGCGAGGCGAGCTCGGGCGAGCCAACCAGCGTTACCTCGCAACCCTGAGCAAAATCGCGGATCAGCGCCTTCGTGTATTCGCGCTTCACCGTGCCCTTGGTCCCGAGCACCGAGACGCGGCGGCTCTTCGACTGCGCACAGGCAGGCTTGATCGCCGGCACCGTGCCGACGAAGGGCAGGGAATAAGCGGCGCGTAAGTGCGATAGGACCAGGGTGGAAGCCGTGTTGCAGGCGATGACGACGAGGTCGGGATCATGCGTGCCGATCAGCTCGCCCATCAGCGGCACCACGCGGGCGATGATCTCGTCCTCGCTGTGGTGACCGTAGGGAAAGAAGGCGTCGTCGGCGACGTAGACATAGTGCGCGTCCGGGCACGCGGCCACGACCTCACGCAGCACCGTGAGCCCGCCAAGGCCGGAATCGAACACCAGGATCGTCGGAGAATAGGTCACGTGATCACCCTAGCCCATCATGGTTACCATTCGGTTTTTGGGGCGGTTTTACGGCCGAGCCCTCCAGGGAGCCGATTTGGAACGATTCCACTTCGTATCTTCTGCATTGTCCCGCTATCAGCAGCGATGCTGCGGTGCAGACGGCTCCGCAAAATTGCGGGGGCGCCGACATGATCAGAAACACACATGCCGGCTGGGGCAGCGTCGCCCGGTGGCTTCACTGGGGTTTGGCGCTGGCGATCATCGGCATGATCGGCTTCGGCTGGTGGGTGAACCACATTCCGGCGCGTCCCGACCGCTTCTTCTACCGCTCGATCCACGCCGATATCGGTTATGTGGTCCTGCTGCTCACCGTGCTGCGCCTGGTCTGGCGCGTCATCAATCCGACGCCGGCTATGCCGCCTGGGACCTCGCGCTGGCACAAGATCGCGGCCCATGTCAGCCATGGTGCGCTCTATCTCATCGTGATCGTTGTCGCCATGCTGGGCTGGGCGCATTCCGGCGCGCGCACGCCTGATTACTCGGACTTCTTCGGCCTGTTTCATGTGCCGCAATTCACCTCTCCCGACCGTGCGGCGGCGGGTGCCTATGAGGACTGCCACATCTTCTTTGCCTATGTCCTGCTCGCGCTGATCGCGGTTCACGTGATCGCGGCGCTCTGGCACCACTTCATCCGCCGCGACCGCGTCGTGGTGCGGATGGTGACGGACGAGGCGGGGTAGGGGGACATAGAACTTCTGTTCAATCCGTCATCCCCGCGCAACGGCTTCGCCGTTGCGCGGGGATGACGGTGATGGAATGCTATTGCTTCTACATCGCAATGACGGAGTAGGATGCGGCGTCACGACTGACCAAACTCACGATCGCAGGAGGCGCCATGCTCACCGTCCATCATCTCGGCAAATCGCAATCCGAGCGCATCGTCTGGCTCTGCGAGGAGCTCGAAATTCCCTACGAGCTGAAGCGTTATGCGCGCGATCCCGTCACCATGCTGGCGCCGGCGGACTACAAGGCGCTGCATCCGATCGGGTCGGCGCCGGTGATCACCGATGCCGATTTCGTGCTCGCAGAATCCGGTGCCATCGTCGACTACATCATTGCCAGATACGGCAACGGCCGCCTCGTGCTTCGCCCCGATGACCCCGACTTCGCACAGTTCCTGTACTGGTTTCACTTCGCCAACGGCACGCTGCAAGCCGGAATGGCCCGGCTGATGATCCTGAACCGGCTCAAGCTTGCCGACGACAATCCGATGCTGCTTGCGACCAAGGCGCGCGTCGACCGTGCCTTGGATCTGGTCGACGCGCGCGTTCGCGACGCCGAATATTTGGCCGGCAGCGCCTTCACCACGGCCGACATCATGATGGGCTTCTCGCTCACCACGATGCGCTACTTCCAGCCCTACGACCTGTCGCGCTGCCCGAGTGTGATCAAATATCTCGGCCGCATCGGTGCCCGGCCGGCCTATCGGCGTGCGATGGAGAAGGGCGATCCCGGCATGGCGCTGCTGTTGAGCTGAGCGGCGGCGCCGGATCCGTCGCGCCGATCAAGCAATCCTGTTCGTGGTTGCGGCTCGTTCAGCAGTCAGTTGGTCCTGCAAACGCTGGATGTTCTGCAGGAGACGCTGGCTGGTGAGGACCAGGAAGTAGTAGCCGAACTGCGGATCCTGGAAATAGATCTCGAGCAGCCGGTCATAAGTGATCGTCAAGACCTGACCGTCTTCGATGCATTCGACAGTTCCGGTGCGCCGGTTGTCGGGCGTAAGGAAGCCGAGCTCTCCCATGAGAGTTCCAGGCAGGATCTCGATGTTGATTTCCTTGACGAGGAACTTGCCGGTGACCGTGAGGAACATTTCGTTCGCCGGATCGCGCAGCTTGAAGAGCGTGTCGCCGCGGCGATATTTGCGCTCGGTCATGAACGGCTTGAGCCACTCGATCGACATGTCGCCTTCGGCTGCGTGGCGCGCCTTCTTGACGAGCTTGAGCATTTGCCGCAGGCGCAAGGCGTTGATCGGGAGCAACAGAAGATACAGCAGGAACGTCGAGACATTTGCGGAGAGCGCGCCGAAGACGGCGAAGAATGCGCAGCCGACCATGTTGGCGACGCGCAGGGGCACCATCGTCCGCATCAAGAGGGTGGCGACGAAGAAGCCGGCGCCGACCGCGGCGAACAGATTGGCCAGCGTGATGTTGTGGACGAAGATCTCCAGCATCCTATTGAAGATCGCGTCGTAGGTGACATTGTTGGGATCGAGGCCCATCTGGACCAGGATCTTAGCGATCCTGAGGTTGTCCGTCGCCGCATCGAGAATGCGATCGAGGATCGAGGAAATGTCTGCGCTGCCGGACGGCATGGTATTGTCCCCGCGTAAGGCCTTCAGTGCTGGTCGGTACCCGTATAGCCGAAATCGAATGACGACCGCTTGAATGGAGCCTTCGGCCGTCGTGCCGCAAGAGGCAAATTTTAGCCTGATCGTGCGTTTCGGCAATTGCCCGTTTGGATGTGCGCATGGCTGCAGCCCGCCCGTGATTCGGGTCCCGGTGCGGGCTTCGGCGTGGCGGATGGACCTGGGCGCCCGGGGGAGGCGGAGGCGTGGGGCGATCTTCGCCTACGGCTTGGCGGCGGGCTGCACGACCTGCTGCTCGACGAGGCCGAGGTGTCCCGGCAGCGCCCCGGCGCGCAGCATCATGGCGACGCTGTTGGCCTCCTCCAGGGTGAAATTGCCGGAGATCTGGACCGAGCCGCCGGTGATGGGCTCGCGGATCACGGGGGCTGAGATCACCTTGTCGTCGAGCACGATGGCGAAGGGTTTTCCGATGTTCTCTTCGGTGATGTGGGCGAAGCGCCGCGTGCCGCGGCCATTGAAGCGGAACGAGGCGATCGGGTCCTTCGTGCCGCTCGCAAAGCCCGGGCCCGCATAGCTGATGTCGTCGCCGTCGAGCGCGCTGTCCTTGGCGACCAGATAAGGGCGCCCGTCCTTGAAGCCGAGCAGGACTTCCGTGCCGGCGGGCGGCGTACCCGATTGAGCCTGTACCGCCGGCATCGAGAGGTCGACCAGGCGGAAGCTGACTTTGACCTTCGTGGCGAAGATCCTGGTCACCTGCTCGGGCTCCATCATGCCGGGCAGGAAGATGCGGATGCGGTCCGTGCCGTCAGGCTGGACGCTGGCGAGCTTGATTCCGGCATCCTTGAGGCGCTGCTCGATCATGGCGATGGCGTCTTCGACGAGATCGCGCAGCCGCGCGGCGGATGCTGCATCGGTCGGCACGAGCCTGACCAGTCCGTCGCCGCCGTCGGTCATGGCGAGCGCATGCGACGTCAATCCCTCCGCGGCTGAGGCGAGCTTGCGCTTCAGCTCTTCGCGGCCCTTGGCGTCCACGATCTTCAATTCGACGCCGCCGTCGCGGATCGCAAGACCGGAAAAGGCGATCTTGCCCTCGCGTAAGGTCTTGTAGACGTCGTCGCGCAAATCCATGACGACGCTCTCGCGCAAGCCGTCGCTGTCCACCTTGTAGATGATGCGCGAGCCGCCCAGCTTCTCCATCTTGTCGCCGATGAAGGCCGCGATCTTGGCGCGCATCTTGTCGAGCTGGCTGTCCTCGGCGAGCGCCGCACGGGGCAGGGCGATCGCCGCTGCGATGGCGAGCGCAGTGGTGAGCCGTCCGATGCGATCCCGCAGGGGCATAGTCATGATGACCTCAAGTCTTGCGGCAGGACGCTGGCAGGTGAATCCGATGCCTGTTCTTGGTCCCCCGATCGGCCACAGAGGTTCAAATCCCGTCCGATCCGAACCCCGTTGTTGCAGCCGCTAGGCAATAGACGAACGGCAAATCATCCATCATTGTGTTCCCGGTTGGCCGGCAATCGGTCGGCGCCTCGCCGAACCAAAATGTCAAAAGACAGGGGGCGGGGCAATGAACAGAGGGAGGACGGAATTCCATGGCGGGCATCCACGCGCTCGATCGGCTGATCGGCAATGACTATCCGGACCTGGCGACCGACGCGGCGGTCCGGGCCTTCGAGCAGGTCCCTTACGCCGACCGCGTCGCGGCCGAGAGCACCCTTGACGCCATCAGGCTCGGTGCGGCGCGCAATCCCGACGGGGCAGCGATCCAGTTCCTGCAAAACGCCGATCCGGCCGACACGCCCCTCGTCGTGACGTACCGCGACTTCATCGCGCGCGTCACGCAGGCCGCAAATATGTTTCACGCGCTTGGGGCGGAGAAGGACGACGTCATCAGCTTCATGCTGCCGCTGGTGCCGGACGCGTTCGTGACGCTGTTCGGCGCGGAGGCCGCTGGCATCGCCAATCCCGTCAATCCGTTGCTGGAGCCGCACCAGATCGCGGAGATCCTGGAAGCTGCGAACACGAAGATCCTGGTGGCGCTCGGGCCGATGCCGGGCACCGACATCTGGCAGAAGGTCGAGCAGATCCGCCCGCGGCTCAAGCACCTCAAGGCGATCGTGCAGGTGTTTGGTGGTGGCGATCCCGCGAAGGGAATCTTTGCCTTCAACGACCTGATCAAGCAGCAACCGTCCGACCGGCTGGTCAGCGGCCGTAAGATTCTCGGCAGCGACATCGCCGCCTATTTCCACACCGGCGGCACCACCGGCACGCCAAAACTGGTGCGGCACAGCCATGCCAACCAGGTCTATCAGGCCTGGGGGCTCAATTTGCTGCTGAAGTCCGGGCCCGGCGGCAACATGCTGTTCGGCATGCCGTTGTTTCACGTCGGGGGATCGCTGACGCAGGTGCTGACGACGCTGTCGGGCGGCGGCTCGCTCGTCGTGCTGTCGCCCAGCGGATGGCGCAATCCAAATGCGGTGAAGAATATCTGGCAGCTGGTCGAGCGCTTCAGGCCGGAGGCGCTGTCGAGCGTGCCGACGGTGCTTGCCGCAACGCTCGGGGTGCCGCCGGGCAACGCTGACATCTCGAGCCTCAGATATGCCGCGGGCGGCGGCTCGGCGATTCCCGTGGCGGTCGGCTCGGCGATCCAGGAGAGGCTGAAGCTGCCGGTAGTCGAGGTCTACGGCATGACCGAGACCTCGAGCGTGCACACCATGGCCTACCCGGACCGGCCGATCCGGCTCGGCTCGGTCGGTCTGCCGATGCCTTACGCGCGCGTGCGCATCGTGCAGCTCGATGCCGACGGCCGCCTGATCCGCGACTGCGCGCCTGACGAGATCGGCGTGGTGATCATGGCGGGTCCCGGCGTGTTCGGCGGCTATCTCAACGACACCCACAACAATGGTGCCTTCGTCGACGAGGTCTGGGTCAATTCCGGCGATCTCGGTCGGCTCGATGCCGACGGTTATCTCTGGATCACCGGCCGCGCCAAGGACCTTGTGATCCGCGGCGGCCACAACATCGATCCGGCGCCGATCGAGGAGATCATGTTCCAGCACCCGGCCGTCGGCTTCGCCGCCGTGGTCGGCCAGCCCGACGCCTATGCCGGCGAGCTCCCCGTGGGTTACGTGCAGCTCAAGCCGGGCGCGACGGTTGAGCCGGGCGAACTGGAGGCGTGGGTGCGCGAACGCACGCCGGAACGCGCCGCCAATCCCGTGCAGATCATCCCGATCGACCCGATGCCGGTCACCGGCGTCGGAAAAGTGTTCAAGCCGCAGCTGCGCTGGGACGCGGCGCAGCGCGTCTTCACCAAGGTGCTCGCGCCGCTCGCCGAGCGCGGCATCGATTGCAAGGTCAAGGTCGGCGCCCATGGCAGCCACGGCTCGATCGCAACGGTGACGGTTGTGGGCACGCCGGAAGTCGAGCGGGGGGCGGTTGCCGGCGAGGTGCACAAGCTGCTCGCCCCGTTCGTGATGCGGCATGAGGTGGTCTTCGGCTAACTGGAGCAAGCCCAATGGGGTCGCGCACGGCGCGGCCCCAACTCTTCCGATTGGACAACGCGTTGCCGCTACCCGCGGATCGCCGCATTGGCCCTTTCGGCTGCGCCTGTCATCGCATCCTTCGCCGATTTCGCACCGTTGACCACTTCATTGACGCCGATCATGAAGGCGTCGAGGATCAATCGCGATTGCGGATGGAAAAGGATCGCCTTGGCGCGGTCGACGTCGGCATTCTGCAGATTGGTCAGCGCCGCCTCGGCGGCTTGCGGGCCGAACGCCGTCTTGAAGCCCTCGCTCGACCAGGCCGACACGCGTGTCGTCGCCAGCCCCGCTGCAGCGGTCCGCAGCGAGGTCGCCTTGCTCGTCGCCCACAGCAGGAACAGGAAAGCCGCCCGCTTGTTTCGAGATCTGGAATTGATGCACGCCTGCCAGTGCGACATGAAGGGGACGGGTCCGCGACCGGCAAGATGCGGAAAGGTTGCAAACCCGGCCTGCCTGGCGACACGGCTCTTCGCGGGATTGGAGATGTCGGTCGCGAAGTTGCTGCTGTCGATCGCCATGGCCGTCCGCCCCTGCAGGAAGTCGTCCAGCACGTGGTACCATTCGTAGCTGCCGACGCCGGCAGGCCCGGCCTGACCGAGCAGCTGTCCGTACATCTCGACGGCCGCGATCCCCTCCGGGCTCGCGAAAGCAACCCTGTTGTGCTCGATCATGGCCCCACCGTAGGAGAACAGGAAGCCCATGGCCGGTGGGGAGGAATTGCCGCTGGCCTGGGCCCGCATCGCGATCCCCGACATCCCGTTGGTCTTGACCGCCTTGGCGGTGACAAGCAGCTCCTCGAAAGTCTGGGGAATCGGCAGGTCCTTGGCTGCCAACGCATCGCTGTTGATGAACAGGGTCATTGCCTCCGAGGTAATCGGGACGGCGTACCGTTCGCCGTCCGACCACAGCGGGAAGGCTCGGGCCGTCTTGAGCAGGTCGCTCTCGTCATACCAGCCGGGGTCGGTCAGCGACCTCTGGGAATAATAGCCGTTCAGTGGCTCAACCCATCCGTTCGAGATGCCTTGGCCATAGGTCGTGAACATGAAGACGTCGGGCGTGCTACTGCCGCGAGCGAGCCTGACCGGCAGCGCGCCGAGATAGGTGGTTTCCAGTTGGAAGTCGATGGTGACGTTGATGCCGGTGAGTATGGTGAATTCCGGCAACAGCGGCGTGATCGCATTCGACCACGGATGGATCGCGCCCGAAAGTGCGAGCGTCTGTCCCGCAAATTGCTTCCAGTCGATCGCGGCGTTGGCGTAAGCCGCAGCGGTATCCTCGGCAAAGCTCCAGCGCGGCAGCGCGGTAAGGCTCGCGCCAGCCGCCCCCAGTCCCTTGATGAAACTGCGCCGGCTCGCCGGATGGCTCAATGAGTTTTCACCCTGTGCCATGATGATGCTCCTTGAAGCAACCAAGGGCATTCATCCATAGCACACGCACGGGGCCGCGGCCCTGCGACATCACGGCCCTTACGCCTGGCGTATCCGATGAATGTCGGGTTCCCGACCTCCCTATCCGTGCTATTGTCCTATCATGCTCTGGCGTCGGCACCAGAACACGCGCGGTCACACGAGCATCGAAGACCCACGGCCAATGTCCGTTCCTGTTCGGGCCCTGCCTCTGCGATGGTTTGCTCGTCCGCTGATCCTTGCGGTCGCAGTGCTTATGACCCTGTTTGCCGCGACCGGCTTCCTCGGCCTGCAATATTGGCAAGAGCGGCAAGCAGCTCATCGCTTCACCGAGCATAGCCGCCAGGTACTCGAAACGCTCGACCGGCTGCGGGCGATCGTCGCGGAACTGGAGACCGAAAGGCGCGGGTATCTGATGACCCTCGACCCCGCCTATCTCAAGGCCTACGGCGTCTCTGACGAAAGTGTACGACGGGAGGCTCAGGCGCTGCAGACGCTGGTCGCGGACGATCCGTTGCAGGGCCTTCGGGCCGGACATCTGGCACTGACCGTTGCAGCGACGCTGCGCGAGATCGACGAGCTGCTGAAGTCGGCCGGCACGTCCGGGCTGGCCGCGCTGGCAATGATCCGCAGCATGGACGAGATCCGCTCGCAAATCGACCAGATGGTGGATCACGAGCGCTTTCGGCTCGCCGGCCGGGAGGCGCGCGCCGAAGCATTCGAGCGACGCTGGACCTGGCTGATCGCCGGCGCCGTTGTCCTCGTGGTCGCGCTGGCCGGAGCGGCGCTGGCGCTCGCGCGGCTCGAAGCGAAACGGCGGAGAAAGGCGACCGAGGAGAACATCCAGCTCCAGAGTGATCTCGCCGCACGGGATATCAAGATCAGGCGCCTGTTCGACGCCAACATCATCGGCATCATCATCTGGGAAGTCGAGGGGCGCATTCTCGAGGCCAACGATGCATTCCTGCGCATCGTGGGATACGACCGGGAAGATCTCACCTCAGGGCGCCTGCATCGGACCGACCTCACGCCGCCGGAATGGCGCGACCGCGATTTGCATACCGTGGCGGAATTGAAGCGGGTCGGGACCGCCCAACCATTCGAGAAGGAGTATGTGCGGAAGGATGGAAGCCGTGTGCCCGTGCTGATCGGCGGGACCATGTTTGGAGAAGGTACCGATAGAGGCGTCGGCTTTGTCCTTGATCTGACGGCTCTCAAGCGGGCGGAAGCCGAAGGCCGCGAACACGAGCGGCGCTACCGTGAAGCGCTGATGGAACTCGCGCACGCAAATCGCGTCACCACGATGGGGCAACTGACCGCTTCGATTGCCCATGAAGTCAACCAGCCGGTCGCCGCGATCGTGGCGAACGCCGAGGCCGGGGTGAATTGGCTGGAGGCTCAACCGCCAAATCTGGAGCGGGTTCGACAGACGCTCGACTGGATCACCAATGACGGCATGCGAGCCGGCGATATCATCAGTCGGATCCGGGCGCTTATCAGGAACGCGCCCCCGCAAAAGGAGAATCTGGAGATCAACCAGGCGGTGCTTGACGTCATCGCTCTGACCCGTAGCGAAGCGTTCAAGAACGGCGTGTCGGTGCGAACGCAATTTGCCGAGGGCTTGCCGCCGGTTCAGGCAGATCGGGTCCAGCTTCAGCAAGTGATGCTCAACCTGATCGTCAACGCGGTCGAGGCGATGGGCGCGGTCAGCGAGGGGGGACGCGAGTTGCTGATCAGCACCGGCAGGGACGCATCGAACGGCGTGCACGTCACCTTGCGGGATTCCGGTCCGGGCCTGGACTCGAAGAACGTGGAGCGCCTGTTCGAAGCCTTCTACACCACCAAGCCCACCGGCATGGGTATGGGGCTCGCCATCTGCCGCTCGATCATCGAGGCGCATGGCGGACGGATGTGGGCCGGCGCAAACGAACCTCGGGGCGCCGTCTTTCAGTTCACCCTGCCTCTCGCGCCGGACGAGACCGCGTCTCGCCTGCTGAGCGCGGAGCCAGCGAGTCTGCGCTCTGCGGCCCGATGATGACGTGCACAAGCTACTCGCGCCGTTCGCGATGCGCACGAGGCGGTGCACGCGTAGGTAGGCTCGAGCCGATCAGCTTAGCCCACGGTCTCATCGAGAGCGGCGCTTGGCCGCATTAGCCATGTGTCCGCTTTGGCGACTTTGTGTGAGGCGTATCACAGAGGGGTATTTCAATTCGGTGATGCTCCGAATAGTCTCAGGGAATTGCATCCGGGGGGACGCAAGTGATTCCGTTTCGGCTTTTTGCTTTGTTGATGTTTGCCATTGGCCTTGGCTGCGGATCGGCACATGCCGACCGGCGGGTCGCGCTCGTCATCGGCAATTCCGCCTACAAGAGCGCGCCGAAGCTCGGCAATCCCGTGAACGATGCCACCCTGGTCGGCGGCATGTTCAAGAAGGCCGGCTTCGATTCCGTCGACGTCAGGCTGGATCTCAGTGCCAGCGAGATGCGGCGCATGTTGCGCGAGTTTGCCGGCAGGACCCGCGATGCGGAGATGGCGGTGATCTATTACGCCGGCCACGGCATCGAGCTCGACGGAACCAACTATCTCATTCCGACCGACGCGACGCTGGAGACGGACGGCGACGTTCTCGATGAGACCATTCCGGTCGAGCGCGCGCTGTTCGCGGTGGAGCCGGCCAAGCAGCTGCGCCTGATCATCCTGGACGCCTGCCGCGACAATCCGTTTTCGAAGACGATGAAACGCACACTGGCTTCGCGCGCGGTCGGTCGCGGCTTGGCCAAGGTCGAGCCGACCAGCCCCAACACCATGATTGCCTTCGCGGCAAAGGCGGGTTCGACGGCCTCCGACGGCGATTCCCGCAACAGCCCGTTCGCCATCGCGCTGGTCGAGCACCTGCCGAAGCCCGGACTTGATTTGCGCAAGGCCTTCGGCTTCGTGCGCGACGACGTGCTCAAGAGCACGGCCTACAAGCAGGAGCCCTATGTCTACGGCTCGCTCGGCGGCGATGACGTGCCCCTGGTTGCGGTCAAGCCGGCCGCGACCGGGCCGCAGGCCAACCCACAGGATGCCATTCGCAGGGATTATGAACTCGCGCTCCAGCTCGCGACGCGGGACGGTTGGGAAGCCTTCCTGGCGGCATATCCGGACGGCTTCTACGCCAATCTGGCCAAGGGCCAGTTGAACAAGATCGGAGCCGAAGAGACGCGCGCGTCGGCTGAACAAAAGGCCAAGGCAGCCGAGCAGGAAAAGGCGAGGCTCATTGCCGAACGCGCCCAGAAGGCCGAGCAGGACAAGGCGGCAGCCGCCGCCAAGGCCGCCGAAGAGGCACGCATCGCGGCCGAGAAGCAGAAGCAGATCGAACAGGCGAGGGCGGACGCGGCCGAGCAGCAGCGCAAGGTGGCCGAAGCCGCCGCGGCGAAAGCGCTGGCCGAGAAGCAGGCGGCGGAGAAGGCCAAAGCCGAGCTCGCCGCGAGGCAGGCCGCGGAAAAGGCGGCGACCGAGCCGGCTGCAAAGCCGACAGCGGATCGGCAGATGCCCGAGGCCGGAAGCCAGAAAGTGGCTGCCCTCTCGCCTCCGCCGGAATCCAATTTGTCGGCAGCTGATCTGGCCAAATCCGTGCAGAGCGAATTGCGCCGCGTCGGCTGCCTGTCCGCCACTTCCGACGGCGACTGGAGCGCCGCCTCGCAGCGCTCGCTGGCACTGTTCAACAAATACGCCGGCACCCAGTTCGACGCGAAGCTTGCGAGCGTCGACGCCCTCGATGCACTGAAGGCAAGGCCGGGGCGGGTCTGCCCGCTCGTCTGCAATTTCGGTTTCAAGGCCGACGGTGATCAATGCGTCAAGATCACCTGCCGCGCCGGTTATCGCGTCGGTGACGACAACGAGTGCGAGAAGATCCAGGAGAAGAAGCCGGTCGCCTCGCGTGAGGAATCGCGGAAGCGCGACCAAGGCCGGAAAGAAGCGGAATCTGCTGCGCCGAAGTCACAGGCCTCCGGACAGATGATCTGCAACAACGCCGGTTGCCGGCCAGTCGGAAAGGGTTGTCACCTCGGGCCGGTCCCGAATGCAAACGGCAGCGCCAAGATCACCGGTGAGGTCTGCAACTGATGGCCAGGCATGCCCTCCGAAATCGCGCCATCGGGCTTAGGGCTCTGGTTTTTCTTGTTGTTGCGGGCTGCCTCGGCTGCAGCCCGGCTCTCGCCGACAAGCGCGTTGCGCTCGTCATCGGCAATTCGGCCTATAAGAGCGCGCCGAAGCTCGGCAATCCCGTGAACGATGCGATCCTGATGGGCAGCATGTTCAAGAAGGCCGGCTTTGACGCGGTCGACGTCAAGCAGGACCTGAACGCGCCCGAAATGCGCAAGGCGTTGCGCGAGTTCGGCGCGCGAACCCGAGATGCCGATGTTGCGATCGTCTACTATGCCGGCCACGGCATCGAGGTGGACGGCACCAACTACCTGATCCCGATCGATGCCGCGCTCGAGACCGACACCGACGTCTACGACGAGGCGCTGCCGATCGACCGCGTGCTGGTGAGCATCGAGCCCGCCAAACAGCTTCGGCTCGTCATCCTCGATGCGTGTCGCGACAACCCTTTCTCGAAGACGATGAAGCGCACGGTGGCCTCGCGCGCGATCGGGCGCGGTCTTGCCAAGGTCGAGCCGACCAGCCCGAACACGATGATCGCGTTTGCGGCCAAGGCAGGCTCGACGGCATCGGATGGCGATGCCCGCAACAGCCCGTTTGCGATAGCGTTGACCGAGCATCTCCCGAAGCCCGGACTCGACCTGCGCAAGGCGTTCGGCTTCGTGCGTGACGACGTGCTGAGGAGCACCGCGAACAAGCAGGAACCCTTCGTATACGGCTCGCTGGGCGGCGATGACGTGCCGCTGGTTCCTGCCAAGCCGGCCGCAACCGGTCCGCAGGCAAATCCGCAGTCTGAGCTCAGGCGAGACTATGAGCTTGCGCTCCAACTCGGCACGCGGGACGGCTGGGAAGCGTTCCTGGCGCAATATCCCGAAGGTTTCTATGCGAACCTGGCCAAGGGCCAGCTGAACAAGATCGGCGCCGAAGAGACGCGCGCGTCGGCTGAACAAAAAGCCAAGGCAGCCGAGCAGGAAAAGGCGAGGCTCATCGCCGAGCGCGCCCAGAAGGCCGAGCAGGACAAGGCGGCCGCGGCGGCGAAGGCCGCCGAAGAGGCGCGGATCGCGGCGGAGAGGCAAAAGCAGATCGAGCAGGCGCGAGCCGAGGCGGCCGAGCAGCAGCGCAAGGTGGCCGAGGCGGCAGCGGCGAAAGCGCTGGCCGAGAAGCAGGCGGCGGAGAGGGCCAGGGCCGAGCTCGCCGCCAAGCAGGCCGCGGAGAAGGCGGCGGCCGAGCCGGCCGCAAAGCCGGCCGCCGATCGACAGATGCCTGAGGTGGAGAACCAGAAAGTGGCGGCTCTGTCGCCTGCGCCGGCTCCTGCGCCACCGGCGGCCGATCTGGCGAAATCCGTGCAGAGCGAACTGCGCCGCCTCGGCTGCCTGTCCGCCGCCGCTGACGGCGACTGGAACGCCGCATCGCAGCGCTCGCTGACACTCTTCAACAAATATGCCGGCACCCAGTTCGACGTGAAGCTCGCCAGCGTCGACGCGCTCGATGCACTGAAGGCAAAGCCGGGACGGGTCTGCCCGCTGGTGTGCAATTTCGGCTTCAAGGCAGACGGCGATCAATGCGTGAAGATCACCTGCCGCGCCGGCTATCGCGTCGGCGACGACAACGAGTGCGAGAAGATTCAGGAAAAGAAGCCGGTCGCGACGCGCGAGGATTCGAAGAAGCGCGACCAAGGCCGGAAGGACGCGGAATCTGCTGCCCCAAAGTCGCAAGCCTCAGGACAGATAATCTGCACGAGTGCCGGATGTAGGCCGGTCGCCAAGGGGTGTCGGATTGTGCGAGATCCAAGGCCGGGTAGCTCCGGGATGTCGCAAGCGGAAGTCTGCAATTAGCCATGCATCGCTAGCGCTCTGTGCAACGTGTCGAACTCTCACGGGTTGCTCGAATGTCGTTCGGCTCTCCTGTGCGTTCGACAGCGCGTAGACGGGTTAGCTCAGCGGATGCGTGCAGTATCGCAGGGTGGGTTAGCCGAAGGCGTAACCCACCACTGTTTGTCTCCGCAGAAATTAAAGAGGTGGATTACGCCTTCGGCTAATCCACCCTACAGACCTCCTACGCCGGCATCGTCGTCTCGATCAGGCGCACCCAATATGACGCGCCGTGGCCGAGGATGTTGTCGTTGAAGATATAGGACGGGTGATGGCACTCGTTGCCGTCGCCCATGCCGACCAGGATCATCGCGCCGGGGCGCGCTTCCAGCATGAAGGAAAAATCCTCGGCGCCCATCATCGGAATGAACTTCTCGTTGACGCGCTCGGCGCCGACGATGTCGCGGGCGACCCCGGCGGCAACGCCGGCTTCGCGCGCGTGGTTCATTGTCACCGGATACATGCGCGTATACTTGGTCTCGGCCGAGCCGCCATAGGCGCGCGCGACGCTGTCGGCGACTTCGCCGATGCGGCGCTCGACCAGATCGCGCACCTCGGGGTCGAGCGTGCGCACGGTGCCGGCGAGCTCGGCCACCTCCGGGATGATGTTGAAGGCCGTGCCGGCGTGGAATTGCGTGATCGAGATGACGGCGGATTTGAGCGGATCGACGTTGCGGGCGACGATCGATTGCAGCGCGCCCACGATCTGCGAGCCGATCAGCACGCTGTCGATCGCCTTGTGCGGGCCGGCGCCGGCATGGCCGCCCTTGCCGTGAACGGTGATCTGGATGTTGTCGGAGGAGGCGAGCATCGCGCCCGGCGTCGTTGCGAAATGGCCCTCCGGCAGGCCCGGCATGTTGTGCATGCCGTAGACCTCCTGGATGTTCCAGCGCGTCATCAGGCCGTCCTCGACCATCGCCTTGCCGCCACCGCCGCCTTCTTCGGCCGGCTGGAAGATCATCACGGCGGTGCCGTCGAAATTGCGCGTCTCGGCGAGATATTTTGCCGCGCCCAAGAGCATCGCAGTGTGGCCGT
Source organism: Bradyrhizobium sp. P5_C12 (assembly GCF_054049735.1). Classification (NCBI taxonomy): domain Bacteria; kingdom Pseudomonadati; phylum Pseudomonadota; class Alphaproteobacteria; order Hyphomicrobiales; family Nitrobacteraceae; genus Bradyrhizobium; species Bradyrhizobium sp. P5_C12. Next base: position 105,799 of record NZ_JBFULU010000023.1, read on the forward strand.
CATGGCCGCAGGCGTGCATCTTGCCGGGGACCTTTGACGCATAAGGCACGCCGGAAGTTTCCATGATCGGCAGTGCGTCCATGTCGGCACGCAGGCCGATGGTCTTGCCCGAGGCCGACTTGCGGCCGCGGATCACGCCGACCACGCCGGTGCGGCCGATGCCCGTCACCACCTCGTCGCAGCCGAACTCGCGCAATTTGTCGGCGACGATGCCGGCGGTGCGGTGGACCTCGTAGAGCAGCTCCGGGTTCTCGTGGAAGTCATGGCGCCAGGCGGCCATTTCGTCGGACAGGGCGGCGATGCGGTTGACGATGGGCATGAGGGGATCCGTTCTTCTTTGGTTTTCTTGTCATTCCGGGGCGATGCGTAGCATCGAACCCGGAATCTGGAGATCGTCGTGCGAGATTCCGGGTTCACGCTTCGCGTGCCCCGGAATGACGACAAAAATCAGCTTTCCCCGAACACGCGCTTGAAGATCGTGTCGACGTGCTTGAGGTGATAGCCGAGGTCGAACTGCTCCTCGATCTCGGCGTCGCTGAGATATTTCTTCACCTCGGCGTCCTGCTTCAGGAGCTGAAGGAAGTCGCCTTCGCCGCGCCAGACCGGCATGGCGTTGCGCTGCACCAGCTTGTAGGCGTCCTCGCGGCTCGCGCCCTTCTGGGTCAGCGCAAGCAGCACGCGCTGGGAGTGGACGAGGCCGCCGAGGCGGTCGAGATTCTTCTGCATGTTGGCTGGGTACACCAGGAGCTTGTCGATCAGGCCGGCCAGGCGCACCAGCGCGAAGTCGAGCGTCACGGTCGCATCGGGGCCCATCATGCGCTCGGCGGAGGAGTGCGAGATGTCGCGCTCGTGCCAGAGCACGACGTTTTCCAGCGCCGGCGTCACATAGGCGCGGACCATGCGGGAGAGGCCGGTGAGGTTTTCCGACAGCACCGGGTTGCGCTTGTGCGGCATCGCGGACGAGCCCTTCTGGCCTTCCGAGAAGAACTCTTCGGCCTCCAGCACCTCGGTGCGCTGCATGTGGCGGATCTCGACCGCGATCCGCTCGACCGAGGAGGCGATCACGCCGAGGGTCGAGAAATACATCGCGTGGCGGTCACGCGGGATCACCTGGGTCGAGATCGGCTCGGGCACGAGGCCCATGGCCTTCGCGACATGCTCTTCGACGCGCGGATCGATCTGCGCGAAGGTGCCGACCGCGCCGGAGATGGCGCAGGTCGCGACTTCCTTCCGCGCCGCGATCAGGCGCTCCTTGGCGCGCGAGAATTCGGCGTAGGCATAGGCGAGCTTGAGGCCGAAGGTGACCGGCTCGGCATGGATGCCATGGCTGCGGCCGATGGTCGGCGTCATCTTGTGCTCGAACGCGCGCTTCTTCAGCGCCGCCAGCACCTTGTCGAGGTCGGCGAGCAGCAGGTCGGCGGCGCGGGTGAGCTGGACGTTGAGGCAGGTGTCGAGCACGTCGGAGGAGGTCATGCCCTGGTGCACGAAGCGCGCTTCGGGGCCGACGATCTCGGCGAGGTGGGTCAGGAACGCGATGACGTCGTGCTTGGTCTCGCGCTCGATCTCGTCGATGCGGGCGACGTCGAAGGTGGCGTTCCGGGCCTTGTCCCAGACCGTCTTGGCGGCCTGTTTCGGGATCGTCCCAAGCTCGGCCAGCGCGTCCGCCGCATGCGCCTCGATCTCGAACCAGATCTTGAACCGGGTCTGCGGCTCCCAGATCGAGGCCATTTCCGGGCGGGTATAGCGGGGGATCATGCGACGGCTCCAGGAAGGTGGGCGGGCGGCCCAAGGGGGCGGCGCCGGCCAAATTGCTTTTTACGCCGTGATTTAGCAGAGCGGGGAGGGCGAAACAAACGTCGGGGGCAAGGTAGTGGGGGATTGAGCGGGCTGGCCGGAAATTATCGGACCCCGGGACACGGCGGCCGACGGGCTGGCCGCCCCWGGGGGTGGAGGGGCGCCTACAGAAATTAACTGTCAATCACGGATCATTGACTGACAGATATTGAAATCTGTCAGCGTGACGTGTATATCCGTTCTCGCACGCTCCGATTGGGCGTCCCACGGCTACCCCCGGAAGTCCCGACGTCCGAAACAAATGCGGATCGACGGACGAAATTGAGAGAGGGGACCGTGGACGAATGGAGACTTACGACTATGACGACCGAAATCATCAACTTGACCGGGACGATTGGGCATTGGCTCAATTTACTGGTGGCGCGCCAGATCGCGGCGCAGGCTGCAAAACTGCCTCATTAAGGCGAGAGCTTTCCGAAACGACCGGCACGGGCGCTTCGGAAGCAGCTCCATCGCCGGGTAACTGAGCCCTCAACGGGAACATGGTGCTGGCATGAATGAAGCCGTGATCTTGACGCCGGAGCGGATCCTCGAAGTCACCGAGGACGTGCTGCGGCGCTACGGGCTTGCCAAGGCCACCGTGGTCGACGTCGCCCGTGCGCTCGATGTGAGCCACGGCAGCGTCTATCGCCATTTCCCGAGCAAGGCCTCGCTGCGCGAGGCCGTCGCCAAACGCTGGCTGGATCGCATCGACGCGCCGTTGCTGGCGATCGCCGGGGAGCAGGGGCCGGCGCCGGCGCGGCTCGACCGCTGGCTGCGCACGCTGTTCGCCGCCAAGCGTTCGCGCGTGCTCGACGACCCCGAGATGTTCGAGACCTATCTGACGCTGGCGCGGGAGGCTTGCGCTGCCGTCAAGTGCCACAAGGACACCATGATCGACCAGATCGCGTCGATCCTGACCGACGGCGTGAAGCAGGGCGTGTTCGAGGTGAGCGACGCGAAGGTCACCGCGCGCGCCATCTTCGATGCGACGGTGCGCTTCCACCATCCGGCCCATGCCGACGAGTGGAAGGATGCCGATCTGCCGGCGCGCGTCGATGCGACGCTTGCGCTGCTGCTGCGCGGGTTGAAGGCAGGGTAGACCGCGACGCCTAACTTACCCTCTTGCCTTGTGAAGAAGCGCGTCCTCGGAGGGCGCGGCAGTTGTGTGCCTGCGCGGGTGAAGCGCGCCGTTGGCTGATGGAACGACCGGCGGGCTCTCCGGATATGCATTGACCGCGATTTCGACGACATCCTTTGACCGCTTCCGAAGGCGGTAGAATGTCAGCTCCTGGTCGAGCATGGGGCAGCGGAAGTGGACGACGGCCGTATCGGGCAAGCGGCAAAGTTCGTCGATGAGCTCGCCTACGGTGATGATCGGGGGATGGTCGACTGCCTTGTGATGAGCCTTACTCATTGCGATTCCTCCAATCTACTACTAACCGGAGCTGGATGGCCTCCGTTCCATCCCGCTCGGCAGATTCAAGAGCAACACGTCGCTTGAGGAATCCGGCAGCCCTGCTGCTAGATCTTCGTCAGCCCGCAAGCCGCCGCCAGCCGCACGAGCTGCGCGTCCGTGCGCGCGCCGGTCTTGGTCTTGATCAGATAGTGATAGTTCTGCACCGTCTTCACACTGAGATTGAGCTGCGCGGCGATCCGCTCGGTCGTGGCGCCGCTGGCGAATTGCCGCAAAATCTCGATCTCGCGTTCGCCCAGCTGATCCAGCGCCGAGCCGGCCGGCGACAGGCTTTCCTCGGCCAGGATATGCGCGATGTCGTCGCTCATGGCGCGTTCGCCGCGCGCGACGGCACGGATCGCGTTGACGACGGCGGAGGGCTCGCTGCTCTTGGTGACGAAGCCGCTGGCACCGGCATTGAAGGCGGCTTTCACCAGCACGGCCTCGTTGTGCATGGTGAAGACGAGAATGCGTGCCCGCGGACTGCGCGCGCGAATGTTGCGGATCGCCTCCAGCCCGCTCGCGCCGGGCATCGAGATGTCCATCACGATGACGTCGGGATCATGCGCCTTGAAGGCGCTGTAGGCGTCCGCGGCGTTGTCGGCTTCCGCCACGACATGCAGATCGCCCTGGCTCTCCAGCACGCGACGATAGCCTTGGCGGACGATCGGGTGGTCGTCGACCAGCAGCACTGAAATTCCCTTCACCGCAGCCTCGCTCATCGCGGCCTCACGCGGCGAGCGGGATCATGGCGGCGACGCTCAGCCCGCGATTGGCGGGCTGGATCGACAGCGACCCGCCGGCCGCGGCCAGGCGCTCGCGGATGCCGGTCAGACCGAAGCCGGCCGACTGCGCGACGCGTGCCGCATCGCCGCCGCCATCGTCCTCGACGCGGATCAGAAGCGCATCGTCCTCGCCCGGGTTCCGCTCGACGCGCAACGAGATCTCGCGCGCCGCGCCGTGGCGCAGCGCATTGGTCAGGCATTCCTGCGCGACGCGATAGGCGGTGGTGGCGGCGGCGCCGCTGATGTCGGTGAGGTCGCCCCTGAGGTCGAGCTGGATCGTCGGCTGCGTGGTGCTCTGCGAGCGCCAGCTGTCGACGAGATTGACGAGGCTCGCCTCCAACCCGAGCTCCTCGGGCAGGGGATTGCGCAGGCGTTTCAGCGCGTCGCGCAGCGACGCCATCAGCTGATGCGTGGCCTGCGAGATCATGCGCGCGTCCTGCGTGATGCCGTCGCCGCTGTTTTCCTTCGCGCCCACCATCTCGATCGTGTTGGCGAAGGCGAGGATGGCCGACAGATTCTGCCCGAACTCGTCGTGCAGCTCGCGGGCGAGCGCGCGCCGCTCGTCGTCGCGTATCTCGAGCAGGCGCCGCGTCAGCGCCGCGCGCTGTTCCGTGGCTTCTTCCAGCCGGCCGCCGAGCGCGTCGACGGCGTTGCCGATCATCGCAAGTTCCATCGAGCGGAAGCGCGGCAGCGGGGTCCGATACTGGCCGCGCGCCATGCGCTGCAAGGCGGTGACGATCGCGCGCGCCGGCGCCAGCGTGTGCGCGATCGCCAGCGAGGCGAGCAGCGCGATTGCCGCGGCCATCAAAAGGGCAACGTCGATCACGTTGAGGATGTATTCCCAGGCGAGCGAGATGGCCGCCGCGGCATCGGGTGTCGCAACCACCGTGCCGGCGGCGGCGGCGCGCGGGCTGACCGGCCTAACGACCTCGGCGTGGCTGCCGAGGAAGGTCGGCACGATGGCGGCAAACCAGCGCGGCGGCGCTTTGCCTAGCCCCTCGCTCTGGCCGCAGAGCGGCTTTTCGAAAACCGCCGCGGGCTGGAACTCGACGCAGACGCCGGGCGAGATCAGCTTCATCGTCTCCAGCGTACGCCAGTCCGGCACCGGCAGGAGATGCTCGCGCGTTCTGCTGCTGCGCAACAAGAGCTCGCGCCAATACAGCGCCTGAAGCGCCTGCGCGACCCGCTGCGCGGAGGCCGCAGTCGCCCGATCGACGCTGCGATAGGCGTCGAACGTGGCCCACACCGTGGCGGCTCCAAGGCAGAGCGCGACGATGAGAAGCAAGCGGGCGATAAGCTGAAGCACAAGGCGCATGCGATCACCCCAAAGTTTGGTAAGGTCAGACTAACAACGCCGCCGCGCCTTGCCAATTGCGGGGAATGGCCGGATCGCGGCTCGGGCAAATTTCCCATGCCGGATTGGGCATGGCTCTTTGGACCGGGCACGGCGGCTTTGATCTAATCTGCGGGGAATCGTCACAGGCCGGGAGCAGCGCAGCATGAGTTCGATCACGATTGGGCCGATCGCGGGCACTGCTGCCGACCCGTCCGAGCGCAGCGCGCTGCTGTTCTGGATGATCTTCACCGGGCTTTCGGTCTTTGCCCTCGTCCTGCTGTGGCGCTTCGGCCTGATCCACCTGATGCTGACCTCGGACCGGACCTACATTTCCAGCGTGATCGCGGTGCTCTATGTCGTCACCTGCGGTCATTGCTTCCTGCGGACGCGGGCGATCGCTCGTGAAGGCGCCGCGGCGCGGCGCTGCCGTGCGGTGCTTTCGGCGGCCGACGGCAGCAAGGCGCTCGATGCGAGCGCGACGGCATTGCCGCGCGGGCTGGTGCGCGATCACATCGAGAGCCTGGTGACCAAGGCCACGGCGCAGGATTACCGGCCGGTCGACCAGACGCTCCTGCTGCGGACGCTCGCCGACCGGCTGCGCGGGTCCAACGGCTTCGGTGCCTTCGTCTCGGACACGCTGATGAAGCTCGGACTGCTCGGCACCATCGTCGGCTTCATCATCATGCTGGCGCCGATCGCGGGGCTCGATGCCGCCGACAAGGTCGCGATGCGGTCGTCGATGGGGCTGATGAGCGACGGCATGGCGGTCGCGATGTACACCACGCTTGCGGGCCTCGTCGGCTCGATCCTGGTCCGCATTCAATACTACATGCTGGATGCCGCAACCCAGCGCGTGTTCTCGGATGCGGTGGTGCTGACCGAGACCTATGTGACGCCGGTGCTGGAGCGCAAGGGCGCCGGAATCCCGTCATGATGGATGATTTCGGTCTCTATCCGCGCGAGGAGCCGTTCGATCCGCTCGGCGTGATGCTGTTCAAGGCGCTCCAGGTGATCGCCTTCCTGTTCTTCCTCGCGCTGCTTGCCGTCTCCCCGGATGCCAAGGACGGCAAGATCGACTCCAAGGCGGAGTTCATGATCACGCTGGACTGGCCGGATAATCACCCCGACGATCTCGACCTGTTCGTGCAGGACCCCGCCGGCAACATCGCCTGGTACCGCCACCGCGAAGCCGGCTTCCTCACGCTCGACCGCGACGACCGGGGCGGGGCCAACGACTTCATCATTGTCAACGGCAAGAAGATCGCCTCGCCGATCCGCGAGGAGATCGTCACCGTACGCGGCATCGTCGCCGGCGAATACACCGTCAACGTCTCGCATTTCGTGGCGACGACCGGCGAGCCTGTCACGGCCAATGTGAAGGTACAGAAGCTCAATCCGACCGCGCAGGTGGTCTTCGACAACAAGTTCACGCTCGACCACACCGGCGACGAGAAGACCGCGGTGCGGTTCCGGCTCGATGGCGAAGGAAAGGTCGTCAACGTGGACCAGCGGCCGAAATCGCTGCTGGAGACGTTCCGCAACAGCTGGCGCAACGGCGCCGACATCGACCCGAGGACTCGGGTGAGGGTGCGCCGTGAGTAATCTGCAGACGGTCATCCTGACGCTGTCGATCGCCTACGCCGTCATCGGCGCGCTGTTGCTGGTCGTGCTGGTCTATGCACGCCTGCACTGGTCGTTGAAGGCGATCGCGGTGGTCGTGACCAGCGCCTTCTATGTGGTCAGCTTCACGGAAATGCGCGGGCTGCTGGGCTGGGCCAGCGCCGACCGGCTGCCGACCTCCTTCAAGCTGCTCCAGGCCCGTATCGTCGAGCCGCATTCGCTGGAGGGCGATCCCGGCTCGATCTATCTCTGGGTCGAGCAGCTCGACGAGGACAATCGCCCAAGCGGCATCCCCCGGGCCTTTCGCGTGCCCTACGACGACCGGCTGGCCGACAAGACCCACGCGGCGCAGAACGAGATCGCGGCCGGGCATCTGCAAGGCGGCCGCGCCGCCGATTTCGGCGGTGGCGACGGCAGCCTGATCGACATGGTCCGGGAATATGTGACGCCCAAGACCATCCTGGAGACCAGCGGCGGCGACTCCTCGACCGGAGAGTTCAATGCGCCGCCGGCCGGCGCGCAAGGCGCCGTGTTCACGCCGCTGCCGCCGCCCCGGATGCCGCCAAAGGACGAGCAATAGGCCCTTCACCATCGCGGCAGAGGCGCGCTGGAAAACCGCGCCGCGCTGGCGCATGTTGTTGACCTCCCTCAATTTGGCCTTATCGGCTTTCGATAAGAACCTGAGGGTGGAGGGTGCGTGCTCCTAGCTGTCTTCTCGGATATCCACGGCAACCGGCAGGCGTTCGAGGCATGCCTGAAGGTGGCCCGCGCGAAGGGCGCGGAGCGATTCGTCCTGCTCGGCGACTTTGTCGGCTATGGCGCCGATCCGGAATGGGTCGTGGAGACAGCGATGAGGTTGGTCGAGGAGGGCGCCGTCGCCGTTCGCGGCAACCATGACGAAGCGGTCAACACCACGACCGAGACGATGAATGCCGAAGCCCAGATCGCGATCGAATGGACCCGTGGGCGGCTCGACGTGGCGCAGCGACGCTTCCTGGCCGAACTGCCGATGGTCGTGGACGAGAAGGAGCGCCTTTACGTCCACTCCGAAGCATCACAGCCGACCCGCTGGCACTATGTCCGTGCCACCGCCGACGCGGCCAAGAGCCTGATCTCGACGCCCGCCCATGTCACCTTCTGCGGCCACATCCACCGCCCGGCGCTGTACTCGATGTCGGTGACGGCGAAGATGACGAGTTTCGTGCCGAAGACCGACGTTCCCGTGCAACTCCTGCGCGGGCGGCAATGGCTGGCCGTGCTCGGCTCGGTCGGCCAGCCGCGCGACGGCGATCCGTCCGCATCCTTCGTGCTGTTCGACACGGTGTCGTGCGAGATCACCTATTGCCGCGCGCCCTACGACATCGAGACGGCCGCGAGCCGCATCCGCGAGAACGGCCTGCCGCATTGGCTCGCCGACCGGCTGTCGCAGGGACGCTAGAGGCCGATGCCGAAACCCCTGGTCAAGCCCGGCGCGGAGATCGACGGCTACACCATCGGCGAATGCGTCCATGCCGGCGGCATGGCGACGCTGTGGAGCGTCACCCATCCCGACATCGACGTGCCGCTGCTGATGAAGATCCCGCGGGTGTCGGAGGGCGAAGACCCGGCCGCGATCGTCTCCTTCGAGATGGAGATGATGATCCTGCCCCGGCTCGCGGGACCGCACGTGCCGGCCTGTTTCGGCACCGGCGATTTCGCGCATCAGGCCTATGTCGCGATCGAGCGCATTCCAGGGACCACGCTCTACAAGCGGCTGCCCGACCTGCCGCTGCCTTACGAGGAGGCGCGGCAGCTGGTTGCGAAGATCGCGACGGCGCTTGCCGATCTGCACCGGCAGAACGTGATCCATCACGACATCAAGCCGAGCAGCATCATGTTCCGCGGCAGCGGCGAGGCGGTGCTGATCGACTACGGTCTGTCGCACCACAATCATCTGCCTGATCTCTTGCAGGAGGAGTTCCGGCTGCCTTACGGCACCGCGCCCTACATGGCGCCGGAACGGCTGTTGGGCGTGCGCGACGATCCGCGCAGCGATCTGTTTTCGCTGGGCGTGCTGCTCTATTTCTTCACCACCGGCGAGCGGCCGTTCGGCGAAGGCGAGACGCTGCGCGCGATGCGGCGCAGGCTGTGGCGCGACCCGCATCCACCGCGCGGCTTGCGCGCCGACTATCCGCCCTGGCTCCAGGAAGTGGTGCTGCGCTGCCTGGAGATCGAGCCGGTGTGGCGCTATCCGACCGCGTCACAGCTGGCTTTCGACCTCACCCATCCGGACCAGGTCAGGCTCACCGCCCGCTCGGAGCGGATCAAGCGCGATCCGCTCAGCGTCGCCTGGCGGCGGCGCTTCAATCAGGGCGTCATGGCGCCGCGCGCGAAGTCGGACGTCGCCGAGCAGATCGCCTCGAGCCCGATCGTCGCGGTCGCGCTCGATACCGCCGAAGGCGCGCCGGAGCTGAACGAGGCGCTGCGCATCACCACCGAGCGCATTCTGGCCACGTTACCTTCGGCGCGGCTTGCCTGCGTCAATGTCCTCAAGCTCAACCGCATCGCCATTGACAAGACGTTGGACGAGCAGGGTTCCAACAAGCACATCGACCGCCTGGTGGCGCTCCGGCATTGGGCTACGCCGCTGAAGCTCGAGGAGAGCCGGCTATCGGTTCACGTGCTGGAGGCGGTCGATCCCGCCACGGCGCTGCTGGAATTCGCCGAGATGAACTCGGTCGACCATCTCATCATCGGGGCGCGGCAAAATTCGTTCAGGCGTACCTGGCTCGGCAGCGTCTCGGCCAAGGTGGCCGCAGAGGCGATCTGCACCGTCACCGTGGTGCGACCGCCGCGGATGGCTGCGGATGCGGCGAGGGCAGGCGTCGGCGTGGTGTGGGGCTAGGAAGGATCAGGCCGCGTGGGCGGTGTGGCCGTCGCGCTTGCGGCGGATCGGCCAGGCGAACCGCGGCCCTTGCTCGCCGTGCTCCGCATGGCCGCCGAAGAACTGGATGATCTCGCGGCAGGGCTCGCAATTGAAGAGGTTACGCGACGCGGTTGCCTTGGTCATTTCCTTCAGGCAGTTCGGGCAATGCGGCTTCATGGGGCGTTCCGGAAAGAGGAATTCTCAGTGCCGGCGAGGCGAGCGGAGCGGATGGTCCAGGTCCGAATTGTCGAGCCCGGCATCGTCGCCCGGCGCGCCATCGGCGTGCTCGAGGCGGCCGAAGAAATAGTCGAGGTTCGGATGCGGGCGGCGCGGGATACGGCACCTGCGCTTCGGCTGACGTTTCACGATCGCGACCTGCATGGCATCAGCCCCGGCGAAATCGAGAGTGAGGGAAGCGGGCAGATCGTGCCGTGACCTTCGCCGGTCCGGCTGATGGGCCAAACACGACAAATGCACTGAAACCAAGCCACAACGCCACGCCAGTCCAAACCAGGGTCGTCGTCATGATGTGCTCCCGTCAAAAGCAGGCAGGAATCACTTGTGGTGATTTGCGCGAATCAGGGAAGCCCGGATGAGTACGGATTCAGGTTGCAATTTTAGGCATCGCGCGCCGCAACACCCGTAAGAACCGCAGCCTTTTGCGTGTGCGGCCGCCGCATCTTGCCCGCGCGCGCGCCTTCGAGGAGATCCCGGACGCGCGGAGCGTCTCGAACACAGCGAAACCCGTAGCAGCCGGTGTAGTCGGTATCGGGCGAACGGGTCGATCGCCCCGACGCGAAGTTGAGGTGACCGGCGCCACCGCCGATGTCGAGGATCTCAATGTCCGCGTCCATCGCCTGGAACGGCGTCTGGCTCACCGTCCGTCTGCCCCAGGCCGTTCGCAGGATCAGCGCGCGGCGATCGGTGATCAGATAGAGCGTCTGCAGGTCCTGCAACAGCATCACCAGCGGGGCCGCAACCATCGCAACTCCGAGCATCACGAGAGGTTGGGTCGCCTGTCCGATCCAGTCGTTTCTGATGGCGATGACGGTCAGCAACAGCCAGGGGAATCCGATCCACCAGAGAAATCGCCACATCATCATGCGGGCGACGCCGTCGGGCTGGCCCTGCCAGACCACCTGCTCCCCGTCTTGCAGGACCTCGACAAGCAGACGCCGCAGGCCTGCGGAAAACGGAGTGGCGCGGACTTCATCCATTCTCATTGGTCGCCGCGGCCGCAAGGCCGGTTCGGACCGCGAAGAGCCGTCAGATGGCCTCGCCGCGCGCCGTTGCCGCCGCGTTGCGGATCGCCGCGATGTTGGTCTTGTAAGCCTCCTGCGTGCCGCCCTTGAACACGGAGGTGCCGGCGACGAAGGCATTGGCGCCGGCTGCGGCCAGCGCGCCCGCGACGTCGGGGCCGACGCCGCCGTCGACCTCGATGTCGATCGGACGTCCCGCCGTCATCGCGCGGATGTCGCGGATCTTGCCGATCGCGGAGGGGATGAAGGCCTGGCCGCCGAAGCCGGGATTGACCGACATCACCAGCACGAGGTCGACGAGGTCGATGACGTATTCGAGCACGCTGATCGGCGTGCCCGGATTGAGCGAGACGCCGGCCTTCTTGCCGAGCGCGCGGATCGCCTGGAGCGAGCGGTGCAGATGGGGACCGGCCTCCGCATGCACCGTGATGTGGTCGCAGCCGGCCTTGGCGAAGGCCTCGAGATAGGGGTCGCAGGGCGAGATCATCAGATGCGCGTCGAAGATCTTCTTGGTGTGCGGGCGCATCGCCTTGATGACGTCGGGGCCATAGGAAATGTTCGGGACGAAGTGCCCGTCCATCACGTCGAGATGGATCCAGTCGGCACCGGCCGCGTCCACCGCGCGCACCTCTTCGCCGAGCCTGGAGAAATCCGAGGCCAGGATCGAGGGGGCGATTGCCAGGGGGCGGGGGGTGAAGGCTTGGGTCATGGCGCTGTTTCCCGTGGCGGCCGAAAGAGGAATGGCCTCGCCTAACATGGGCCTCCGTGGCGGGCAATGCAGGACAGGCGGGCTGCCTGTGGGCGGAAATTTCTGCCGTCTGCGGCACGAATTGCCGATATTGCCGGACCGCGCGGGGTGCGCTGGAAGCGGAATTCATTGAGCTTTTCGCGCTGGCACGACGCTTGCTGACTTCCTTGCCGGAACATTGACCGCGGCATGCCCGCATCGGTTGGAGTTGTGCAATGTTGTTTGCCCTTGGCGCCGTCTCGACTGCGCTCGACGCGATCCAGTCGCTGACGAATTCGAAATCGTCGTCCTCGACCCACAAGACGGGATCGTCGCAAAGCGCGCCGACCAATCCGTTCGCGATCGACAGCGGCAGCAACAGCACGAGCAGCGGCGCGACCTCGTCGGTCAATGCAGGCAAATATCCGCAGATATCGCCGGAGACGATGAACGCGTTGTTCGCCGCGCAAAGCCAGTCCTCGGACGGCACCGGCAGCGCGACCACCTCGACCTCGTCGAGCTCGACGTCTGCCTCGGCATCAACATCCACGAGTCGCGAGGACGCCCTCAAGCACCTGTTCTCGCAAATCGATGCCGACGGCGACGGCAAGATCACCAAGTCGGAATTCGAGGACGCGCTGGGCGCCGGCGGCACCAACCTGGCACAGGCCGACGACGTGTTCTCCAAGCTCGATGCGAATTCCGACGACAGCGTCAGCCTCGACGAGATGTCGAAGGCGCTGAAGAGCGGCCATGGCGGCCACCACCACGCCCAGGGCGCAGGCGACGCGTCCGGCAGCAGCTCGGATTCCTCGTCGCAGAGCGGCGGCTCGACCTCGACCACGACGACCGGTGCCGACGGCTCGACCACCACCACCGTCACCTATGCCGACGGCTTCAAGATGTCGACGACGGTCCCGGGCGCCTCCAGCTCTTCCCGTAATTCGGCCTACGATCTGTTCGCGCAGTTGATGCAGCGGCAAGGGCAAGGCGCATCAGCGACTGCCGGTTCGTCCATGTCGATGAGCGTGTGACGCCCACTCGCTGTCATGCCCCGGCTTGACCGGGGCATCCAGTACGCCGCGGCTTCTCGGTTCAATCACTACCGTCTCTGGAATACTGGATCGCCGGTCTTCGCCGGGCGACGACGCGTGACGCGTGGAGAGAGGGGCGTTCGTGCTACGCGCCGAACCGGTCCTTCCACGCCGGCAGCGCGCCGGGGAACGGCAACGCCGTCGCGGTGTACACGCCCCGTGCGATTGCGCGCGCGACCACATTGGCGGCGACGGTGCCGAGTTCGGTGAGCCCGACCAGCGGCTCGATCGGCTTTTCGCAGGTTGCAGCGGCGAACAGCACGTCGCCGTCGGTCGGTGCATGCACCGGATAGATGGCGCGGGCAAAGCCGGTGTGCGCGATCATCGCGAGACGCTTGGCCTGTGGTTTGGTCAGCACCGCGTCGGTGACGACGACGCCGATGGTGGTGTTTTCGCGCGCACTCGCGGCGGGACCGCCCTTGATGCGCATGCGGAGCATGTCGTCGGTGAACTTGTCAGGCAGGCCGCGTCCGCCGAATTCGCCGTCCACCTCGAACGGCGCCGCCCAGAACCACGGCCCGTTGCCGACCGTGACGCTGCCGACCGCGTTGACGGCGACGATCGCCGCGACCTTCACGCCATCAGGCGTCACCGCCGAGGCCGAGCCGAGGCCGCCCTTGAATGTTGCGGTGGTGGCACCAAGGCCTGCGCCGACGCTGCCGATCGCGAAGTCTGTGCCGGCGGCGGCCGCGGCCGCGGCGTAGCCGAGGTCGCGATAGGGCGAAAAGCGTCCCCAGGCCTTGTCGCCGCCATTGAGGAGATCGAACAGGATCGCGCCCGGCACGATTGGGATCAGCGCTTCGCGAACCCGATGACCACGGCCCTGCTCGGCAAGCCAGGCTTGCACGCCGCCGCCGGTATCGAGGCCAAAGGCGGAGCCGCCCGACAGCGCGATCGCGTCGACGCGCTCGACCGTGTTGGCAAGATCGAGCAGTGCGTCCTCGCGCGTGCCGGGGCCGCCGCCGCGGACGTCGATCGCCGCGACTGCGGGGGAGTCGAAGATGATCGCGGTCGTACCGGAGGCGAGTTTGGCATCCTCGGCGTGGCCGACGCGGACGCCGGCGATATCGGTGAGAAGGTTTTTCAACGACGGCACTCCATGCGCTCCAGGCGATTGGGCTGAAGCGATAGCGCACGCATGCGCCGCGCTCAACTGGCGAGCGCCGTCCTCAGCATCTTGGCGAGCTCGGACTTGCGGTAGGGCTTCGCCAGGAGCAGCACGCCGGAGTCGAGCCGGCCGTGATGGACGATGGCGTTCTCCGTGTAGCCCGAGGTGAACAGCGTCTTCAGATCCGGGCGCCGCCGTGCCGCCTCGTCGGCGAGCTGGCGGCCGTTCATGGCGCCGGGCATGATGATGTCGGTGAAGAGCAGGTCGATGCCGTTGTCGGCATCGATGATGACGAGGGCTTCGGCCGCGTTGGCGGCTTCGAGCGCGGTATAGCCGAGGCTCTTGATCTGGGTCATGACATACTGCCGCACCAGCGCGTCGTCCTCGACGATGAGGATCTTCTCGTCGCCGCCGGTGATGGGCACATTCTGGAGTGCCTCGTACTCGGTCTCCTGCACGCCGCTCGAGCGCGGCAGGTAGATCTTCACGCTCGTGCCGTGGCCTTCCTCGCTGTAGATCTTGATGTGGCCGCCGGACTGCTTGACGAAGCCGAACACCATGCTGAGCCCAAGGCCCGTACCCTTGCCGACCTCCTTGGTGGTGAAGAAGGGGTCGAATACCCGGTCGAGCAGCTCCGGCGGGATGCCGGAGCCGGTGTCGCTGACCGCGATCATCACGTAATTGCCGGGAGAGACGTCGGCATTCATGCTGGCATAGCCGTCGTCGAGGAAGACGTTGCGGGTCTCCAGCACCAGCGTGCCGCCGTCGGGCATGGCGTCGCGCGCGTTGAGCGCCAGATTGAGGACCGCAGTGGAGAGCTGGCTCGGGTCGATCAGCGTCGGCCAGGCGTCCTCGGTGAGCTGCGGCATGATCGTGATCTGCTCGCCGAGCGTCGGATGCAGGAGCTTGGCGGCCTCCAGCACCAGCGCATTGACGTCGATCTCGCGCGGCTGGAGCGGCTGCTTGCGGGCGAAGGCGAGCAGATGCTTGGTCAGCTGCGCGCCGCGTTCGGCGGCATCGTCGATCAGCTTGGTGATGGCGGCGAGCTCGGGCCGGTCGGCGACGGCGTCCCCGAGGATGCCGATCGTGCCGGTGATGACGGTCAGCACGTTGTTGAAGTCGTGGGCGACGCCGCCGGTCAGCTGGCCGATCGCATCCATCTTCTGGACCTGACGGAGCTGGGCCTCGGCGGCCTGCTTGTCGGTCAGGTCGCGGCCGATGAAGAAATGGCGCTTGACGGGGTCCGACCAGGTGCCCATCCAGTTCAGCGAGACCTCGTGACCGTCGTAGTGGTAGTAGCGTGCCTCGAAGCTGCGCTTGATCTGGCCGCGGCGCGCCGCGCGCATCTCGCTCCGCGTCTTCTCGAGGTCGTCGGGATGGATGAACTCGGTCGCGCTGTGGCCGATCAGGTCCTCCGGGCTGAAGCCGAGGATGTCCTTCACGCTCGGGCTGACCTGGATGAATTTGCCGAAGCCGTCGGTGACCAGGATCAGGTCCTGCGAGGTCTCGAAGATGCGCTGGCGCTCCTCGGTCTCCTGGCGAAGCACCTCGCTGGCGCGCTTCTGCTCGGTGATGTCGTGGACGATCTTGGAAGCCCCGATGATCTCTCCGCCGGCCGATCTCAGCGGCGAAATATTGAGGACGACGTCGAGTGCGCGGCCGTCCCTTCGGAGCCGAACCGTCTCGTGCTGCGCGATCGACTCGTTGCCGCTGACCCGGTTGAGGATCCCCCTGACTTCCGCCTTCCGATCCTGCGGCACGATGATGTCGATCGGCTTGCCGATGGCCTCCGCGGCGGAATAGCCGAACAGATGTTCGGCGGCCTTGTTCCAGCCGGTGATGATGCCGTCGAGGGACTTGGTGATGATGGCGTCGTTGGCGGACTCGACGACGGCGCCGTACAGGGCGAGGCGCTTGCCATAGAAGTCGCGATCCGAGGCCGATTGCTCGCGCAATCTGCCGACGAGGCCCACCGTCTTCGCCTGGAGACGGACGTTTTCGATCAGCAGCACCGCCAGCACAAGCAATGCGGCGCAGAGGCCGTAGAGGCGGCCGGCGTAGAAGCCGAGATCGAAGCGGGCAGAATTGAAGATCCCCGACAGGGCGATATCGAACAGCCAGGCGCACATCGCCGCCATGAGCCAGACGTCGAGCACCGCATGCGGCCGCCTGAACCACAGACCGATCAGGGCGGCAAAGCTCAAAGACCACACGAACGAAATCACGCCCACCTGCGCCGTCGTGAAGCCGCCGCCTTCCTTCAACAGGGCCGGAAGCAGATCGTGCCGGGCGGTCACGATCCAGGTGAGGGCCGTCACTGCTACGCCGACACCGAGCAAGCTGCCGATGATCGCGTTTCGCGCCGGACCCGAGGTTTCGACCCCTCCGTTCGCTCCCTTCCACCAAACATAGGCCAGCACGAACATCGGAAAGCCGCCGTGCCAGATCATATAGAGCCAGGCGGTTGTCTGCGGGCCTGAGCCAAACAGCCCATTCGGCGCGAGAAGGCCGGGAAAGCTGAGCGCGTGGACCACGGCGGCTATCGCTGTGAACAGATAGCCGCTCGAAAGCCACAGCAGTGCGCGGGTCTGCAACACCGCAAATTGCGAGAACAACAGGACTGCGGTGATGACGTCGCAGACAGCGAGGGCGGATTGATAGCTCGCGACGAAGGCCGGCACAGGCAGCAGCGGGATACCTGCGAAGGGAACCGCGACCGCGAAAATGATGGCGGAGACACCGACGATCGCCAATGCTGCGGTGCGGTCGCCCCGGGTCGCCGGCAGCGTCGAAAGGAACGTGCCTCGCTCGATCGTTGTAGGCACGTCCACCTCTCGCAGATCGGTTTTGGCTTTTGCCGTCGATGTCATTCGGACCCCTGCAGCCTCGCTCCACAATAGCGGGTTCTGGGCGCGCATCCTGAGTCGTTGCGGCCGCGACTCAACCGAAGGTTACAGCTTACTTAATTTGGGCGGGAATACGGAGTAGGGACCGGGTAAGATGCGCTTTACTGGGCGGTGTCATAATGCCCTTCCGATGCGGCGGGTTCCAGGTCTGAATCATGCGATTTTGATCTCGATATCCRGGAGTTGTTCCCAATGCCCTGCGTTCTCATCA
>NZ_JBFULU010000024.1:0-118683 GCF_054049735.1 Bradyrhizobium sp. P5_C12
CATCGGTTCGATCGGCACCCGCATCCCGACCATCGCGCTGATCTCCTTTGCCCATGCGCCGGCCGCGTTCACCACGTGGTCCGCTGAGATGACTGCTCCCGATTTCAGCGTCACATTTCTGACGCGTCCGCGCTGCGCCTCGAGTCCGATAACCTCGTCATCGAGGAACGTCGCGCCGATCGAGAGGGCCTTCCGCCGCAATCCGCGCAGCACGCTGTAGGGATCCAGCCAGCCATCGTCAGGCGAATATGCTGCGGCTGCGAGATCGTCGACATTCATTGAGGGTAATCTGATCTTCAATCCGTTTTGATCGAGCCAAACGACGTTAACGCCGTTCTCTTCCTGCACGCGAAAGTTTCTCTCGAGCGTGCCGATGTCTGCAGCCGAGACGATGAAGAGATAGCCGTTTTTCTTGAAGTCGATCTGTGCCGGTTCGCCATCCACCGCCATGTCGGTGTCAAATCGCTCGAAGAAGGGAATGCTGAAATTGGAAAGCGCGATGTTCTCGGGCAGCGCGAACAGCCGGCGGACGCCGCCTGATGCACGCGGTGTCGAAGCGAGGCGGTAGGTCTTGTCTCGTTCGACCACGGCTACTGAGCACGCCTTCGGATGACGCCTCAGGAAGTAGGCGATGCTCGCCCCGACCGCGCCTCCGCCGATAACGACGACGTCGTAATGCACTGATCTTCCCTTTCGTCTTGAGCCGGACAGGCCGCTCCGCGTTTCGCAAGCGCTGCCGACTTCACCACGGCGCGCGCGGCCATTGTATAATATAGAACTATATCGTATACAATAAAGACATTGTGTATCCAAAAAGGCGGCAAATATGCGTAATGTYGGATCTAATGTTTTGATTTGTTTGGCGTTTCTCTCCCTCTCACCAGCGTGTCCCCTGTCTGCGCAAAGTAAGTCCGATACGCTGGACAGGATCGCAAGCAGCGGCGTCCTCACCCTTGGCCACCGCGATACGTCGATCCCATTCTCGTATTTCGACGACGCGCAACATGTGGTCGGCTTCTCGGTCGATCTCTGCTCGCGCATCGTCGACCGGATTAAGACCCTGACCAATCGACCCGATCTTCAGGTCAAGTATCTGCCAGTGACATCAGCAACGCGAATTCCGCTGCTCGCCAACGGCACCGTCGATATCGAGTGCGGGTCCACGACGAACACGGCCGAGCGGCAGACGCAGGTGGCATTTTCGTCGACAACCTATTTGACGACCAGCAACTTCGTCTCGAAGAAATCGGCGGGTATCGGTCGCTTCGACGATCTCAAGGGACGCACCGTCGTCTCGACTGCCGGTACCACAAGCCTGCGGTTGCTCAACGAACTCAACGTCCGAAACAACCTCGGTATGACCATCGTTCCGGCGAAGGATCACGCAGAGGCTTTCCTGATGGTTTCGACCGATCGTGCGTCTGCCTTCGTGATGGATGACGTCTTGCTTGCCGGTTTGATCGCCAACTCGCATGATCCATCGCTCTATCAGATTTCGAAAGATTTTCTCTCGGTGGAGCCGTACGCGATCATGATGCGGCGCGACGATCCCGGCTTCAAGCAGTTGGTGGATGCCACGCTTGGTGATCTCTTCAGCTCCGGTGATTTTGAGCGCATCTACCGCAAATGGTTCGAGACGCCGATCCCGCCGCGCAATATCAATCTCAACCTTCCGATGAGCGCAGCACTGAAGAAGGTCGTTCAGCGCCCGAGCGACTCGGCCGATCCGGCATCTTATCAATAGGTGTTCAGTTCGTTTGAGCAGGTTCGGAGGTTCTCTTGCGCAATTCGTGGGCTGATTTTATACGGGGACGGTCGCGATTGTGCGGCAACGAGGGCGATTGGCTGTCACGCCTGTCATGAAAACCCGAACCTCACCCAAGAAAGGTCTGCGTCCAGGCACCCCGCCGGACAAGCCGAGCACCGCTACGAGCGATGGCCGCGTAGCGTCCACACCGGATTTGGTGAGGGATGCGCTGCGCAAGGCCATCTTCAGCGGCGAACTGGCTGCCGGCATGCAGCTGCGCCAGGATGAACTCGCCAGCCGTTTCGGGACAAGCCGTATCCCGGTTCGCGAAGCTCTTCGACAGTTGGAAAGCGAAGGCCTCGTTACGTTGCACCCGAATCGGGGCGCCGCGGTATCGTCGGTCTCGCTGGAAGACGTGCTGGAGCTGCTGGAGATCCGGATCGGTCTGGAATGCCGCGCGCTCAAGCTTGCCATTCCGAACATGGTCGATGCCGATCTCGATTCCGCTGCTGAGATTCTCGGTGGCTATGACAACGAGCCGGAACCCCAGAAATGGGGCGAGATGAACTGGCGGTTTCACGAAACGCTGTACGTTCCCTGCAATCGCCCGAAGCTGCTATCGATGATCGAATTAAACTATGGGCATGTCAGCCGCTTCGTCAGGCTGCAGGTCTCGTTGGCGGCGGGCAAGCAGCAGCCGAACCGCGAGCATTGGGCCATCCTCGATGCGTGCCGTGCCGGAGACGCCAATACGGCCATTAAGCTGCTTGAGGAGCACATCGTGCACACGCAAAAATCACTCGCGGCGGCCATGCGCCACGGATCCGGCCGCGTCGTTGCGACCTCGCGCTAGCTATCCGCCCTTGACCGCCCCCGCCGTCAGCCCGGCGACGATCTGCCGCTGGGCCAACACCGTCAGCAGCAGCACCGGGAAGGTCACGATCAGGGCTGCCGCCGCGAGCGGCCCCCAGCTCAACTGGTCGAACGAGATCATGTTGTAGACCGCCACAGGCAAGGTGCGCGTCTCGCGGCCCGCCAGCACGATGCCGAAGACGAAATTGTTCCAGGAAAAGATCACGGCCAGGATGAAGGCAACCGCGATGCCCGGCTTGGCGATCGGCAGCGCGACGTGGCGGAAGACCTGCCAACGCGTGGCGCCGTCGATCAGGGCTGCTTCTTCCAATTCCATCGGCGTCGTCTCGAAATAGCCGATCATGATCCAGATCACGATCGGCACCGTCACCACCAGATGGATGATGATCTGCGGAACCAGCGTGCCGAGCAGCCCGAGCCACTGGAACATGAGAAACAGCGGGATCAGATAGGACAATCCCGGCGTGATGCGGGCGATCAGGATCACGATCGCGGATTTGTGCGCGGCCATCCGCGCGATGCCATAGCCGGCGGGAACGCCGACGACGAGCGCAAGCAAGGTCGCGCTGCCGGTCACGATCAGGCTGTTGACGAAATAGGTCAGGAAGCGGTTGGAGGCGAGCACGTCGGTATAGTTCTTCCAGGCGAAACGCTCCGGGATGAACACCGGCGGGTAGGCGGCATTGTCGACCTCGAATTTGAGCGACAGCGACAACATCCAGAGGAAGAACAGGATGGCCGGCGACACGATGACGAACACCGAAAGCCACAGGCCGATCTTGCCGAGGATTTGACGGGGTGTCATGCGCCGCTCGCGATCTCGGTCCACACCATGCGCTGGCGGGCGTACAGCATCACCGCCGCAAGCAGGACGATCAGCAGGAAGAACACCACCGCGATCGCCGAGCCGTAGCCGAGGTCGTAATAGGTGAAGGCGACGCTGTAGAGATAGATGTTGATCGTCTCCGACGCCGAGCCCGGTCCGCCCTGAGTGATCGCGAAGATGATGTCGAAGCTTTTCACCGCGTCGATCATGCGGATCATGCCGGCGATGAACAGGAACGGCATGATCAGCGGCAGCGTGATGAAGCGGAACACCTGCCAGAAACTGGCGCCGTCGATCTGGGCGCTCTCATAAGGCTCGGCCGGGATCGCCGCGAGCCCGCCGAGCACGATCAGCATGACCAGGGGCGTCCACTGCCAGGTCTCCACCAGCACCAGCGAGGGAATGACGGTTGCGGGGTGAAAGACCCAGAGCTGCGGAGGTATCCCGACCAGCGACAACAGGTAATTCAGCACGCCGAGCTGCGGATGGAACATCATGGTCCAGACCAGCGCGATCGCGACCGGCGTCGCCATCATCGGCATGATGAAGACGCCGCGCAGGAAGCCGCGGCCGGCGAATTTCTGGTGAAACACCACGGCTGCGAGCGTGCCGAGCAGCAGTGGCAGCAGCACCGACAGCACGGTGTAGACCATGGTGTGGCCCACCGCCTCGAGGAATCGGGGATCGCTCGTCAGCCGCAGATAGTTGGAGAGCCCGACGAAGGTGGTCGCCGAGCCGACCTTCCACTCGTTCAGGCTCATCCAGATGGTGAAGACCCACGGGAAGATGATGATGGCGAGCACGACGACCAGCGCCGGCACCACGAACGGCCAGTAAGACGGTCGCCGCAATGGCTTCTCCGACGCGGTCCCGGTGGAAGCCGCGGCCGGAGTTGATTGTGTCAACGCACTCACGCCTTTTCGCTGCGCTCCAGGATCGGCCGGAATTGCTCGTGGGCCTTCTTCAGCTCTGCGGCCGGGTCGGCGCCTGCAAGGGTCGAGGTGACCGCGGCACCGACAAGATCGCGGAATTCGGCGACCGGAATGATCACCGGCAGGCCCAGCTTGCTGATCCTGGCGGAATCGATCACCGATTGCAGCCATTCCTTGGGCATCTTCACGCCGTTCTGGACCTCGGCATCGTTCAGGATCGAGTTGCGGAACGGTACGCCGCCGCCGGCTTGCAGCAGCCGGGCGCCCTGCTGCTTCGAGACCACCCATTGGCAAAGCAGATAGGCGGCTTCCTTGTTCTTGCTCGCCGCGGCGATGCCGATGCCATCACCATAGGTCGCTGAATATTGTCCCTTCGGGCCGGCCGGCACGACGGTGTAGCCGACCTTGCCGACCACGCGTGAGGCTGCCGGATCCTCCAGCGGGGGCGCCCAGCCGACGCCGTCGATCCACATCGCCGAACGTCCTTGCGTGAACGAGGCCATCGACTCCATCCAGTTGAAGCCGGCGACGCCGGGCGGAGCGACTTTCGTCAGCAATGTCTGATAGAGCTTGGTTGCCGCAATGGCCTCCGGACCGTCGGTCAGGATGTTGCCCCTCGCATCGAGGAATTCGCCGCCATAGTTGAGGAAGAAGTTGGTCCACAACGTCATGTTGGCGTTGCGCAGGCCGCGTCCGACGAAGCCGTAGGTGCCTTCCTTGGCATCGGTGAGCTTCTCGGCCGCCGCGACCATCTCGTCCAGCGTCTTGGGGACGGCGACGCCCTTCTTCTGGAACAGCTCCTTGTTGTAGTAGAGGATGAAATAGTCGACCGACCAGGGCAGCGACAGCATCTGGCCCTTGTCGTTCTTGCAGTATTGCAGGCCGGCGGCCGAGAAATCGCTCTCCACGAGATCGGGCGCGGTCAGCGTCGGGTCCTTCATGTAGGGCGTGAGGTCGGCGAGCCAGCCGCCTTTCTCGAATTGCCGTTTCTGCACGTGATAGCTGAGGTGGACGACGTCGAAGCTCGGCCGGCCCGAGGTGAGCTCGATCACGACCTTCTGGCGCTGCTGCTGCTCGGGAATCTGCTCCGACTCCACCTGGATGCCGGTGAGCTCGGTAAACTCCTTGACGTATTTTTGCAGGTTGTCGCCGCGCGGGCCCTTGGCGAGGATCACCTCCAGCTTGGTCCCGGCGTATTTCTTCCAGTTCACCTCCGCGCGCGCCGGAAATCCAGTGAGGCCAAGCGCGCCGGCCGCCGCGGTGCCGGCCAATAGTCTGCGGCGCGAAATCTGATGGTCAGCCACTGTATCCCTCCCGATGACTCGTTTTCTTTGGGAGGGATACTAGCGGCCGTGCCACGCCTGCCTAGTCCTATTCTGGCGGATCAAGGTCGCACCGCCGGCGTCTCCATCGGCAGGCCGCGCGCCCGCGACATCAGGTAGAGCTCGAGCGCGACCAGCTCAGGTGCGCCGTAATCATAGGCCTGGGCGCGGACGCCGGTCATGCAGCTGCGCAGCCGCCGCTCCAGCGATCCCAGCGTCTGCCATTCCAGGCGATAGAGCGGGTAGCCGGTCGGCTGTCCCTGCGTGATCGGCGCGCCGGCGAGGCGCTTGTCAAAGTTGTCGTCGTGGCAATTGGTGCAGGCAAGGTTGAGCTGGCCCTCGCGCTGCGTGAACAGGTTGCGGCCTTGCTCAACGAAGGGTTCTAGTTGCGGATCATCGCCGGCTGTGATCGGAACGCCACGTGACTGGTGGGCGACGAAGGCGGACAGCGCCAGCAGGTCGCGGCTCTCATAGGGCAGCGGCGTTGCCTGCTGATGGTTGGCGCGGCAGATGTTGATGCGCTGGTCGAGCGTGACGGGGCGGCTGAGCGACTTGTCGAAGGCGGGATAGCGCGCCGCGACGCCCTTCATGCTGCTCCGCGCCTCGCCGTGGCAGTCGGCGCAGGCCTTGTCGGCGCTGCCGGTCTTCTTCGCCCACAACGCCTCGCCATCGAGCACGAACAACATGCCCGGATTGGAGGTGTCGTCATCCTGCATCGCGCGCGTGTCGGGTCCCATGAAGGCATAGCCGGAACGGCGCGCATCGGACGGAATTTCGCCGGCGAGCAGGGCAGGGGCCGCGGCCAACAATGTCGCCGCCGCTATCGCGCGCCAAAACTTCATTCGACCGTGATCGATGCCGACGCCGTGGACGCGTAGCCGTTGTCGCCGATCCATTCGAACTCGAACCTGCCGCTCTCCTTCGCAACGGTGAAGAACGACAGGTATGGATTGGCCGCGATCGCCGGGAAGAGGTCGGCACGGAAGATCTCCGTGCCGTTGTAGCGGCACGTAAAACTCGTGATGATGTCGCGCGGCACGAGTTCGCCGGCAGCGGTGTGGCGAAAGCCGGTTTCCATGATGTGCGAGGTCAGCGTGCGGATCTCGATGATTTCGCCGCGCTTGGCCTTTGCCGGAACGTTGATCAGCGCGGCCATCAGTTCATCTCCTCGGTGCAGGCCGCCAGTGTCACGACGATTTCGGCGGCGGCCTGCCAGAACGTATCGTCGGACAGCCGCGCGATTGCGACCACTTTCTGGGTGTCGGCGAGCCGGATCCGGGTCGAGACCTGGGCGCGGCCGGAGGAGGGGCCGAGATGGAAATTGCCGATGTTCGGCTGCGGGTTCTTCTCGTTGAAGACGTGGATGCTCTTGACGTAGTCGTTCGCCGTCATCGGGCTCGCGACGCTCACCGTCATCGGCACCGTGTTGCCGTTCTCGACCAGCGGCGGGATGTCGAGCTTGACCCGGCCGGTGCGCACCGGAGCTTCGCCGATGACGTTACGGATCGCGGTGTTGAGCATCGCAGGCGTCGCCTCAAGCGGCCGCAGCGTGACGATCGGGATCGTCCCGGCGGCGGTAACGCCTCCGGCAAGGCTCAGGAATTGTCGTCGTGTGGTTCGCATGAACAGTCCTAGTCCCGGAGCGTTGCAAGATAGGCCACGATGTCCTCGATCTCTGCAGCCGACAATATCGGCTTGCCGGCGAAATTACGTCCGACACGGACCAGCCCGTCATTGCGATAATAGGACGGCATGATGGTCTGCGGGTTGTAGCGCGATGCATCGACCAGCCGCAGCCGCAACTGGCCCGCCGACCACCAGTTCCCGGTGCCGGTGAGATCGGGCGCGAGGTCACCCTGGAACCGCGCCTCCGGGAACGGCCCGGAATGGCAGAGGATGCAGGTCGTGGTGCGCGCCACCACCAGCGCGCGGCCGCGCGCGGGGTCGCCTGGCGCACCCGTGAGCGGCTCCGGGATGGTGTCACCGATGATTCTGTAGGGCACGAGCTCGTCGGCTCTTGCTCCGCTGGCCAAGACAACGGCGGCGATCAGCGCTGCGACATGGAGGGATGCTCTAGCCAAAGCTGTCCGCCGTGATGGTTTGAAACCAGCGCTCCGCCTCGGCCGCCTCGCGCGCACGCAGCTCGCGCGGTGCATCGACCGGGCTGGTCGCGCCGCCCTCGACCTCCGCGAAGATGTCGCCCTTGGGCTGGTAATTGCCGGCAAGCGAAAAGCCGTAACCGGGCGCGACGGTGGTGTAGCACACACCGCTCAGCCGCGGCATGTCCGGCGCACGGCCGGCAAGCAGACTGACGATCGCAGCGGCGCAGGCCGTGCCTTGCGCGCCGGCGGCTGATGCGGACTTGGGAATGCCGCCGCCGAGGCAGGCGTCGCCGATGACGTGAATGTTTTGCACGAGCTTCGATTCGAAAATCACGGGATCGATCGGGCACCAGCCGGTCGCATCCGCAGCGCCCGCGATCCCGGCGATGTGTCCGGCACGCTGCGGCGGGATGACATTGGCGACGTCGGGGGTGTAGTTGCCGAATTCGGTAACGATGGTCCCGGTCGAGGGGTCGACCGAAGTGACGCGGCCGCCTTGCGACAGCGCCACGCGCTCGATCATGTCGCCGTAGAGCTCCTTCCATGCCTTCTCGAACAGCCGCTGCTGGGAGAAATTGTCCTTGGCATCGAGGATCAACACCTTCGAGCGTGGCTTCTTCGTCTTCAGATAGTGCGCGATCAGGCTGGCGCGCTCGTAAGGTGCCGGCGGGCAGCGTGAGGGATTGGCGGGGATCGCGATCGCGACGAGGCCGCCATCCGCCATCGCCTCTAGCTGCTTGCGCAGCAATATTGTCTGCGCGCCGGCCTTCCAGGCGTGCGGCATTTTCTCCGACGCGGCGTCGTCGTAGCCGGGCAGCGCTTCGAAATGGAAGTCGATGCCGGGCGAGAGCACGAGGCGGTCGTAGGCAAGCGTGGTGCCGTCATCGACCGTCACGCTTCGCGTCTGCGCATCGATCCTGGTCGCCGCCCGGCTGACGATGGCGACGCCTTCGGAGGCGAGCTTGTCATAGCCGAACTGCTGCGCTTCGATCTCGCGCAGGCCCGCGATCACCTCGTTGCTGAAGGGGCAGGAGGTGAAGACCTTGTTCGGCTCGATCAGTGTGATCTGCAATGTCGCGCTGGCGCGTTTGAGTGCGCGAGCACAGGCCGCGCCGCCGAAGCCGCCGCCGATCACGACGACACGGCCCGCCGATTGCGCGCGCAGGATCGAAGGTACGGCGAGCGATGTGGCCGCGGCGGTGATGCCAAGGACGGCATTCCGCCGTGTCACCGGCGCATTCATGGGTCCCATCCGGAAAATGCCGCGGCGGCCGTTGTAACCGCCGCGGCCTTATCTTACGCGAAGGTGATGTTCTGGTCGCGCAGCGGCACCGAGCGGATGCGCTTGCCGGTGGCCGCAAAATAGGCGTTCAGCACCGCCGGCGCCGCGACGCCGATGGTCGGCTCGCCGACACCGCCCCAGAATCCGCCGCTTGGCACCATCACCGATTCCACCTTCGGCATCTCGTTGATGCGCATCGAATTGTAGGTGTCGAAGTTGGTTTGCTCGATGCGGCCGTCCTTGACGGTGCAGCCGCCGTAGAACAGCGCGGAGAGGCCATAGACGAAGGAGCCGGCGATCTGCCGCTCCACCTGCGCCGGATTGACGACGTATCCGGGATCGGTCGAGGCGACGATGCGATGCACCTTGATCTTGCTGCCGTCGGTCACCGAGATCTCGGCAGCACCAGCAACATAGCTGCCATAGCCCATCACCTGCGCGATGCCGCGATAGACGCCCTGCGGCGCCGGCGTGCTCCAGCCGATCTTCTCGGCCACGGCATTGAGCACCGCCAGATGCTTGGGGTGGTTGCCCATCAGCTTGCGGCGGAATTCGAGCGGGTCCTGGCCTGCGGCCTGGGCCAGCTCGTCCATGAAGCATTCCATGTAGATCGCGTTGTGATTGACGTTGACGCCGCGCCAGAAGCCGGGCGGAACGTGCGGGTTGCGCATCGCATGCTCGATCAGGAGGTTCGGCACCGAGTAGCCGAACGCGGCTTCGCCGGATTGGGCGACGCCCTGGAACGCGGCCGGATCCATGCCGTTCTGCAGCGCTTCGGGGCGGAGCGAGAACAGGATGGACTGCCCGGACAGACGGTAGTGCAGCGCGACCAGATTGTTGTTGGCATCGAACGCGCCGGTCATCTTGCACTGTGTGATCGGGTGATACCTGCCGTGCGCCATGTCCTCCTCGCGCGACCACACCAGCTTGATCGGTGTGCCCGGCATCTGCTTGGCGATCGCGACCGCCTGGCGGACATAGTCGGTCTGGCCGCGCCGGCCGAAGCCGCCGCCGGGCATCACCTTGTGCACGTCGCACTTCTCCGCCGGCAGACCCGAGGCCTCCAGCACCGCTGCGAAGGCCGCCTCGCCATTCTGTGTGCCGCACCAGACCTCGCATTTGTCCGCGGTGTAGAGCGCGGTGGCGTTCATCGGCTCCATCGTGGCGTGGTTCTGGTAGGGATAGCTGTAGACGGCCTCGATCTTCTTGGCGGCGCCGGCGATCGCCGCTTTGGCGTCGCCGTTCTTGTTGCCGACATAGGCCGGTTGCGCGTTGTCGAGGCCCTCAGCCAGCCATTTTGCAATCGACTCGCTCGAAACCTTGGCGTTGTCGCCCTCGTCCCAGACGATTGGCAACGCTTCCAGCGCGGTCTTGGCGTGCCACCAGGTGTCGGCAACAACCGCAACCGCGCTATCGCCGACCTTGACGACCTTCTTGACGCCCTTCATGCCGGCGATCTTGGCCTCGTCAAAGCTCTTCAGCTTGCCGCCGAACACCGGGCAGTCCTTGATCGCGGCGTTGAGCATGCCGGGCAGCTTGACGTCGATGCCGTAGATCATGCTGCCGGTGGTCTTGTCGGCGGTGTCGAGCCGCTTCACGCCCTTGCCGATCAGCTTCCAGTCCTTCGGGTCCTTCAGCGTGACGTCGGCCGGCGGCGTCAGCTTGGCCGCGGCCTCGGCGACCTTGCCATACGTCGTGGTTTTTCCCGATGGCGTGTGGGTGATGACGCTGTTGGCGACGGTGCATTCGGACGCCGGCACCTTCCATTGGTCGGCGGCGGCCTGGATCAGCATCACGCGCGCGGTGGCGCCGCCCTTGCGGACATAGTCCTGCGAGGAGCGGATGCCGCGGCTCCCGCCGGTCGAGAAATCGCCCCAGACGCGCTTGCGGGCGACGCTCTGGCCGGGTGTCGGATATTCGGTCGTGACCTTGGTCCAGTCGCATTCGAGTTCCTCGGCGACGAGCTGGGCGAGGCCGGTGAGCGAGCCCTGGCCCATCTCGGAGCGGGCGATGCGGATCACCACGGTGTCGTCGGGCCTGACCACGACCCAGGCGCCGATCTCGGGCGAGCCGTCGGCCGCGCGGACCACGGCGGGGCCGCCGAAGGGGATATCGAGGCCGATCACGAGGCCGGCGCCGAGTGCGGTGCTGCCTATGACGAAGGCACGGCGATTCATTCGGGGCGAAACATGCTTGTTCATGTGGCGGTTCCTTACGCGCTTGCGATCGTGTGGATCGCCTCACGCACCTGCTGGAAGGTGCCGCAGCGGCAGATATTGGTAATGGCCTCGTCGATGTCGGCGTCGGTCGGCTTCGGCTTCTCGTTCAGAAGCGCCGCCACCGCCATGATCATGCCGCTCTGGCAGTAGCCGCATTGCGGAACGTCCTGGGCGATCCAGGCTTCCTGCACCTTGTGCAGCGAATTGCCGGACGCCAGTCCCTCGATCGTGGTGATCTTCTTGCCCTCGGCCTCAGCGACCGAGATCCCGCAGGAGCGCATGGCGACACCGTCCATGTGAACGGTGCAGGCGCCGCATTGCGCGATGCCGCAGCCATATTTGGTGCCGGTCAGGCCGGCATTCTCGCGGATCGCCCAGAGCAGCGGCGTATCCGGCTCCACATCCAGTGTGAAGGTTTTTCCGTTGATTGTTAGATTTGCCATCGCAAGTCCCCTGATTGGCCCAATCCACCGATTAGACTCAGGCGCGCAATCTGTCCGGCAAACTGGAAACGTTCAAATCAACAGTCCGAGGGGTGTCCGCCAAAGATCCGCCAAAGAGACGGCGCGCGCGGGGAACAATGCCGGGTGCGCGGTGTTGCGGCGTTGTGAACGGCGGTGCATGGCCACAGCGTTTGGTTGTAGAGAAATGATTTGACTAATCCAGGGTATTGTACAACCTTTGCGCTAGATGGACCATTAGTCCATCCTAAGGGAGAAAGCGCCATGGGTCGCATCGTTACGATTGATCTCGAAAAAGTTCTTGCGTCAGGTAATGACCTCAAAGCGAAGTCGCCTGCTGGACTTACTTCCCACGCAGACCTGCTCGGCCTTGCGAGCGAAGTGAGCAAGGATCCGGTTTCCTATTTGAGCAGCGTCGGCGTTCAGCTCGACGACCAGACCGCGGCGATGCTGCGGACCAAGCTGGCCTCGCGCAGCGGCGGCGTCCAGGCCGGCACGATCCATATCGACATCCTCTGATCCGACATCGCAGATATCTCGTCGGCAGATCATGATGGCCGGCTGACCGGTACGCCGGACAGCCGGGATATGAGGTGGTCGGCCATGGCGCTCGGCGCACAATATTTATCCGATTTCCGCGCGGCCAGGGTGACGCCTACCAGTCTGGTTTTGAACGTCACCTTGAAATGCCCGCTCAAATGTTCGCACTGCTGCTTCTCATCCGACATGTTTCACGGCGGCCATCTCTCCGCCGCTGACGTTCATCGCTGTATTGGCCAGGCCGCGCAGATCCCGTCGATGGAGATCGTCCATTTCGTCGGCGGCGATCCGATGCTGCATGCGGACATCGTGGCTGACGCCGTGGCGTTGGCCGCGTCGCTGGGCCTGCGCGCCGGCATCACGACGAGTGCGTTCTGGGCCAAGTCGCCCGCGCGCGCGACGGCGGCCGTTCGCCAATTGCGGGCCGCCGGCCTCACCGAAATGACCTTGTCCTATGACGATCCCCATGCCGCGTTCGTGCCGCTGAGCTTCATTGCCAATGCGGTTGCCGCCGCGCGGGAGTGCGGCCTGCTGCTCCGGATCGCCGTGGTGGTCGAAAGCAGTTCGCGGATTACCGCCGCCAGCCTGCGCGCCGATCTGGGGCTCCAGGACGAGCCGGGGATCAACATCTATGAGACCGTCGCCAACTCGACCGGCCGCGGCGCGGACACGGATGAGGACACGCAGGCGGGGCGCGTTCGGCACGCCTCGGCCTATCGCGGACCCTGCGAGTCCGTTCTCCACACCGTCACGGTCGATCACGAGGGTGGCATCCGGCCCTGCTGCGGCGTGCTTCCGCACTACGAATCCCTGAAGGTCGGCCATATCGCGGAGGAGGGCATCGAAGCCGCCATGCGGGCTGCCGCCGACGACCCGCTCTACCGATGGATCAGGCTCGAGGGACCGGTCGCTATCCTGGCCGCCGTCACGGCCGACGATCCCGCGCCCATGCGCGCGGAGGATTTCGATGGGATCTGCACCGCCTGTGATCGCATCTTCCGCTCACCGGAGCTGCTGGCGCGGGTGCGGGAAGCCGCCGAGGCGCGGCGGCCCCAGATCGAGACCTGCGAGATCCTGCTGGACGGACCGCCCGCGCCTGCAACCGTCGTGGCCGCCCAATGAGCGTCGATGTCCTGTTCTGCTCGGCGCCGGTGATGTCCGTGGTGCGTCCGTCGGCGGCGCTTGGCCTGTTGCAGGCGCTGCTGCGGGAGAAGGGCATCAGCGCCGAGTCGCTCTATCTGAATCTGGTCTTCGCAGACCGCATCGGGCTCGATCTGAACGAGCAGCTTGCGGAGAAGCTGCCGAGCCACCTGCTGGCGGGCGACTGGCTGTTTGGCAATTGCCTGGGAACACGGCCCGACCGGCCGCAGGTGCAGCAGCACATAAGCGAGCTCGGCACCGCCATCGAGCGCAAGGGGCTGGCGCAGCTCTACGAGATTCGGCGCACCGTGATCCCGTCCTTTGTCGCGGAAGCAGCCGACCGCTTGCTCGAACGCAACCCCAGGATCATCGGCTTCACCTCGATGTTCGAGCAGACCGTCGCCTCGCTGGCGATCGCGGCCGCGGTCAAGGAGCGCGACCCGTCCGTCGTGATCTGCTTCGGCGGCGCCAATTGCCACGGGCCGATGGGCGCGGTGCTGCTGAAGAATTTTTCGCAGATCGACTATGTCTTCAATGGCGAAGCCGACACCGTGTTGGGTCCGTCCGTCGAGGCGATCCTGCGCGGCGAGCGGCCGGTCGATTTGCCGGGGTGCTTGTCCCGCGAGCGGCCTTGCGTCGGTGCGGCGGCCGGTCCGACCAGGATGGATGCGCTGCCCATCCCCGACTACGCCGACTATTTCGCGCAATTGCCCGGGTTGTCCGAAGCTGCGCGCGTCCGCCCCTCGATACCGTTCGAGTCGTCGCGCGGCTGCTGGTGGGGGCAGAAACATCACTGCACCTTCTGTGGCCTGAACGGCGCGGGCATGGCGTTCCGGGCCAAGTCGGCGCCGCGCGTGCTGGAGGAGATCGAGACGCTGCATGCGGCGTTCGGAATCGGACGGTTCGCCGCGACCGACAACATCCTCGGCATGTCCCACATCGACGGCGTGCTCGGAAAGCTCGCCGAACGTCCGTCGCACGCCTTTCGCTTTTTTTACGAGATCAAGGCCAACATGGACGAGGCGCAGCTGGAAACCCTGGCCCATGCGGGGACGGTCTGGTTGCAGCCCGGCATCGAGAGCCTGTCGGATCCGGTGTTGCATCTCATGCGCAAGGGCGTGAGCGCCTTGCTCAACCTGCGTCTGCTGCGCAATTGCCGTGAGCTCGGCGTCGGACTTGTCTGGTCGATCCTGTATGGATTCCCCGGCGAGCCGCGCGACGCTTACGACGCCGTCGCCGGAATGGTTCCGCTGCTCGAACATCTTCAGCCGCCGGTCGGCTGCGGCCGCATTCGTCTCGACCGGTTCAGCCCCAATTTCGAACGCGCTTCCGAGATCGGCTTTCGCAACGTCACGCCGATGCCGGCCTATGCTGCGATCTACGACGTCCCGGACGAGGATCTCGCCGATCTCGCTTATTTCTTCGAAGGCGAGGCGCCCGAAGCCGCGCGCGAACAGGATTTGACGGCGCTGAAGACCGCCAGCGCGACCTGGCGCTCCCGCTGGTTCGACCAGCCCTTTGCACCGCAGCTGACGATGACGGCCGCGGGAAGCGCTCATCTCATCAGCGACACGCGGGCCTGCGCGCGCCAGCCGTTCTATTGCCCGACACCGGTCGAGATCGCCGTGCTCAACCCGCTGCGCAATCCCTGCACGCGGCCGAACATCGTCGCGCAGCTGGCCGATCGTTTCGATGCCGCGTCGGTCGAGGCCGCAACGGATGCGCTCCTGATGCGGCGGTTTGCGATCGAGATCGACGGCAGGATGCTGTCGCTCGTCACCGAGGCCGGCCGTGAGATCTTCGACGCCGATGCCCGTGCCGAGTTTCCCCTCGGCTACGTCCTGCCGCGCGAGCAGCCGATCGTTCAGGAGGCGGCAGGCCCGCTGCACGCGGCCTTGACCGACTTCCACGGCGAACCGGTTGGCCTGGAACGGGTGCAGCCATGACCATCGAAGTCCGCCCGCTCGGCGACAAGTGCAACATCAAATGCCGCTACTGCTATCAGGAGGGTATCCGCACCGCCGGCAACGTGCCGACGCGCTACGATCTCGATGCGATCATCGCCACGCTGGACCGGCTGGCGGAGCCGTTCAGCCTGTTCGGCGGCGAGATCATGCTGACGCGCCGGCCGGATCTCGAGCGGTTGATGCAATTGGGATTCGACCGCCATGGTGGGGTCGGCATGCAGACCAACGGCACGCTGATCGAGGAGCGCGACATCGAGCTGTTCAGGAAATACCGGGTTCGCATCGGCATCTCGATCGACGGGCCGGGACCGCTCAACGACGCCCGCTGGGCCGGCAGCCTGCCGGCGACGCGGCGCGCGACTGCGCGGATCGAGGCGGCGATCGAGACGCTGTGCCGGGAGGGCATGCCGCCGAACGTGATCGTGACGTTGAACCGGATGAACGCGGCGCCGGAGCGGCTGGGCGTCCTCTGCGAGTGGATCCGGTTTCTGGGCGGGCTCGGTGTGCGCAGGCTGCGCCTGCATCTCCTGGAGCAGGACGAGACCGAGGGCGGCGAAGGATTGCCGCTCAGCGCGCAGGAGAACCTCGCGGCCCTGCGGCGGCTGCGCCGGCTCGAACAGGAATTGGCGTCGGTTCGCTTCGACATCTTCGCCGAGATGGCCGCGATGCTGACGGGGAACGACGCCGAGACCTCGTGCGTGTTCCATGCCTGCGATCCCTATGCCACCCGCGCCGTGGTGGGGGTCGAGAGCGACGGCCGGCTCGGCAATTGCGGCCGCACCAACAAGGATGGCGTGACCCATATGCGCGCCGGCCGCGAGGCATTCGAGCGCCAGCTCTCGCTTTACCGCACGCCGCAGGCCAATGGCGGATGCGAGGGGTGTCGCTTCTTCCTGGCCTGCAAGGGCAATTGTCCGGGCACGGCGATCGGAGGCGACTGGCGGATGCGCTCGGTCGATTGTCCGGTCTGGTTCGGCCTGTTCGAGGACATCGAGACCGAGCTTCAGGCCAAGGGGGACGTCGTGATCAGCCGGTCGGAGAGCCGGCCCGATCTCGAAGCGAAGATGATCGCCGCCTGGTCGATCGGCGACAATCCCACCCTGCATTCGCTGATCCAGCAGGCGGGACCATCATGACGTCGGCGTGGCTGACATGTTGGTTGACTTGGCCCCGTCCTCCGCTGGCGGCTGCGCCGCGGGAGCCGGTGCTCGCCAAGGCGGCCGCGCAGCGCATCAGCTTCAGCGGCCCGCAGGCGCGCGCGCTCTGGCAGCCGCGCCTGGAACGTCTCAGGCATGCGGCGATCGCGATCGAACTGGAGATGGTGCGCCGCGAGCGGATTCCGGCCACGCTGGTATGGACCGGCTATGATGGCGTCGATGCCTTGACGGAGAGAGCACGCGCGAGCGGCCTCGAAGCGAAGCCGATCAAGGCCGCGCTCGGATATGCCGCCGACTGGCCCGCCGAGGCGTCGGTCGACGAACCGAAGCGGCTGCTCGACTACGCGTTCCTGATCGGCAAGCCGCCGCTCGATGCCTCGATCGCGGAGCCGGCGGCGGATGGCCTGGAGCAGGCGGCAATGCGGTTTGGCTATCCGCCGTGCTGCGCAAAATCCTGGGCGGACCATCTCCAGCGCGGCGGCAGCGATCCGTTGGCCAGCATGCTCGCGCGCGACGGCATGGCGGCCATGCATGCCCATGCCGCGCTCGCGGTTCTGGGGCTTGGGCCGGTGAGGCACGCGCCTTGTTCCGCTGATTGCTCCGCCACTCACGATCATTCGCGCCAATACATCGACGTCGGCCGCGCCTTGGGATTCGCCGAGGAGATGGGCTGGCTCGAAGCGATGGCGGATTGGGCGGTCAACGCTTCGCTGGTCAACGGTGTTGCCGAAATCACGACGGGCGCATTTCGCTGCACGTGGCTGTCTCACGAGAGCGGACCGCCGCATCGAGAGCCTGGTCGCGGCGCCGCGCGCCCGGCGAAACCGGAGGCCGCAACGGTCAAGCCCGCGGATGGCGCCGCCATCCTCGCGGAGATCGGCACGGGATTTGAAGCGGCGGGGTTCGAAAGTCCGTTCGCGATGCGCTCGCGCTTCAGCACCGTCGTCTGGGAGCAGACCGGCACGCTCCGCCGCGCGGGATCGGCCGTGCACGTCGGATGCGGCGATGGCTTGCTGCTGGAGCTGATCGCGCAGACCAGGCCAAGGATGAGACTCTACGGCACCGAGGAAGATGCCGCGGCAGCGGAGGCCGCGCGCCGACGTCTGGATTCGTCATTGCCGGTGCTCGGAGGGACCAGCATCGAGGCGCTTGCTGCCCTGTTGCGTCTCGCGCCTGATGGCGTCGACCTTGCTTTCATCGATCCGGAACGGCTTGCGGCCAGCGGTCGCGAGGCGCTGGCCGTCGTCCGTGCGGTCGCGCGAACGGTGATCGTGATCGGCACCGACCGCTCGCTGCGCCGGTTCAAGGACATCGACACGCTTGCCGCGACGATGGGGCGTGCCTTGCTGCCCGGGCGGGTCGGGCGGGTCTCCGCGGCCCTCTCGCCGACGAATGATTGCCGACACTGACCCGTTCGAAGGAGATCGCCATGGATGCGACGTCGATTGACTGGGAACGCACGGCCCGGCCGCAGGCCGATGGGTACGACACCGCCGTCGCCCTCGGATTGATCGAAACCGAGCCGACGCCCTGGCGGCCGCTGCCTCCCCGGCGGCCTTCGACGAACGGTGCGCCGACCATTGCGGAGGGCAGGGTTGCCTTGCGCACCGAGGATCCATTGCTGCCCGGGCCGCGGTTCGTCCCCGATGCGCAAGCCGTCGCGGCAATGGAGCAGGCGCTTGGCTACGTCCGCCGCTGGCCGCTCGCTGCAAGACAGTGGCCGGACATCGTGCACACCATCCAGTGCTATCACGACACCGAACAGCCGACCGACGGACCCGGCCGTCTCGGCTCGGCCAGCCACTCGGTCGACGCGCGCTTTGGCGTCATCGGCCTCACGGTCAATTGCCCGCTCGCGACCGCGCAGGCGATCGTTCATGAAATGGCCCATCACAAGCTGAGGGCGTTTGGCGTCGCCAACGAGAATGCGATCCGGATCATCAGCAATCCGCAAGACGAGCTCTATCCCAGTCCGATCGTGGTCGACCGGCCGCGTCCGATGACGGCCGTCCTGCATGCGCAATATTCGTTCATCCACGTCACCCAGCTCGACGTGCATATGCTCGAGCAGGAAGACGATCCGCAGGTCCGCAGCGACATCCGCGCGCTGCTGGCGCGCAATGCCTCGCGGATGGAGACGGGATTCGAGACATTGAGGCAGCACGCACGCACCGATGCGCCGGGCCGTGAATTCCTGGGTGCATTCTTCGCGTGGTGCAGCGATGTCCTGGCGAGCAGCCGCAAGCTGCTTGCGAGCGAGCGCGGCTGACGGCGCTGGGTCGCGCCCGTCGTCCGGCCGTCAGGCGCCGATTCCTGCCCAAGCGGCCGCTTACCCCTCCCTGAACGCCAATTCACGGCTCGGGACGACGATCCGGCTGTAAACGCCGGTTCCAGGCCTCGATCACTGCTGCGTTGCGGCGACAGTTTGTCCCTTTTGCTGGGGTGCAAGACGAAGATGCTCTGCTACACTGCGGCGAAGCCAAAGGAGTTCCATGAACGTGCCGAGCCCCTGTAACGTGCTGATGCTCTATCCGCTTTTCACTGCGGAGTCCTTCTGGAGCTTTGGCGAATCCTGCGAACTGATGGGCGTGAAGCGCCCCGCTGCCCCCCTTGGGCTGATCACCGTTGCCGCGATGCTGCCCAAGAGCTGGACGGTACGGCTGATCGACTGCAATACGGCGCCGCTCGGGGACGAGGATCTCGCCTGGGCCGACGTGGTCTTCACCGGCGGAATGATGCCGCAGCAGGCCGACACGCTGCGCCTGATCGAACTGTGCCGCGCGGCGGGCAAGCCGGTGGTGGTCGGCGGTCCCGATCCGACGTCCAGCCCGCACGTCTACGAAAGCGCCGACTTCCGGGTGCTCGGCGAGGCCGAAAGCGTCATCGACGAATTCATCGCGGCCTGGGACAGCGGCGCACGCTCCGGCACCTTCAGCGCGCCGAAATTCCAGGCCGATGTCACCACGACGCCGGTGCCGCGTTTCGACCTGCTGAAGTTCGAGGACTATCTCTATCTCGGTGTGCAGTATTCGCGCGGCTGTCCGTTCACCTGCGAGTTCTGCGACATCATCGAGCTCTACGGACGCGTGCCGCGGACCAAGACCAACGCGCAGATGCTGGTCGAGCTCGACAGGCTCTACGCCATGGGCTACCGCGGCCATCTCGACTTCGTCGACGATAATTTCATCGGCAACAAGAAGTCGCTCAGGCTGTTTCTTCCCCAGCTGGCCGAATGGCAGCGCGCCCACGGCTATCCCTTCGAATTGTCGACCGAGGCATCGGTCAATCTGGCCGACGATCCCGAGCTCCTGGACCTGATGGGGGCGGCCAATTTCTTCGCCATCTTCGTCGGCATCGAAAGTCCGGATCCGGCGACGCTGGTCGCGATGCGGAAGAAGCAGAACACGCGGCGCAACATCGCCGAGAGCATCCACAAGATCTACGCCGCCGGCATGCTCGTCACCGCTGGCTTCATCGTGGGCTTCGACAACGAGAAGCTGTCGATGGCGGATGCCATGGTCGACTTCATCGAGGAAGCCGCCATTCCGGTCGCCATGGTCGGCCTGCTCTATGCCTTGCCGAACACGCAGCTGACGCGCCGCCTCGCCAAGGAAGGCCGGCTGCATCCGGACCACGATCTGGCACCGAGCAGCGGCGACCAGTGCATGGGCGGAATCAACTTCGATCCGGTGCGCCCGTTGCGCGACATTTTGACGGACTACAGGACGGTGCTGGAGCGCGTCTACAGCCCGGCGGCCTATGCGAACCGCGTCGATCGCTTGATGACGCTGCTCGACCGGTCCAGGCAACGCCACGAATTGGTCGAGGGCGACATCCGCGCCAGGATCGGGGCAATGGAGACCGTGCACCGGGTGGTCACCGCCCTTCCCGAGGCGCGCGGACCGCTCTGGCAAACGTTCATGAACTGCGCCAAGCGCGATACGTCATCGGCGCGGATCGCGGTGCAGATGATCGCGGCCTACGCGCATCTCGGACCGTTCTCGCGCAAGGTCATCGATGCCATCGATGCGCGTTTGGCCGGTCTGGACGATCAAACGGTGATCCCGGCGGTGACTGCCGATGCGGCAGCCGCCCGGCACCTGGCTTGATCGGACGGGCCTACTTCACCGCCAGCCGCAAAAAGCTCATCAGGCTGCCGACCGCGGCAAAGCCCGCGCCGAGCGACAGCGCCACGGTGGCGCCGTTGTGACCCGCGAGTGAGAAGCAGGCCGCAGCAAGCGCCGCGCCCGTAGTCTGCCCCGTCAGGCGTGCGGTCGCGACGATGCCCGAGGCGCTGCCGCTGCGGTGCGGCGGCGCACTTCCCATCACCGCCTTCATGTTCGGCGCCTGGAAAAAGCCAAAACCCATGCCGCAGATCGCCATCCGCCAGATGATGTCGGGAATGCCGGGATTGTTCGGAAGCAGGGCCAGCAGCGCCATGCCTATGCCGAGCAGCACGAGCCCGATGCCGCCCAAAAGGCCGACCGCGTGGCGGTCGGACAGGCGGCCCGCGATCGGCGCCATGATCCCGACCACCAGCGGCCACGGCGTCATGAAGAAGCCGGTCTCGACCTGGGAGCGGCCGAGCACATCCTCGAAATAGAACGGCAGCGCGACGAAGGCGAGGCCTTGCACGACAAAGGAGCAGACCGCGGTCGCCGCCGACAGCGC
Organism: Bradyrhizobium sp. P5_C12; assembly: GCF_054049735.1. Taxonomy (NCBI): domain Bacteria; kingdom Pseudomonadati; phylum Pseudomonadota; class Alphaproteobacteria; order Hyphomicrobiales; family Nitrobacteraceae; genus Bradyrhizobium; species Bradyrhizobium sp. P5_C12. The sequence continues at coordinate 21,240 of NZ_JBFULU010000024.1, forward strand.
GAACATCGGCCGGCTGAACAGGTCGATCGGCAGCATCGGCGCGGGATGGTCGGCGTGACGGCGCGTCAGGATGAAGCCGAGCGCCAGCGCGGTGACCAGCTCGATGCCCACGACGACAGGCGACAGATTGTGCGCGGCGCTGCCGATACCGGTGATGAACAGGCCGAGACAGGCAGACGCCAGGATCGCGCCGAGAAAATCAAAACCGTGATCCGCCCGCGGCGTCTTCGGCAGCATCGCAAAGCCGATGCCGATTGCGACGAGGCCGAAGGGAATGTTGACCGCGAACAACCAGGGCCATGGGCCGACGGCCAGGATGGCGGAGGCGATCGACGGCCCGATGGTGAAGGCGGTCGCGACCACGAGCGCGTTGTGGCCGAAGCCGCGGCCCTGCATCCGGCCGGGATAGACGAAGCGCACCAGCGCGGTGTTGACGCTCATGATGCCGCTCGCGCCCAATCCTTGCAGCGTTCGCGCGACGAGCAGGCTGTCCAGCGACCAGGCGACCGCGCAGAGCAGCGAGGCGACGGTGAACAGGACCAGGCCGCCGAGATAGATGCGCTGGTGGCCGACGATCTCGCCAAGCGCGCCGAGCGGCAGCAGCGTCGCCACCAGCGCGATCTGATAGACATTGACGACCCAGACCGACTGCTCCGGGCTGACATGCAGATCGGCGGCAATGGCGGGCAGCGCGATGTTGGCGATCGCAGTGTCGAGCGAAGCCATCGCCAGCGCGGTGAAGATCGCGGCGATCGCCCAGCGCCGCCGTTCGGCGGGCAGGCCATCGGCAACGGCATGATCGGGCTCGCGCGCAGCGGCAGGTAACGTGATTGTCATTGCCTGCGCGTTCTCCGACAGCGGGGCTCAAATGGTCTTTCCCGCATGTACTACGGGCAGGGCGGCTTCCACAGGCATACGCTTGCATGCTGTGTATGCGCCAAGGTCAGGCGATGACGCTGCGCCCTGGCGTATGATCGCCCCGGCAGCCGCAATGTCAGGGGATCATCATGCATATCGTCGTTCTGCCCGGGGATGGCATCGGACCCGAGATCACGGCCGCGGCATCGGGCGTGCTGCGCGCGGCCTCCGAGCGCTTCCAGCTCAATCTGCGGCTGGAGGAGCATGCCGTCGGACATGCGAGCCTGAAACAGTTCGGCACCACGGTGCGGCCCGAACTGCTCGATATGGTGCGCGCGGCCGACGGCCTCGTCCTGGGGCCGACCGCGACCTTCGACTTCAAGGACGAGGCGCATGGCGAGATCAATCCGTCGCGCCATTTCCGCAAATCCCTCGACCTCTACGCCAATGTCAGGCCCGCGCGCACCTATGCAGGGCGGCCCGGCCGGCTCGGCGACTTCGATCTCGTCGTGGTGCGCGAGAACACGGAGGGATTCTACGCCGACCGCAACATGGAGCAGGGCAATGGCGAGATGCTGGTCACGCCTGATGTCGTGATCTCGCTGCGCCGGATCACGCGCCTGTGCTGCGAGCGCATTGCGCATGCCGCCTGCCGGCTGGCGATGAAGCGGCGCAAGCATCTCACCATCGTGCACAAGGCCAATGTGCTCAAGATCGGCGACGGCATGTTTCTGGACATCTGCCGTGAGGCAGCGAGGGGTTATCCCGGCCTCGAAGTCGACGACATCCTGGTCGATGCGATGATGGCGCATGTGGTGCGCAACCCCGATCGCTTCGACGTCATCGTCGCCACCAACATGTTCGGCGACATCCTGTCCGACCTCACCGCCGAGCTGTCGGGCAGCCTTGGCCTCGGCGGCTCGCTCAATGTCGGCGACCGCTACGCGATGGCGCAGGCCGCGCACGGCTCGGCGCCGGACATCGCAGGCCAGGACGTTGCCAACCCGGTGTCGCTGATCCTGTCGACGGCCCTGCTGCTCGGCTGGCACGGCGAGCGGAGCGGCGCCGTCCGCTATGAGGAGGCCGCGCGTGCGATCGAGGCGGCGGTGGCGAAGGCGATCGGCGAGGGCAGGGCGACGCGCGACGTCGGCGGCAAGCTCGGCACGATCGCGGCGGGGGCTGCGATTGCGGAGATAGTGCAGGGGGAGTGAGCGGCTCTCTTCGCCTCTCCCCGCTTGCGGGGAGAGGCCGGAATTCGCGCGAAGCGCGGATTCCGGGTGAGGGGGAGTCTCCGCGAGTCCAGCTCTCACCTCTTATGCGGAGCCAGCCCCTCACCCCAACCCTCTCAGCGCGAGCGCAGCTCGTCGCGGCCCCGTAAGAACGGGGAGAGGGAGCGCACCGCCGCGGCGGCGGCAGGTTCGTTCTCGGCGCTCAGAACATGGCCATCAATCCCGCGCTCAAAACAAAAAATCGACAAACAACCCCATGCACAGTAGAAGGCCCTTTGATCGATAAGGGATTTTCGAGCCGCGTCGCGACGACATTCGCTGCCGCGACGACGTTGACCCGTCGGGCAAAACACCGGCAGGATGTTATCGTGGCAGGGATCGGGGATTGTCCATGCATCTCGTCGCTCGGACAGCCTTCATTCTGCGATGCGCCTGACTGCTTATCACACCACATGCTGAGAGGGGCTCGTTCAGGCGTCAGCGGGTGACCGGGCCGCGCAATTTGAAGGAGCTTCGATTCAAGCGCTCAGCCGTACTCACTGTGACATTCGGAACGGCGATAGCAGGGTGGGCGGCTGCCCGTAATTGAGGAGTGCCGCAGCACGACCGAGAGCAGCCAGTCGCACCTCAGGCTCGGACGGATATGAACCAAGCCGGTATGAACCAAGCCGGCCGCCACGACGTTGTTCCTGGGAAAACGTGGTATCCTAGGAGCCAGGATGCGCCTTGATCTGCGGTTGGCAGCAGCAATGTCTTCGCCCGAGAGTACAAGCAAGACCAGTGACGCGGCCCGCCGAGAGCGGAGAAGGAGCAATTCCTTACTGTTGGTCCTCGCCGTTGGATTTCTTGTTTTTGGCGGCGCAGCGGGCGCGCTCTACTATGCGTTGCGGCCGGACATTCTCCGGATCGCCGTTGGACCACCGGGCAGCGACGATTACAAAGTAATTCAGGCAATGGCCGATGCCTTCGGCAGTGAAAGCCGAACTATCAAGCTGTCTCCGATCAAAACGGACGGGGCGGTGGAGTCTCTCGCCCTGCTTGGGGCTCGCAAGGCCGACCTTGCCGTTGGCCGCGGCGACCTGGAAATGCCCGCCGAGGCGCAGACCGTCGCTGTCGTACGTAAAAACTTCGTCGTGCTGTGGTCGCCGTCCGGACCTGCGGGCAAGAGCTCCAAAAGAAAGCACTCGCCGAAAATCAAAGAGGTCGCCGATCTCGCGGGGCGCCGTGTCGGCGTGATCGGGCGGACCCCGGCGAACGCCGCGTTGCTGCAGGTCATCTTGAGCGCCTCCGGAGTGGCAGCCGACAAGGTCGCGGTGACGCACTTTAGCACGGACCACATCGAGGAACTGGCGCGCGATCCGACCCTCGATGCATTCATGGCGGTCGGTCCACTCGATAGCAAGATCACGTCGGATGCCATCGCCGCAACGGCGCGGGCACGAGGCGAGCCGAAGTTTCTCGCCGTCGAGACGTCAGACGCGATCGCCTTGAAGCACCCCCGGTATGAATCCGAGGAAATTCCGCCCAGCGTCTTCAATGCGGATCCAGCTTGGCCGGAGGACAAGGTCGAGACAGTCAGCGTCAGCCACCTCATCGTGGCGAGAAAGACCTTATCCGAAACGACGGTGGCCGCCTTCTTCCGGCAGCTGTTTGCCGTTCGTCAGGCGATTGCGCGGCAGGTACCAGGTGCTGCACACATCACCAAGCCGGACCTCGAGAAGGACACCGATCTGCCGGTACATCGGGGAGCGGCGGCCGTCATCGACGGCAACGAACGTACCTTCCTCGACAGGTACGGCGATTATTTCTGGTTCGGGCTCCTGCTTCTCTCCGGGATCGGTTCGGCAGGCGCCTGGTTGCGCCGCTATTTGAATCGAGACGAAAGAGAGGAAAACACCAGCCATCGCAAGAGAATCCTGGCCATGGTTTCCAGCGCGCGGTCCGCGGAATCCAACCAGGAACTGCTGGCCCTGCAGGGCGAGGCCGACGCCATCATCGGTGAAACGCTCGAGTGCTACGATGACGGCGCTATCGAGGAAGAGGAACTCGCGGCATTTGGCCTGGTGCTCGACCTGTTGAGCAATGCCATCGCGGAGCGGCGAGCCGCGTTGCAACGTCCCTCCCTGGAAAGCGTCCGAGGCGCGGCAACAGGCCATAGCGCTACGCCGCGAGGATGAGGCGGCCATGTAGAGGCGGACCTCCGAACCCGGCGAAGTTTTCCGGGGCACACATCCACCGACCGATTGCGATTACCACCATCGCCGCCTTGCCGTGATCACTCAGTCCAGTGCCGTAGGATGGCACAGCACTTGCGAAACCCATTACGTGTCACGTTGGATGCTGTCGATGGGTCTCGCTGCGCACTACCCACCCTCCGGGCGACGGGCGGCACTCCGACGGCCCACATTGAGGCAGATCAATACTCGCCTCGCAGGCCCGCAGACCTTTCCATCAGCRCATCCATGGAAAGGGCGGCCGTCATGCAAACCCTGCTCAGGGAAATCAAAAATACCCCCTTGCTCTGGATGCTGGTCTTCGTGCCCATCGTGCTGGTGGCCGATGTGGCTGCCCCGCATTCCCACACGCTGCTCTTCGTGTTGGCGGTGCTTGCCATCGTGCCGCTGGCGGCCCTGCTCAGCCACGCCACCGAAGCGGTCGCTGCCAAGACCGGCGATGCCGTGGGCGGACTGCTCAATGCAACGCTCGGCAATCTGACGGAGCTGATCATCGCCATCACGGCACTGCGTGCAGGCCAGTACATGCTGGTGAAGGCCTCAATTGCGGGCGCGATCGTCACCAACGCGGTGTTCATGCTAGGGGCCTGCCTGCTGATCGGCGGCATGCGCTACCACGTGCAGGAGTACAACCGCGCCGGCGCGCGGCTTTCTTCCGGCTTGTTGCTGATGGCAACCGTTGCCCTGCTTGCGCCTTCGGCGGTCGCCGATCTCGAGCACCTGCCGCAGGGCGGGGGCATCTTGAACAAGCTCAGCGTCGGCATTTCAGTCCTGCTCATCATCGCTTACGCACTCGGCCTGTTGTTCTCGCTCGGGACGCACAAGGAATTGTTCGCAAGCGCCGATCATGGCGACGACAAGGAGGCGCACTGGCCAATCGGCATCGCCGTCGGCACGCTGCTGGTCGTCACCGTGCTGGTCGCGCTGGTGAGTGAGATCTTCGTGGAATCGGTGCAGAAGGCGGCGGAAACGTTCGGGATGAGCCCGGCCTTCGTCGGCTTCATTGTCGTCTCGCTGGTCGGCGCCGCCGCCGAATTTGCGGTTGCCTTTGCCGCGGCACGCAAGGACCGGCTCGACATGGCCGTCAGCATCGCGCTCGGCAGCGCCTCCCAGATCGCGCTGTTCGTAGCCCCCGCGCTTGTGCTGCTCAGCTACGTCGTCGGACCCACGCCGATGAACCTGCAATTCTGGCCGGGCGCCGTCACCATGGTGATGATTGCAACGGTCACGTCGGCCTTCGTCACCGCGAGTGGACGCTCGGCATGGTTCGTCGGTGCCCTGATGATCTTTATCTACGCCGTGTTTGCGCTGACCTTGTATGTCGTTCCGCCGGCGGGCGAGGGGTGAGGTGCTGCTGCCCGTCGGCACGAGGGTGAACCAGAGCAGCTGTTCTGCTGCCAGCAACAGCCGCAGTTGACCCGCGTGACTACGGTATCGGAAGATTGTATGCTTGTCGCATGGGACTACTGATCTTCAGCACCACCGTCACCTTAGACGGCTGTGTCGACCACCAAGAAGGAATCGCCGACAACGAGACACACGCCTTCTTCACTCGCCTCATGGACGAGAGCGGGGCGATGTTGTGGGGCCGCGTCACCTACGAGATGATGGAGAGCTACTGGCCAGCGGTCGCCCGCGGCGAAGCGGATGTACCGCCGCCGATGCGCGAGTGGGCGGTTAAGCTGGATGCCAAGCCGAAGTACGTGGTGTCGTCAACGCGAAACGACTTCCCGTGGAACAATAGCCACCACATCGCCGGTGATCTGCGAACAGGCGTGCAGAATCTCAAGGGTGCGACCCCGGCGGGCGTGCTCCTCGGTAGCGGCAAGCTCGCGGTTGAGCTGGATCGGATGGATTTGATCGACGAGTACAAGTTCCTCGTTCACCACCAGGATCGTCGGCCACGGCCCCACTCTATACGAGAGCGGCTTGCCGAGCGCGCGACAGCTCGAATTGGTTTCGGCGAAGCCGCTCGGCAACGGCCTATGCACTACCGACGCTCTTTGACGAAAGTCGCAAGGCAGGAATAGCTCATAGCCGGATTTTCACAACCGTGGGCGAGGTTTTCTGCGGCAACAAAATTAACGAGTATGCGACCTAGCTCGTCCGGGAAATGGCGGCCCGCGGCAAGCCATCCTCCGGAACGGCGAATGCGTTTTCGCTAATAGGCCCAGTAGCTGCCGGAGGGCAGGCAATTGTCGTCGCCATAGCCGCCGCCATAACCGTAATAGGACGCGGGCGGGTAGCTGTAGCCGTAGGCGGGATAACCGCTATAGTAGCCGCCATAGCTGCCATAATAGGCGCTCCGCGCAATCGCGCCGCCGACGACGGCGCCGGCGACGCCATAGCCGAGTCCGCGATAACCGTAGCCGCGATAGCCCCAGCCGCCGCGATAGCCCCACCCGACGCCGCGATAGCCATAGCCGCCACGCCAGCCGCCGACCCATCGCACTTCAGTGGTGTTCTGATCGACCATCGATCTCATCGTCGCCAGATGCGTCGGGATCGGCCCGGCCTGGACGCCCATAGCGGGCAGCAGGGCGCCGGCTCCGGCGAGAACGAGGGTGCGCAGGGAATTCGAGGAGGGCATGATCGATCATCTCCTTGGCTGGCGGGCGGCGCTTTCTGCGCGGCCATCGACGGCCTATTCCGGGATGGCGTTGCCGCGGCGGGCTTGATCTAGATCAAGCATCCGTGTCGCGCATCGCCGTGCCGTCGRGAGACGCTGCCCGATGCTCTAAGCCTGCAAGCGGGGAACGAGACGTATCGCGTTCTCATGGCCGATCGCATCGAGATCCCCTGTCGAGAGACCAAGCTTCTGCAACTGCGCGAACTGGCCAAGGCCGAAATACGGATAGTCGCTGCCGTAGGTGATCTGGGAGACGGGGACGAGCTTGAGCAGCGCGGCCATGGACGGCGCGAAAGTCGCATTCGCGGTGTCGTAGTGAAGCCGGCGCAGCTCGCCTTCGATCCCCTCCGGCGCAAACTCCTTGAGGTCGGGCCGCGCTCCGTAGAACGAATTGATGCGCCCGGCCATCATCGGTATCGTGCCGCCGGCGTGCGAGAACAGCCATTTGATGTCGCGGTGGCGGGCAAATGCGCCGCTGAGCAGAAGGCTCGTCACCGTACGTGTGGTGTCGTGCGGGACTTCGATCACCGCCGGAAACGTGCCGACGCTGAGCGCGCTGCAGCAGCTCGCGACCAGCGGATGCACATAAACGACCGCCTTGCGACGGTTCAGCTCCTCGAACACCGGCCTGTAGGCGGCATTGCCGAGCCATTTGTCGCCGTAGCTGCTTTGCAGCCCGATGCCGTCCGCCTTCAGCGTATCAAACGCATATTCGATCTCCTTGAGCGTGGCGTCGATGTCCAGCATCGACAAGGTCGCGAACAGGCCGAAACGGCCCGGATGGTCGCGCATCATCTCCGCTGCATACTCGTTGCAGGCGCGCGCGAGCCGGCCGGCTTCCACCGGGCCGAGGTCGAACCACACGCCAGGAGTAGAGGCGACCGACAGGATGCCTGTACGTATGCCATTGCGGTCCATGTCCTCGACGAGCTTCCCGCGAGTCCAGGCCACCTGACCGGGAAAGTGCGGCTGCTTGCGTGCGTCTTCGTAGCCAAGCCACAGCTTTTGATATTCGGGCGGATAGAAATGAAGGTGGGTATCGATCAGGACCGGCTTGGTCTGGCCGTGCACCGCAACGGCGGGGATGGCCGAGGCGAGGCCAAGTGCACCAGCTCCCGCGAGGAAGCTGCGGCGCGACGAAGGCGGGCCGTAACAGGCAGGGCAGGGGCGATGCCCTCCAGATTTTTGATCCCATTTGTTCATGTTGCGCGTCTCCCGTGACGAACTGGCAAAGCCAAGGCCTGTGGTGTTTCTATCGGCAGAACGTTTCGTTCCTCCGCTGTCCGTGGTGCGGCTGCAGCGTGGGCGGTGATTGTTGGGGATCGGAATACGCCGATTTTTCGTCGCCGAACGATGCCTTGTGTTACGCCTGCACATCGCTGCCGCAACTTTGTGTGAACGCACCCCAATTGTCCCGCGAGAGGCTTCGTGCTGTCGCGATGTTGACCCGTCGGGCAAAACACTGGCAAAATGCGATGGTGGCGGAGATCGCGGCTTGAGTGCATCTGCGGTAACTGCGAGCACTTCCAGTGAGTTGACCAATGAAGCCTGAGAGGGATGGCATCAACCTCGCGGCCAAGCCAACCGGAACGGGGTGCGTGGAATGCTCGGCTGCGGACGGGTGGTGGTTTCATCTTCGCAGATGTGTCGAATGCGGTCACATCGGCTGCTGTGATGCGTCACCAAATCAGCATGCAACGAAACACAACGCGGCGACAGGTCACCCGATCATCACGAGCTTCGAGCCGGGCGAACGATGGTTTTACGACTATCGCACAGGAGAGGCTTTCGCCGGCCCGAAGCTTCAAGGCCCTCACTCGCATCCGTTGGATCAGCCGGTGCCCGGTCCGGCCGGCGCGGTGCCTCCCGACTGGCAAACGCTGCTCCACGAATAGGCGTGGGTAGAGCACTTGCGAAACCCATCACGCTTCACAGCGGATGCTGTCGATGGGTTTCGTTTCGCTCTACCCATCCTACGGACTATAAATTCCGGCGCAGGAAGTCGCCAATTTCAGCCTCGATCCGCCGATGGACCGCCGCACGGTCGACCCAGGGAGCATCCTTGCAGGCCGCAGGCGCGTCGGCTTGCAGTGCGGGAGAGCATGGACCGAAAAATATGAAATGACCGCCCGGCACCAACTCCTGTCGCGGCGGATGGGGCAATGCCGCCGCGAGAGCGAAGATATTGCCATCAGCCTTGAGATCGCTGCCTTCCGCACGATAGAGCAGCGTCGGCATGCCGACCGGCGTCAATCCGTCTCGATCGAACAAGGCGCCGAATGGCTCCAATAGTATGAGGGCGTTCACGGCGAGCGCATCTGGCGATCTATTGCCGGCCGCATTGGCCAAGGAGCCATCGGTCGGCACGCCGTCGCAAGCCATCGGATCATCGCTACGGTCTCGGCAATAAGCCGCCAGGTGAGCCAGGCTGGGAGTCGCCCCCGCGACGATCAGCGTGACGGCTCCGCCGTAGGAAAATCCCATCATACCAAGACGGTTAGGATCGGTATGCATCGCGAAGCGTGGATCGGCCAACATTGCGGTGAGCGCCTTGTGAATCTGGCGTGGTCGATCTTCGAGAGCTTCGCGAGGACGCTTAGACCCGGGATGAAACGGCGCGACCACGACAAAACCCTCGCGCGCCAAGGAGGTGAGAAGAGCGGCATAGGGGAGCGAGCTACCTCCTGCTTTGATCGTTCCCCCTCCGCCATGTGAGAAAAGAACAACAGGAAAGCGCGCCCCAGGGGCGATCGGCGCATCGCGGCTTGCGTCAATTGTGAATAGACCATCCTGAAAGGGAATTTCGGCCGCGTCTGTTGGATACACAATCAATGTGTCGAACGGGACAACATCCTGCACTGTGATGCGCGTGACGCCAGCGCGAAATCGCTGTGGATCTGCTTGTGCAGATGTGCCCGCGACCAGCAATGCGAGCGCGAGAAGCAAGGCACGTATGTACACCACAACGCAGCTCGGTATCCGATCGAAGTCTAGCGATCGGAATTCTGCACTGGCCCATGCCATCCTATCTTCACCCCGCGCGCGTCACCGACAAAATTTAGCTTGTCCGCAGACTCAAGTCTACGCTCGCCCCAAAGGGCGTCACCGCATGTGACGTTGGATGCCGTCGATGGGTTTCGCTGCGCTCTACCCATCCTACGGGCTTATGAGTCCGCGTGACTAGTGCCGTCCGGCTTCGGCTTCTTGTTCCAACTGCAAGATGCGCGCCCGTAGCGCGTCGAACGTCTCTTCGGCGGCCTCGCTGAACAGCGGATCCTCAGGATTGGTCATGGCCGAAGCGATCTCCGTCCAATCTTCAGGCTCGAGAGCCTTCAGGGCGGCGGGAAAGAAATCGCGATCTTCCTTCATGATGTGGCGCCGCTCGTGCTCTATGAAATCGCGAACGATGGCATGCACATCCTGCCGAAGCAGTTCGCGATCCRCGAGAACATCGTCGACCGCATGAGCGACGCGGCGCAAAAGTTCGGCCCCCTTCTGGTGTTCGCGAGCGAGATCACCGACCTTCGCAGCCGCACCGGGATCGCGAATTGTTAGCTTGTCGAAGACCAGGTCTTCCTGAGGATGGTGGTAAACCTCCGGGTAAAGTTCGAAGTAGCTGATAACCGCGCCGATAACCTCATAGTCGGGGCGGTCGCCCCGATCGAAAACCTGAAGTTCCCGCTCAAGGATGGCGAGCAGTTTCTCGATATTGYGGTGCTCTTGGCTTAAGCGCTCAATGATCATTGCTGCGATCCACAAGGCGACCGATTGAGAAGCTTCGAAAGCCTAGCCCCAAGTCGCCTCAGCTCTTTTGCGCTAAATCAAGTTCCGGACGTATGGTGCGCCATCCGCCTGTTCTATGTCGCCTATTTTGCAACCGCCGCGTCGCTTGCGAGAGCAGATCAGACACTGCCTGCTCTCGCGGCCTGATCGGCTTCAGCGACCCCGCCCTAGAACTGATACCGCCGCAGCCCCCCATCCACCGGGATCACCGTCCCCGTGATGTACCGCGCCACCGGCGAGGCCAGAAACACCGCGAGCGCCGCGAGGTCCTCCGGCTCGCCCCAATAGCCGACCGGAATCTCTTCTTCCGCGAACCGCTCGCGATAATCCGGCGGGTAGTTGCGGCGGATCTGTTCGCTCATGATGCGGCCGGGCGGGATGCAGTTGATGGTGATGCCGTGCTCGCCGATCTCGCGCGACAGGCCCTTGGCCCAGGCGTGCACGGCGGCCTTGGCCGCGAACGCGGCGTTGAGGCCTTCCGGCTCGGACTTGCCGGTGATGTTGACGATGCGGCCCCATTTGCGCGCGATCATCTGCGGCAGCAGCGCATGCGCGATGCGGCGATAGCTGGTGAAGTTCAGCGCGATCGCTTCGTCCCATTTGCTGTCGGGCGCATCGACGGGAAGGGGGCGGCTGCCGCCGGCATTGTTGATGAGGATGTCGACATGGCCGAGCTCGCTCACGGCGAAGGCCGCGATCTTCTCCGCCGCGTCCTTCGCCATCACGTCCTGCTCGAACGGTGTGATCAGCCCGCCGCCGACCTGCTGCACCAGCTCTGCGAGCAGGTCGGCCCGCCGCGCCACGCCCACGACGCGCACGCCTTCGGCAGCCAGGCCCTTGGCGATGGCGCGGCCGATGCCGATGCTCGCGCCGGTGACAACAGCGGTTTTCGATTTGAGCCCGAGGTCCATGGTCACACGCTCTCTTGTTTGCTTTTGCTTGTTGCTGTTCGTTTCCTGCCCGTCCCGCGGGCTTTGCGAATTGCCTGAGCGGGACGAGCAGTGGTAACCAAGAGGCGCAGCGAAGGAAACACGAAAAAGAAAAGGCTCACGAGATGGTCTGGGATCCGCAGCAATATCTGAAATTCTCCGGCCACCGGCTCCGGCCCGCAGTCGACCTCTTGATGCGGATTCCGGATTTTGCTCCGCGCCAGATCGCCGATCTCGGGGCCGGCGCCGGCAACGTGACAAAACTGATCAAGGAGCGCTGGCCGGATGCGACCGTGACCGGCGTCGAAGGTTCGGCCGAGATGGTCGCCGCGGGCCGCAAGGCCGCGCCGGACGTGGTCTGGTCACATGAAGATCTCGGCGCCTGGCGGCCCGCCAAGCCATACGACTTGATCTATTCCAATGCCGCACTGCACTGGCTGCCCAATCATGCGGCACTGTTTCCCTCGGTGATGGAGAAGGTCGTGCCCGGCGGCATGCTCGCGGTGCAGATGCCGCGCAACTTTCTGGCCCCCTCGCATGTGCTGATCGGCGAGACCGCGCTGAACGGACCCTGGCGGTCCAAGGTCGAGCATCTCGTCACCCCGCCGCCGGTCGAGGGGCCGGCCTTCTATCACGACTTGCTTGCGCCGCTGTCTGAGAACATCGACATCTGGGAGACCGAATATCTCCAGGTCCTCGAGGGCGAGAACCCCGTGAAAGAGTGGACCAAGGGCACCTGGCTGACGCGCTATCTCGACGTGTTGCAGGGCGACGAGAAGGCGGCCTTTGAGGCGGCCTATGGGATGCGGGTCGCGACAGCCTATCCGAAGAATGCAATGGGACAGACGCTGTTCCCGTTCCGGCGCCTCTTCGTGGTGGCCCAGCGCAAAGGTTAATGGCGCCGCCGCGATGCGGCATAAGCGCTCGCTTCGCGGGGCTGGAGCGGGTGCCGAGTTGCATATACACCAGCCGTCAAGATAGCTTGGCTGCGGCAAATTGGGCTTAGGTCTAGTTGTTCGGCTGGTGGATTGCTGCCACTACTGAAACCGTAAAATAAAAAAGACCCGGTTTCCGAGGTTGTTGGGGAGGTACTTCATGCGCAAGCTGCTGCTTTATGCGGTCGCGGCCGCCGCTATTCTTGTGGCCCCTGCCATTGCCCAGGCCCAAAACCCGATCGTCATCAAGTTCAGCCACGTCGTCGCCAACGACACCCCGAAAGGCAAAGGCGCGCTGAAGTTCAAGGAGCTCGCGGAGAAGTACACCGACGGCAAGGTCAGGATCGAGGTCTATCCGAACTCCTCGCTCTACAAGGACAAGGAGGAGATCGAGGCGCTGCAGCTCGGCTCGGTGCAGATGCTCGCGCCCTCGACCGCGAAATTCGCGCCGCTCGGCATCAAGGAATTCGAGGCGCTCGACCTGCCCTGGCTGTTCAAGGACGACCAGACCTACGCCAATGCGATGAAGGGCACGGTCGGCAAGTGGCTGTTCCAGAAGCTCGAGGCCAAGGGCATCACGGGGCTTGGCTATTGGGACAACGGCTTCCACATGGTCTCCTCCAGTCGCGCGCTGATGAAGCCTGCGGATTTCCAGGGGCTCAAGTTCCGCATTTCCGGATCGAAGATCGCCGACCAGTATTTCCGCCTGATCGGCTCGATCCCGCAGATCATGGCCTTCTCGGAAGTCTACCAGGCGCTCCAGACCGGCGTGGTCGACGGCTGCGAGAACACGGCGTCGAATTATTGGACGCAGAAATTCTACGAAGTGCAGAAGGACATCACCGTGTCCTATCATGCGCATCTGCAATATGCGGTCATCGTCAACTCGAAATTCTGGTCCGGCCTGCCGCCCGATATCCGCGCCCAGCTCGAAAAGGCGATGAACGAGGCGACCGACTACACCAACTCGATCGCGCGCCAGGAGAACGAGGACGCGCTGGCCGAGATCAAGAAGTCGGGCAAGACCACGCTGCACTATCTCTCCGACGCCGATCGCAAGGCCTGGCAGGAGGCGATGCAGCCGACATACAAATGGGCCAAGGGCCGGGTCGGGCAGGAGGTGCTCGATCTCGTCGCCAAGGAACTCGACGTCAAGATGAACTGACGCGCGTTCCGGGGAAACAACAATACGAACGGTCGGGAGTGTACGCACTCCCGGCCGTTTCGGTCTGATAAGGGGGACTTGATTTGCTTCGCGTGCTCAATCGTGCGCTCAACCATCTGGAAGAATGGCTGATCGCGACGCTCATTGCGGCTGCAACGGGCTTGATCTTCATCGCCGTGGTGCACCGCTACGGCGCCGGCGAGTCGATCGTGTTCTCGAAATGGGCCGCCGCGCACGGGTTCACCTGGCTCGCGGCGCTGTCGATGGCGGTGTTCAAGTTCCTGTCCGAGCTCGACATGTCCTGGGCGCAGGAACTCTGCATCTACATGTTCATCTGGATGGCGAAGTTCGGCGCGGCCTATGGCGTGCGCACCGGCATCCATGTCGGCGTCGATCTGCTCGTCAACCGCCTGCCCGAACATTCACGCAAGCACGTGATCCTGTTCGCGCTGCTCTGCGGCGCGCTCTTCACGGGCATGATCGCAGCCTTCGGCGCCTCCTTCGTGCGCGAGATGTTCCACACCGGACAGCAGTCCAACGACCTCGAAGTGCCGATGTGGTTCGTCTATCTGGCGATCCCGCTCGGCTCCGGTCTGATGTGCTTCCGCTTCCTCCAGGTCTCGTGGATCTACTTCTGGACCGGCGAGCTGCCGCACCATGACGAGACCCATGTCGAGGGCGTGGAGGCCGACGTCTCGCCGGCGCTGCACCCGCAGCCCGCCGGCGCCGCGACCAAAGCCGCGGCGCGAAAAGTCTCGCCGCTCGGCGTGATCCTGATCCTGGCGCCGATTCTGATTTTCGCCATGTGCTTCGCCGAGAAGGCCGGCGTGCTGGAGCTGCCGCATTGGATGCGTGCCGCCACGGTGTTCGCGCTCCTGATCGCGCTGATGCTGACGGGCATCCCGGTCTCGATCGCGCTCGGTCTCACCGTGATGACCTTCCTGTTCACGCTGACCACGGTGCCGATCGAGGCCGTCTCGATGAAGCTCTTCACGGGCATCGAGGGTTTCGAGATCATGGCGATCCCGTTCTTCATCCTCGCCGGCAACTTCCTGACCCATGGCGGCGTCGCGCGCCGCATGATCAACTTCGCGACCTCGCTGATCGGCCACTGGCATGGTGGTCTCGGCCTCGCCGGCATCGTCGCCTGCGCGATGTTCGCGCTGGTGTGCGGCTCGAGCGTCGCCACTGTCGCGGCGATCGGCGCCATCGTGCTGCCCGAGATGGTCCGCCACGGCTATCCCATGCACTTCGGCGCCGGCATCATCACGGTTGCGGGCTCGCTCGGCATCCTGATGCTGCCGTCGATCCCGAAGATCGTCTACGCGGTGGCGACCAACACCTCGATCGGCGCGCTGTTCGTCGCGGGCCTGCTGCCGGGCACGATGCTGACCGTCATGCTCTGCATCGTCACCTGGTGGCTTGCGCGCAAGCGCGACTATCCGCGGTTGCCGAAGGCGAGTTGGGGCGAGACCGTGCGGACGTTCCGCGAGAGCATCTGGGGATTGATGCTGGTCGTCATCATCATCGGCGGCATCTACAGCGGCCTGTTCACCGCCACCGAGGCGGCCGCGATGGCCGCGGTCTACTCTTTCATCATCGCGGTGTTCGTGTACAAGGCGATCGGGTTGAAGGACGTGCCGCGCGTGCTGCTCCGCGCCGCCAACACTAGCGCGATGCTGCTCTACATCGTCACAAATGCGGTGCTGTTCTCCTTCGTGCTGTCCAACGAGAACCTGCCGTCGACGCTCGCGGACTGGATCGCGGCGCAGAACCTCGGCTGGGTCGGCTTCCTGCTGGTCGTCAACATCCTGCTGCTGCTCGCCGGCAACTTCATGGAGCCGAACTCGATCATCCTGATCATGGCGCCGATCCTGGCGCCGGCGGCGAAGAAGCTCGGCATCGACCTCGTCCATTTCGGCATCGTGATGGACGTCAACATGGAGGTCGGCCTCTGCCATCCGCCTGTCGGCTTGAACCTCTATGTCGCGTCCATGATCGCGCGAATGCGAATAACCGAGCTCGCGGTCGCGGTGCTGCCATGGCTGATCACCATGCTCGGCTTCCTCGTCATCGTGACCTACTGGCCCGATTTGACGCTGTGGCTGCCGCGGGTGCTGGGGATGCACTGAGTGCCGCATAGACGGTGCACCCTCTCCCGCAAGGGGAGAAGGGAAGGGCGCCTGTGCTGCTCGGCTAGCGATGGCAATCGACCGCGAGATGCGGTTAGATGATCGCAACAGGCCGGGAGGATATAGAGATGACCGAGATCTCCAACAGCGAGCCGAAGGACGCAACGCCGTCCGTCATCGCGCAACAAACGGCGATGCTGAATGCGCTGCCGTTTTCCGACACGCGGGATTTCGACGATGCCGCGCGCGGCTTTCTCGGCACGCTCGAGAACGCCAAGGTATCGAACCCGCAAGGACGGACGGTCTGGAGCCTCGAGCCCTACGGCTTTCTCTCCACTGACGAGGCACCGCCGACGGTCAATCCGAGCCTGTGGCGCCAGTCGCGCCTCAACATGCATCACGGCCTGTTCGAGGTCGTGCCCGGCGTCTACCAGGTGCGCGGGCTCGACATCGCCAACATGACGTTGATCGAGGGCGACAGCGGCGTCATCGTCGTCGACACCCTGACCTCGATCGAAGGCGCCCGCGCCGCGCTCGAACTCTATTACAAGCACCGCGGCACGCGGCCGGTTGCGGCTGTCATCTTCACCCACACCCATACCGATCACTGGGGCGGTGCGCGCGGCGTGCTGGAGGCGGATGCGCTCGCCACAGATCGCGTGCCGCTCATCGCGCCGAACCTGTTCATGGAGCACGCCGTCTCCGAGAACATCATCGCGGGACCGTCGATGCTGCGCCGGGCGCAGTACCAGTTCGGCCCGTTCCTCGCCAAGGGGGCGCGAGGGCAGGTCGATTGCGGCCTCGGCAAGTCGATGGCGGCGGGATCGGTCGCGCTGCTGCGTCCCACCGATCTGATCATGGCGACCGGCGACAAGCGGATCATCGACGGCGTCGAGTTCGAATTCCAGATGGCGCCGAACAGCGAAGCGCCGGCGGAGATGCATTTCTTCATTCCGCGCTACAAGCTGCTGAACCTCGCCGAGAACTGCACCCACAATTTCCACAACCTGCTGCCGTTCCGCGGCGCCGACGTGCGCGACGCGCTGGCCTGGTCAAAATACCTCAATGAGGCCTTGCAGCTCTGGGACGGCAAGGCGGAGGCGATGTGCGGCCAGCATCACTGGCCGGTGTGGGGGCGCGAGCGCATCGGCACCATGATCCGGCAGCAGCGCGATCTCTACAAGTTCGCGCACGACCAGACCATCCGCCTGATGAACCACGGCCTCACCGCCGCCGAGATCGCCGAGACCATTCAATTGCCGAAGAGCCTCGAAGGCGCCTGGCACGGCCGCGGCTATTACGGCCATATCCGGCACAATGTGAAGGCGATCTACCAAAAGTATCTCGGCTGGTACGACGCCAATCCGGTCAATCTCGATCCGCTGCCGCCGGTGGCCTCGGGCAAGAAGTATGTCGAGTACATGGGTGGAGCGGATGCCATCCTCGCGCGGGCGCGGGTCGATTTCGACAAGGGGGAATTCCGCTTCGTCGCGCAGGCGCTCGGCCATCTCGTCTTCGCCGAGCCCGACAATGCGGCGGCGCGTCACCTGCTTGCCGACACGCTCGAGCAGCTCGGTTACGCCGCCGAGAGCGCGACCTGGCGCAACGCCTATCTGTTCGGCGCCCAGGAGTTGCGCCAGGGCATGCCGAAGGCGCCGCCGCGCCCGCCGATGCCGCGCGAGACGCTGGCGGCGCTGCGCACCGGGCAGCTCTGGGACGTGCTCGGCATCCGCCTCAACGGCCCCAAGGCCGAGGGCAACCACATCGTGTTGAACTGGCGCTTTTCCGACACCGGCGAGACCTTCGTGCTCAACCTCGAGAACTGCGCGCTCACCTACACCGAGGGCGTGCAGGCGGACGGCGCGGATGCCAGTTTTACGCTTGCGCGGTCGACGCTCGACGAGGTGATCGCGAAGCTGACAAGCTTCCCGGAAGCCGTCGCGGCCGGCAAGGTCAAGCTCGCCGGCAACCCGATGCGGCTCGCCGAGCTGATGGGCCTGATGGACGAGTTTCCGCGCATGTTCGAGATCGTGGAGCCGAAGCGGGCGCTGGTGGGGTAGGGCGCTGTCGCAAGATATTCAGTGTCGTCCCGGCGGAGGCCGGGACCCATAGCCCCAGGGAGAAGTTTTTGGGCGAGACTGGTCATCACGAGTCTTCGCAAAACTCTTGCTGCGGCGTATGGGTCCCGGATCGGCGCGCGCTTCGGGCGCGCTGGTCCGGGACGACAGCGGAGGTTTGGCGCAACTACTCCGCGCTGCTGACGAGCTTGATCCGCGGCGCCTGGGCCTCGGTCAGGCTGCGATAGGACGCGAGATAGTCCAGGGCCATCCGCCGCGCCGTGAAGCGCGTTTCGAACTGCTTGCGGATCGCGGCACGGTTCAATTGCGGAAGGCGCTTGACGACGCCGGCTGCGCTGATGACGTCCTCGACCACGAAGCCGGTCAGGCCCTCGTCGATGATCTCCGGCACCGAGCCGCGGTTGAAGGCGACGACCGGCGTTCCGCAGGCCATGGCCTCGATCATCACGAGGCCGAACGGTTCCGGCCAGTCGATCGGCAGCAACAGCCCGAGCGCACCGCTCAGGAAGTCCGATTTCTCGTGATCGCTGATCTCGCCGATGAACTCCACCAGCGGATTGTTCTCGATCATGGGCCGGATCAACTCGTCATAATAATCCTGGTCGGCGCGATCGACCTTGGCCGCGATCTTCAGCGGGATGCCGCAATGGGTCGCGATCCTGATGGCGCGATCGACGCCCTTTTCCGGCGCGATACGGCCGAGCACGGCGAGATATTCCTGCTTCGCCGGGGTCGGCGTCAGCAGGTTCTCCGGAAGCCCGTGATGAATCGTCTTCACCCAGTTCGCCTGCGGCACCGGCCGCCGCTGCGCGTTCGAAATCGAGATCACCGGAACCTTGGAGAAGGTATTGAACACCGGCTGGTGCTCGGGGAGATCGAGCCGGCCATGCAGCGTGGTCACGAACGGCGTCGGCTGGCGGTAGAACAGTGACCATGGGTAATAATCGAGATGGAAGTGGAGGAAGTCGAACTCCTCGTCGTCACATTTTTGCCGCACGCGCTCCAGCATCACCATGTGCAAGGCGTTGGGGTCTCGCACGGAACCGTCGAGCCGGAGCGCCCTCGGCCATAGCGCATCCAGCTTCGCCGAGGTCTGCGAGTCGCCGCTGGCGAACAGCGTGACGTCGTGTCCCAGGGCCACCAGCTCCTCCGTCAACCAATGCACCACCCGCTCGGTGCCGCCGTATAACTTGGGTGGAACAGCCTCCGTCAACGGAGCTACCTGCGCGATGCGCATCTCACCATCTCCTCTGTACGATCATGGACGTTGAAAAGCCCCCGCCTGTGTTCGGCACCGGCATGCCAGCCAAGGGAACGTTCCCGCAGTTGCGAAGTTCCTCTCAACGAACGTTACTTATGCGACACATCTGGCATGCGTCTCGATGCTGCCATCACCTCTTCTCAGATCGTCCGCATCCGCATGTCGTGATCGCCCGGCCCGGGAACCGAGGCGGAGTGGTCGATGTTCAATCGGCAACTAACAAAATTCGAAATCTTAACGGGGTCTCAGCCTTATGGATCATCTTTCTGGATACGCGCGCAGGCCATTTGCCTTTGTCTTGCGCTATCTCCGGCGTCGTTTGGCTGCGCATCTGGTGATCCTGGCCGCCGTCGTGGCGGCGGTTGCCTGCTCCGTGGGCACGCAGTATGGCGTCAAGTCCCTGGTCGACAGTCTGTCGGGCGGCCCCTCGCACGGCGGCAGCGTATGGCTGGCATTCATTTTCCTCATGTCGCTGATCACCGCCGACAATTTCCTGTGGCGGATCGCGAGCTGGACCGCGAGCTTCACCTTCGTCCGCGTCACCGGCGATCTGCGCCGTGACATTTTTCGCCATCTCACCGGCCACGCGCCGAGCTATTTCTCGGACCGCATGCCGGGCATGCTGACCAGCCGCATTACCGCCACATCGAACGCGGTGTTCACGGTCGAGAACATGTTCGTCTGGAATGTGTTGCCGCCCTGCATCGCCACAGTTGCGGCCATCGCGCTGATTGGAACCGTCAGTCCCTATATGGCGCTCGGCTTGATCGTGATCGCCGGCGGCATGGTGATCGCCATGTTCCGTCTCGCCGCCGCCGGCAAGCCGTTGCATGACGATTTTGCCGACAAGGCGGCCGTGGTCGACGGCGAGATGATCGACGTCATCAGCAACATGCCGCTGGTCCGCGCCTTCTGCGGCATCAGCCACGAGCACGAACGGTTCGATGCCACCGTCAATCGGGAACTCACCGCCCGCGGCCGCAGCCTGCGCTATCTGGAGAAGCTGCGGCTCACCCATGCCGGCGTGACCGTTGTCCTGACCGTCGCGCTGATGGCCTGGGCGATCACGCTCTGGCAGCAGGGCGAGGCGACCACCGGCGACGTCGTGCTGGTCTGCACGCTCGGCCTGTCCATCCTCAACGCCACGCGCGATCTCGCCGTGGCGCTGGTCGACGTCACCCAGCACGTCGCGCGGCTCACGGAGGCGATCGCAACATTGCTGGTGCCGCATGAACTGCGCGATCACCCCGAGGCGGAGCCGTTGGTCAAGAGCGGCGCCGCGATCGCGTTCAACAACGTCACCTTCGGCTATCCCGGCAACGAAAAAATCTTCGAGCGGTTCAGCCTGCGGCTGCAACCCGGCCAGCGCGTCGGTCTCGTCGGCCAATCCGGCGGCGGCAAATCGACGCTGTTCACCCTGATGCAACGCTTCTACGACGTCGACGATGGCAGTGTGACCATCGACGGCCAGGATATCTCAATGGTGACCCAGCTCAGCCTGCGCGAAGCGATATCGGTCGTGCCGCAGGACATCTCCCTGTTCCATCGCTCCATCCGCGAGAACATCCGCTACGGCCGACCCAATGCGACCGATGACGAGGTGCTGCGGGCGGCGATTGCGGCGCGGTGTGATTTCGTCGAGAGCCTGCCGGAAGGCCTCGACACGATGGTCGGCGACCGCGGCGTGAAGATGTCCGGCGGCCAGCGCCAGCGCATCGCGATTGCGCGCGCCTTCCTTAAGGACGCGCCGATCCTGCTGCTGGACGAGGCGACCGCTGCTCTCGACAGCGAATCGGAGGAGGCGATCCGCGAGGCGCTGTCGCGCCTGATGCGCGGCCGCACCGTGATCGCGATCGCACACCGGCTCGCGACGCTGCGCAATTTCGACCGCGTGGTCGTCCTGAAGGGTGGTAAGATCATCGAGGACGGCTCGCCAGAGCGTCTGATGCAGGGCCACGGGCCCTACCGTGAACTGGTCACGCAGGAAATGAGCCGGCTCGCGCAAGCCGCCGCGTAAATCAACGGTCACGTTCGCGTCGGTTGCGTTCCGAAACAGGATGCAGGGGAGCAGCTCATGGCAGCCGAAGCCATAACCCAGATCATCTCCGTGTCGCAGACGGTGGAGGCCGTCGCGGAACAGGCGTTCTATATTCCGATGACGGGCCCCGCCGCGCGCCCGCGGCGTTCGCTCAAGCACGACGACACCTTCATCGTGCTCGACAGTCACGGCGACATCGGCGCGTCGGCCGGCGGGCCGGACGGGCTGTTTCACCACGACACGCGCTATCTCGCCCGGCTCGAGCTCGTGCTCGACGATCTCCAGCCGCTGCTGCTCGGCTCGAACCTGCGCGACGACAATTCGGCGTTGACCGTCGATCTCACCAACCCCGACATCTATCGCCAGGGCCGCATCGTTCTTCAGAAGGATCTGCTGCACATCGTGCGCACGATCTTCCTGTGGCGCGGCACGGCCTATCAGCGCATCGGGGTGCAGAACCACGGCGACCGGCCGGCCGGCTTCGCGTTGACGCTGCTGTTCGACAACGACTTCGCCGATTTGTTCGAGGTCCGCGGCGAGCGTCGCCCGCGCCGTGGCATCGGAACGAGCCGGCTGCTGGGGCCGACCGACGTCCTGTTCGACTATCGCGGTCTTGACGATGCCGAGCGCAGCACCGGCCTGCATTTCGACCCGCGTCCGACGCGGCTGTCGGTCAATGCCGCGACCTGGGAGCTCGATTTGGAGCCACACCAGGCGAAATCGCTGTTCGTGGCCGTGTCCTGCAACCCGCCGCCGGCGCAGAAGCCCGCGCGATTCTTCCAGAGCTTGCTTGCGCATCGGCGCGAGATGCGCCAGTCGACCATGGGCGCCGCCAGCATCGAAACCTCCAACAACATCTTCAACGAGGTCCTGTGCCAGGCCATGGCCGACCTGAACATGTTGATGACGGAGACGCCGCAGGGACGCTATCCCTATGCCGGCATACCCTGGTACTCGACGACGTTCGGCCGCGACGGACTGATCACTGCGCTCCAGATGCTGTGGGTCGATCCGCGGGTCGCCAAGGGCGTGCTGCGGCGGCTCGCCCATTTCCAGGCCAAGGCGGTCGATCCGCTCGCGGACGCCGCGCCCGGCAAGATCCTGCACGAGATGCGGGGCGGCGAAATGGCGGCGCTTCGGGAGGTGCCGTTCGCGCAATATTACGGCAGCGTGGATTCCACCGCATTGTTCGTGCTGCTCGCCGGGCGCTATTTCGAGCGCACCGGCGACGAGAAGACGCTGATCGAGCTGTGGCCTGCAATCGAGGCAGGCCTCGCCTGGATCGACGGACCCGGCGATCCCGATCAGGACGGCTTTGTCGAATATCAGCGGGCGACCGAGAAGGGGCTCGCCAACCAGGGCTGGAAGGATTCCTACGACGCGATCTTCCATGCCGACGGCCAGCTGGCCGAAGGCAATATCGCGCTGGCCGAAGTCCAGGGCTACGTCTACGCGGCCAAGCAGCTCGCCGCCCGTTGCGCGCTGCGGCTCGGCAAGCCGGACCGTGTGCGGCAGCTCGAGGCGGAAGCCAGGGCACTGGCCGAGCGCTTCGAGAAGGCGTTCTGGTGCGAGGAGCTCCGCACCTACGCCCTCGCGCTCGACGGCAACAAGCGGCCTTGCAAGGTGCGCACGTCGAACGCCGGACAGGTCCTGTTCAGCGGCATGATCCGGGAGGACCGCGCCCGATTGGTTGCCGCCGACCTGATGGGATCGCATTTCTTCTCGGGTTGGGGCATCCGCACGGTCGCGCAGGGCGAGGTGCGCTACAATCCGATGTCGTATCATGACGGATCGATCTGGCCGCACGACAACGCGCTGATCGCGCTCGGGCTCGCCCGTTACGGGCTCAAGCATTCGGTGGCGCATGTCTTCAAGGGCCTGTTCGACGCCGCGACCTATATGGATCTGCGGCGGCTACCCGAACTGTTCTGCGGCTTCCGGCGCGAAAAGCGGCGCGGTCCGACGCTCTATCCGGTCGCTTGCGCGCCGCAAGCCTGGGCCAGCGCGACGCCGTTCACGCTGCTGGAGGCGGCGCTGGGCATCGAGTTCGACGTAGCGCGCGGCGAGATCCGGCTGCGCAATCCGCATCTGCCGGCGTTCTTGAACGAGGTGATCCTGCACGACCTGCGGCTGGGCGAGTCCAGCGTCGATCTGCGCGTCAGTCGCCACGGCGACGACGTGGCGCTGGAGGTACTGCGCACGCGCGGCCAGATCCAGGTGTCGATCGTGCTGGCGCGCTAGCGGGGTGAACCGCGAGGAGGGTATATGCGTGCCGTTGGCTGGTTGATCCTGAGCGTTGCCATCGTCGCGGGCTTGACCGTCGCGGTGTCGCGCGCCGCGGAGGAGCAGCCCGCGCCCCCAAGTGAAGTGAATGCGCCGCCGCCGGTGGCGCCGCCGGCCCCAAGCGTGCCCGTCACGCCGAAGGATGCCGCGCCGCCGCCCTCGGTGACGATCATCGGCGCAAGCGACGCGCATGGTGTGCTCGGCCGTGACGTGCTCAGCGCGGCGAACGAGGACATGGGCCGCATCGTCGACATCATCGTCGATCGCACCGGCCATGTGCGCGCCGCCGTGATCGATTTCGGCGGCTTCCTCGGCGTCGGCAGCCGCAGGATCGTGGTGGACTGGAACGCGATGCGGTTCGGCAAGATCGCCAACAAGAAGGACAGTATCACGCTGGAGCTGACCAAGGCGCAGGTCGCGGCCGCGCCGGAATACAAGGAAGACACGCCGATCGTCGTGCTCGGCGCGTCGGGTAGCCTGCAACCGCTGCAAGCGATTCAGTGAGGCGCGGGGAGGGATGGCCGCCTGTGCTGTTGTCGAGCAAGCAGAACCATGCCACCGAGGATCGCGGCCGCCACGTTGAACAGGACAACGTCGCCGCGCCGCCGCCGGGCGGCCTTCCGGCGCCGTCGCGCCAGAGTCTGCGCGGCCTCGACTGGTTCATCTTCTTCCTTGCCGACGTGCAGACGGGATTCGGTCCCTTCATCGCGGTCTATCTGACGACGCAAAAATGGACCCAGGTCGAGATCGGCCTGGTGCTCTCGATCGGCGGCATCGTCGCCCTGGTCGGGCAGATGCCGGGCGGGGCGATCATCGATGCCGCGAAATCCGAGCGGCTGGTCGCCGGGCTGGCGATTGTGACCATCGGCTTCTGCGCGCTCGCCTATGCGGCCATGCCGATCTTCCCCGTGGTGGTGGCCGCGGCCACGCTGCACGCGGCGGCAAGCTGCGTGCTCGGGCCTGCGATCGCGGCGATCAGCCTGGGCCTGGTCGGGCCGCTGGCCATCGGCGAACGGCTCGGCCGCAATGCGCGTTTCGCGTCGCTTGGCAACGGCGTGGCTGCGGCGGTGATGGGCACGGCCGGCTACCTGCTGTCGAGCCGCTCGGTGTTCCTGGTCACCTTCCTGCTCGCGATCCCGACCCTGATCGCGCTGTCGCGCATTCGTGAGGAGGAAGTCGACATCGCGCGCTGTCACGGCGAGATGCCGCGTGAGGCGAAGGATCGCGGCGACACCAATATCTGGCACCTGATCCGGCAGCGGCCGCTCATCGTGTTCGCGCTCAGCGTGCTGCTGTTGCAGCTCGCGAACGCTGCCATGATGCCGCTGATGGCGAGCGCGGTGACGGCGCGGTCGAGCCAGTGGGCGACGGTGCTCGTCGCCTTCTGCATCGTGGTGCCGCAGGCGATCGTGGCGCTGCTGTCGCCCTCGGTCGGGCGCAAGGCGCAGCTCTGGGGCCGCCGGCCGTTGCTCTTGATCGGGTTCGGCGCGCTGGCGATTCGCGGCCTGCTGTTCGCAACCGTGCGCGATCCCTATCTGCTGGTGCTGGTGCAGGTGTTCGACGGCTTCACCGCGGCGGTGTTCGCGGTGATGATCCCGCTGATCGTCGCCGACGTCGCCTTCGGCAGCGGCCATTTCAATCTCGCGCAGGGCATCGTCGGCACCGCGACCGGCATCGGCGCAGCGCTGAGCACCGTGCTCGGCGGCTATGTCAGCGACAAGTTCGGCAATGCCACCGCTTTCATCGGCCTCGCCAGCATTGCCGCGACCGGTTTTCTGCTGATCCTCCTGGTGATGCCGGAAACCCGGCGCCACACCCTGTGATCGCGGCAAAAAGAAACGGCCGGCTGAAACGGGTCCAGCCGGCCAAGTGGTGGGAGGAAGATCAAGCGTCGAGACTGTGCAGGCGCTGGCGGTTGCGCAGCACGATCTGGCGGGCGCCCGAGAAGCCGAGAATGCCCTGGGTGTGAAGCTGCGACAGCGCGCGCGACACGGTCTCGAGCGTCAGGCCGAGATAGTCGCCGATGTCGCGCCGGCACATCGGCAGCGCCATCATGCCGGCGACGGCGAGGCGGCGGTCCATTTCGAGCAGGAAGGTCGCAACCCGCTCCATCGCGGTCTTGCGTCCGAGCAGCAGCATGTGGTCCTCGGCGTGGCGGAGCTCGCCGGCGGTCATGGCCCACAGCTTGCGGGCGACCTGCACATCGGTGCCGGCGGCCTTCTCGAGGCTGGCGCGCTTCACCAGGCGTACCGTGGTGTCGATGATGGCTTCGGCGGCAAGACGATGGGTGGCGCCGGATTCGAGGCCGAACACGTCGCCCGGAAGGTGGAAGGAGCCGATCTGGCGGCGGCCGTCGGAGAGCAGCTTGTAGCTGCGCACCGCGCCGGAGACGACCTGATAGACATATTCCGCCGGCTCGTCCTCGCCGTAGATCTCCTCGTCCTTGCGGTAGGCGAATTCGGTGGCGACGAGGCCGACATGGCCGGCGATTGCGCCGAACTGGTCGGAGACGGGATGAGACGGTGCAATCCTGCTGCCGTTGATCTGGGTCTTGATCGCCTGGGTGTTGAAGGTCTGGGTCAGCATCTGCGCCATCTCCGTTGTGATGGAGCCTTGCTACGCGAGATCGTGCAATCCGGAAATTTCGAGCGATATCTTAAGGGAGATTACCTACGTAAAATCCCTTAGGTCAGAGCATGATCCGGAAAAGTGTGTATCGATTTTCCGAAAGATCATGCTCAAACGACAAACGAGGCGCGATTCATCGCGCTCTAGTCGCCGGGCCTGTGCTGGATGGCGTGGCGGATGCGCTTGACCAGGTTTTCGTCGAGCAGCGGCTTCAAAATGACGTCCTTGATGCCCGCTGCCGTGGCCCGGGCCGAAATGTTTCCGTCGGGATAGCCGGTGATCAGGATCACGGGCGTATCGGCGCCGGATTGGCGCAGGCGGCCCACCAGCTCGATGCCGTTGATGTCGGGCATCTTGTAGTCGATCACGTAGCAGTCGGCGCCGGGCGCGCTGCTCGCATTGAGCAGCGCGGTGGCGTTCCTGAAGGTCCGCACGGCAAAACCGTCGGTTTCCAGCAGGAAGCGCAGCGATCCCAGCACGGCGGCATCGTCGTCGACCACGTAGACGGTGGGCTTGGCCGATGGCGCCGTTGGGAGCCGCTGGTGCTGCGAGCCGATCTCGATCATGCTGACTGGCTAGCACAGGTCGGTGCAAGGACCTTGACCTGCCTCAATCCTTGATCAGGCCGGCGCGCATCGCGAGCCGGACCAGTTCCGAGAGGCTGCTCGCCTGCATCTTGGTCATGACATTGGCCCGGTACACCTCGATGGTGCGCGGGCTGATGTCGTATTCGCGGGCGATCAGCTTGTTGGAGAGGCCCGCGATCAGTCCCTCCATGACCTGGCGCTCGCGCGGGCTCAAGGAGGCGACGCGGGCGGCGATGTCCTGGGTGATGGCCTCGTTCTTGGCGGCCGGCTCGGCCCGCTGGATCGCGGATTCGATCATCGTGGTGAGGCGGTCATCCTCGAACGGCTTCTCGAGAAAGTCGATGGCGCCGAGCTTCATCGCCTCGACCGCGAGCGGCACGTCGCCGTGACCGGTCATGATCAGGATCGGAAACGGGCATTGCTGCGCCTTCATCCGCTTCAAGAGCTCGATGCCGTCGAGGCCGGGCATTCGCACGTCGGAGACGACGCAGCCGAAGGCGAGGCCGGGCAGGGCATCGAGGAAGCTCTGCGCGTTGTCGAACAGCGTGACGCCGAAGCCGGCGGAATCCAGCAGGAAGTTCAGCGAATCCCGCATCGCCTCGTCGTCGTCGATGACGTAGATGATTCCCTTGGTCGTCATGGCTCAGGTCTCGTCGGCTGCCGGCAGGGTGAAGCGGAATGTCGCCCCGCCCGATGCGTTGCTCTCGGCCCACATGCGGCCGCCGTGAGCCTCGATGATCGAGCGGCTGATGGACAGTCCCACGCCCATGCCGGTGTCTTTGGTGGTGAAGAAAGTCTGAAACAGGTTTGGAATGACGTCGTCCTGGAAGCCGGAGCCGGTGTCGGACACCTTCACCTCGATCATGTCGTCGGCGGCGCGGGTGTTGGTGACGACGAGCTCGCGCCGCTGCGATTGCGCCATCGCTTCCAGCGCGTTGCGGAACAGGTTGACGAGGACCTGCTGGATCTGCACCCGGTCGGCAAGCACGAGGTCGGCGCCCGGATCGAGACTGAAGCGGAGCTGCACGTTCTGCTCGCGCGCGCCGGCAAGCCCGAGCGCGCCGGCCTCCTCGATCAGCTTGGAGAAGCTCTCGACCCGCTTCTCGGATTCGCCGCGGGAGACGAAATCGCGTAAGCGCCGGATGATCTGGCCGGCGCGCAGCGCCTGTTCCGCCGCGCGGTCGAGCGCGCTTTCGATCTTCGGCGCATTCGGATCGTGGCTGCCGGCGAGCAGCCGCCGCGAGCCCTTCATGTAATTGCTGATCGCCGCCAGCGGCTGGTTGATCTCATGAGCGAGCGCCGAGGCCATTTCGCCCATCGCGGTCAGCCGCGAGACATGGACGAGCTCGGACTGCAATTCCTGGAGCCGCGCCTGGGTCTGCTGATGCTCGGTCAGGTCGCGGACGAAACCGGTGAAATAGGGCTCGCCGCCCGACTGCATCTCGCCGATCGACAGGTGCATCGGAAAGGTCGTTCCGTCACGGCGCCTGCCGGTCACGATGCGGCCGATGCCGATGATGTGCGGATCGCTCGTGGTGCGGTAGCGGGCGATGTAGCTGTCGTGGCGGGAGCGATCGGGCTCCGGCATCAGGATGCTGACGTTCTGGCCGATCGCCTCGTGCTCCGACCAGCCGAACAGGCGCTCGGCGGCCGAGCTGAAGAGCTGGATGACGCCGTGGCCGTCGATGACGATCATGGCATCGGGAATCGTCTGGAGGATCGAGCGAAGGTGGCTCTCGCGCGTGCGCAGGGCTTGCTCAACCTGCTTCTCCTCGTCGATGTCCAGAAAGATGCCGCTGAGATGACGGGCGGAGCCGGCTTCATCGCGAATGAGTCCCGCCCGGGCGCGGATCCACTGTCCTCTGCCGGAGGCGCCGGCGACCCTGAAGGACACGTCGAAACCGCCGCCGCTTTCGGAAACATGTCGGATCGCGCTCTCGACCCGCTGGCGGTCCTTCGGCTCCAGATGGGACAGGAATAGCTCGTAGCTCAGCGGTTGGTCCCGTTCGATTCCGAACAGGCTCCTGGCGGTGTCCGACCAGTCCAGCTCCCGCGTCTCGAGGTCGAGATCCCAGGTGCCGACGCCGAATCCTTCGATCCGGACCCGGAAATGCTCGCCCCGACCGTCGTCCTGCGGATGCGTTACACGGGTCGGCGACAAAGCTGGGGCTCCCAATCCTATGCGGCGGCCCGGATGCCGTTACCGCCGCGGCAATGTTGCCCAAGGCCAAGCCGGAGGCAAGTTCGCTCGTCTGCATCCTTTGACGATTTCCCCGAATCGGGCGGCAGGCAGTTTGATCTATCTCATCCTGCCGACGTGCGGCAGGCCTACAATTCCACGAAGCTTCATTGCACCGGAGAGTCCCGATGACATACGCGACCGTGATGGTCAGCCTCGCGCTCGATCAGCCCAACGAGGCGCGTCTCCAGGTCGCGGGCGAGCTCGCCGAACGGTTTGAGGCCGCCATTGTCGGCGTTGCTGCGGCGCAGTTCGCACCGCCGCTCTATTTCAGCGACGGCGCCGCGGCGCAGAGCCTGATCGACCAGGGTGAAGCCTCCGTCAAGCGACGCCTGGCCGAACTGGAGGCGCAATTCCGCGCCGCGATCAGGAATCGCGGCGGACATGTGGAGTGGCGCAGCGCCATGGATTTCCCGGCGCGCTTTACGCTCACCCAGGCGCGTTGCGCCGACATCATCGTCGCCGGCGGGCAGAGCCCGGCCTTCTCCGACGCCTTCGCGCTCGCAAGCCCGAAGGATCTGGTGATGCAGGCCGGCCGGCCGATCCTGGTCGTGCCAGACGGCGTCAACTGGCTCGATCTGCGGAGCGTCCTCGTGGCGTGGAAGGATACGCCGGAAGCGCGGCGGGCGCTGGCCGATGCGCTGCCGCTGCTGCGCAAGGCCAGGGATGTCGCCGTCGTCGCGATTCCGGAGGGCGACGACGATCGCCCCGCCGCGGTCGCCGGCGTGACCGACGCGACGGCGTGGCTTGCCCGCCAGGGCGTTACCGCGACCGCGCGCGTTTCCGAAGCGGCGCGCAACGAAACCGCTGCCGCGCGATTGGAGAAGGTCGCCGGCGATGTCGGCGCGGGCCTGATCGTTGCCGGCGCCTATGGTCATTCGCGGTTTCGCGAGTTGATACTGGGTGGCGTCACCCAGTATCTGGTCACTCAATCCGCGCGCTGCGTGCTGCTGTCGCACTGACGGCCGGCCAGACGCGAAATCGAGGAGGGCGCACCGTGTACAAGTTTATCGAGCAGACCGTCGACGGCTACATGACGCGCAACGTCCGGACGGTGAGGCGCGATCTCGACATGCTCGCGCTCAGCGAGATGTTCGAGCAGGACGATTTCAACTCCTATCCGGTCGAGGACGACGGGCAGGTCGTCGGCATCGTCACCAAGTTCGACATCCTGAAGTGCTTTGCCTTCACGCCGAGCCAGATGCTGCCGCGCTATCACGACCTGATGCGCCGCAAGGTTGGCGACGTCATGACGCCCGAGTTCATCTATGTCAGCCCGGATACGAGGTTGACCCGCGTCCTCCAGATCATGGTCGAGCACCGCATCAGGAGCATCGTCGTGCTCGACGGCGCGCAAAAGCTGGTCGGAATTATCGCCCGCGAGGATGTCATCGCGGCACTCAAGGCGACCGCGCGCGACTGACACGGTGGCTGCAAATCCCGCGATCTCGGCCCCCGTGGTTTCACGGAGGCTGCTGCTTTTTCTTCCCTTCTCCCCTTGTGGGAGAGGGCACTGCAACTGGCAGCGTCGCATCACTGACATCACCAGAAATTCAGTCAGCTTGATTTCAATCAATTCCCCGCGAGGGTGAATGTGGTTTCTGTCGGCGTGTTCTTTCGAAAGAGAAACCGCGATGCAGCAGCCCTCCATCTCCAAATCCATGACCATCGGTGAAAGCGGCCTGGCGCTCGTGTTCGCGGTCACCGCCTTTCTCTGCGTGATCGCCTCGGCCAAGGCGCTCGATGCACCCTTCGCCTTCCACGCCGCCCTCAGCGCCGTGGCGAGCCTGGCTGTGGTC
Source organism: Bradyrhizobium sp. P5_C12 (assembly GCF_054049735.1). NCBI lineage: Bacteria > Pseudomonadati > Pseudomonadota > Alphaproteobacteria > Hyphomicrobiales > Nitrobacteraceae > Bradyrhizobium > Bradyrhizobium sp. P5_C12. Next base: position 52,047 of record NZ_JBFULU010000024.1, read on the forward strand.
TTTGGCATCGTCAACCGCTACTTCGACCGCCCGGCGGAGTTGCCGCCCGCGGAGATCAACGGCCGCCCCAACTACAACATGGGCCCGATCAAGTTCTCCGCCGTCATGGCGATGTTCTGGGGCATCGCCGGCTTCCTCGTCGGCCTCATCATCGCCTCGCAACTGGCGTGGCCCGCGCTGAACTTCGATCTGCCCTGGATCAGTTTCGGCCGCCTGCGTCCTCTGCACACCTCCGCGGTGATCTTCGCCTTCGGCGGCAACGTGCTGATCGCGACATCCTTCTACGTCGTGCAGAAGTCCTGCCGCGTGCGCCTTGCCGGCGACCTCGCGCCCTGGTTCGTCGTGGTCGGCTACAATTTCTTCATCCTGGTCGCGGGCACCGGCTATCTGCTCGGCGTCACCCAGTCGAAGGAATATGCCGAGCCGGAATGGTACGCCGATCTCTGGCTGACCATCGTCTGGGTGGTCTATCTGCTCGTCTTCCTCGCCACCATCATCAAGCGCAAGGAACCGCACATCTTCGTCGCGAACTGGTTCTATCTGGCCTTCATCGTGACGATCGCGGTGCTGCATCTCGGCAACAACCCGGCGCTTCCCGTCTCGGTGTTCGGCTCGAAGTCCTACGTCGCGTGGGGCGGCATCCAGGATGCGATGTTCCAGTGGTGGTACGGCCATAACGCGGTCGGCTTCTTCCTGACCGCCGGCTTCCTCGCCATCATGTACTACTTCATCCCCAAGCGCGCCGAGCGGCCGATCTATTCCTACCGCCTGTCGATCATCCACTTCTGGGCGCTGATCTTCCTCTACATCTGGGCAGGTCCGCACCATCTGCACTACACGGCGCTGCCCGACTGGACGCAGACGCTCGGCATGACCTTCTCGATCATGCTGTGGATGCCCTCCTGGGGCGGCATGATCAACGGCCTGATGACGCTGTCGGGTGCCTGGGACAAGCTGCGCACCGACCCCGTGCTGCGCATGCTCGTCGTCTCCGTCGCCTTCTACGGCATGTCGACCTTCGAAGGCCCGATGATGTCGATCAAGGTGGTCAACTCGCTCAGCCACTACACCGACTGGACCATCGGCCACGTGCACTCCGGTGCGCTCGGCTGGGTCGGCTTCGTCTCCTTCGGCGCGCTCTATTGCCTGGTGCCGTGGGCCTGGAATCGCAAGGGCCTCTACAGCCTGAAGCTCGTCAACTGGCACTTCTGGGTCGCGACCCTCGGCATCGTGCTCTACATCTCGGCGATGTGGGTGTCCGGCATCCTCCAGGGCCTGATGTGGCGCGCCTACACCTCGCTCGGCTTCCTCGAATACTCCTTCATCGAGACCGTCGAGGCGATGCATCCCTTCTACGTCATCCGGGCTGCCGGTGGCGGGCTGTTCCTGATCGGCGCGCTGATCATGGCCTACAATCTCTGGATGACCGTCCGCGTCGGCGAAGCGGAAGTCCAGATGCCCGTCGCTCTTCAGCCGGCGGAATGAGGAGCTCAAGCAATGTCGTTCTGGACGCGTCACCAAGTCTTCGAAAAGAACTCGATCATCCTGATCGTCGGCATCCTGCTGGTGATCGCGATCGGCGGCCTCGTCGAGATCACCCCGCTGTTCTACCTCAAGAGCACGATCGAGGCGGTCGACGGCGTCAGGCCGTACACACCGCTGGAGCTCGCGGGCCGCAACGTCTACGTCCGCGAGGGCTGTTATCTCTGCCATTCGCAGATGATCCGGCCGCTGCGCGACGAGGTCGAGCGCTACGGCCACTTCTCGCTGGCCGCCGAGAGCATGTTCGACCACCCGTTCCAGTGGGGCTCGAAGCGCACCGGTCCGGACCTTGCCCGCGTCGGCGCCAAGTATTCCGACGACTGGCACGTCACCCATCTGACCAACCCGCGCGCGATCGTGCCGCAGTCGGTGATGCCGGGCTATCCGTTCCTCAGCGCAACCGAAGTGGATCCGGACACGATCGCCGACCACATGCGTACGCTCCGGACCGTCGGCGTGCCCTACACGGACGACCAGATCGCCAACGCGGGCGCCGATCTGAAGGCCCAGGCCGATCCGGACAATGCCGGCTCCGACGCCTTCAGCAAGCGCTACGCCAAGGCCGTCGTGCGCAACTTCGACGGCAAGACCGGTACGCCGACCGAGATGGACGCGCTGATCGCGTACCTGCAGATGCTCGGCACGCTGGTCGACTTCAAGATCTACAACGAGAAAGCCAATCTTCGCTGAGAAGGCATCAACGATGAAAGCCATCCTGACACTCGACAATCTCGCGTCCGGTCTCGTGACCACGATCTGGACGCCGGTGTTCGTCGCGATCTTTCTCGCGATCATCGCCTACGCATTTTGGCCCCGTAACAAGGCTGCGTTCGACGAAGCAGCACACCTGCCGTTGCGGGAGGAGTGAGAGACCATGACCGATCATAGCGAATTCGATTCTGTTTCCGGCAAGACGACGACCGGACATGAGTGGGACGGCATCAAGGAGCTCAACACGCCGCTGCCGCGCTGGTGGGTGATCAGCTTCTATCTCACCATCATCTGGTCGATCGGCTACTTGATCGTCTATCCGGCCTGGCCGCTGATTTCGAGCAATACGACCGGGCTGCTCGGCTACTCGACGCGCGCCAGCCTCGCAGTAGAGCTCGCCAATCTCGAGGCGCTCCGCGGTGAGAAGATGGCGGCGTTGGCGGCGGCGCCGCTCGCAGACATCGAGAAGGATCCGGCCCTGCTGGCGCTTGCGCGCGCCAAGGGCAAGACCGTGTTCGGCGACAATTGCGCGCCGTGCCACGGCTCCGGCGGTGCCGGCGCCAAGGGCTTCCCGAACCTGAACGACGACGACTGGCTGTGGGGCGGCACGCTCGACCAGATCATGCAGACCATCCAGTTCGGCGTACGCTCCGGTCATGCCAAGACGCACGAGGGCCAGATGCTCGCCTTCGGCAAGGACGGCGTGCTGAAGGGCGACGAGATCGTCACGGTCGCCAATTACGTGCGGTCGCTGTCGGGGCTGCCGACCCGGGCGGGCTACGACAAGGCCAAGGGCGAGAAGATCTTCGTCGAGAATTGCGTCGCCTGCCACGGTGATGGCGGCAAGGGCAACCTGGAGATGGGCGCGCCTGATCTGACCGACAAGATCTGGCTCTATGGCTCGGACGAGGCCGCCCTGATCGAGACCATCAGCCAGGGCCGCGCCGGCGTCATGCCGGCCTGGGAAGGGCGGCTCGATCCCGCCACCATCAAGGCGATGGCGGTCTACGTCCACTCGCTGGGCGGTGGAAAATAGCTGATCAGCAGCGAACGGGGGCGAACAAAAGTGCCCCCGTTTGAGCTGGATCAACTGAAGCAGCGACGTCGGGTCTAGGTTCAATCGCACCCCCTCGAGAAGTTTCAGGTGATGAACAAGACCGTGAACCCGAAAGACCTCACATCGGACGATGACGTCGGGCCCCTCTACGCAGCCCGGACGAAGGTCTATCCCCAGAGCGTCTCCGGCACGTTTCGCCGGATCAAATGGGGCCTGATGGCGTTCTGCCTCGGCGTTTACTACTTCCTGCCCTTCGTGCGCTGGAATCGCGGCCTCGGTGCGCCCAGCCAGGCGGTGCTGATCGACCTGCCCAACAGCCGCTTCTATTTCTTCTTCATCGAGCTGTGGCCGCAGGAGGTCTATTACTTCACCGGCCTCCTGATCATCGCCGCGGTGGCGCTGTTCCTGATGAACTCGGTCGGCGGCCGCATCTGGTGCGGCTATCTCTGTCCGCAGACGGTGTGGACCGACCTGTTCTATGCCGTCGAACGGCTGGTCGAGGGCGACCGCCGCGCGCGGATGAAGAAGGACGCCTCGTCCGACCCGATGAAGCTCGAGCGCATCTCCGAGATCGTGCTCAAGCATTCGATCTGGCTCTTGATCGCGTGGTGGACCGGTGGCGCCTGGGTGCTCTATTTCAACGATGCGCCGACCCTGGTGAAGGAGCTCGTCACCTTCCAGGGGCCGATGATCGCCTATGCCTGGATTGGCATCCTCACCGCGACGACCTATGTGCTCGCCGGCTACATGCGCGAGCAGGTCTGCACCTATATGTGCCCGTGGCCGCGCATCCAGGCGGCACTCACCGACGAATGGGCGCTCAACGTCACCTATCGCTATGACCGCGGCGAGAAGCGCACCTCGGTCAAGAAGGCCGCCGAGCTGCGTTCGCTCGGGCAGCCAGTCGGCGATTGCGTCGATTGCTACCAGTGCGTCGCGGTCTGTCCGACCGGCATCGACATCCGCAACGGGCCGCAGCTCGAATGCATCCAGTGCGGGCTCTGCATCGACGCCTGCGACAACGTGATGACCAAGATCGGCCGGCCGAAGCGGCTGATCGGCTACGACAACGACATCAACATCCAGCGCCGCCAGGAAGGCAAGGCGCCGGTCTATCGGATCGTCCGTCCCCGCACCATCGTCTATAGCGCGATCATCGCGGCCGTCGGCGGCATCATGCTCTATACGCTGGCGACGCGCAGCCTGCTCGACGTCAACGTGCTGCACGACCGCAATCCGGTCGCGGTCCGGCTCAGCGACGGCTCGATCCGGAACGCCTACACCGTCCGTCTCCTGAACAAGAGCGGCTACGACCGCGTCGTCGCGATCGACGCGAACGGTCCGGCCAACGCGACGATCCATGTCGTCGGTGTCGATTCGGTGACGCCGGACCGGCCGATGATCGTGATCCCCCGTGATTCCACCAGCGAGCTTCGGCTGCTCGTGACCGCGCCCGCGGACGGCAATCCGGAGAAGTCGATTCCGGTCCGCTTCCACGTCACCGATATCGGGCTCGGCGAGGTCGCTTCCGCCACCGACAATTTCGTCTCGCCGTGAGATCAGGAGACCGCCATGGCATCCGCACCCAGGCCGCTGACCGGAACCAAAGTCTTCCTGATGCTGGTCGCCTTTTTCGGCGTCGTGATCGGCGTCAACGTGACCATGATGAAGCTCGCGATCGCGACGCTGCCCGGCACCGACGTCGACAGCCCCTATGCCGCAGGCCTCACCTATGACCGGGAGATTTCGGCGGCGCAGGACCAGGCCGCGCGCAAATGGCAGGTCAACGCCCATATCGAGCGGCGTGCCGACGGCGGCGCCACGCTCCAGGTCGAGGCGCGCGATGCAAGCGGCCGGCCCGTGACCGGCCTCAAGTTCGGCGGCCGCCTGGAGCGGCCGACCGACAAGCGCGCCGACCTCGCGGTCGAGCTCGCCGAGGCCGGCATAGGCATCTATCGCGGCAATGCCGCTTCGGTCACGCCCGGTCAGTGGGATCTGGTGATCGAGGGCGAGGCGCGGGGGATGCGCGTCTTCCTGTCGCGCAACCGCGTCGTCCTGAACTGAAGGAATTCGGCATGCACGTCACGCGGGATTTCTCGCACTACGTCCGGACCGCCGGCGACGGCGTCCAGCACATCGATCTCGCGGTCGAGGGCGTTCACTGCGCCGGCTGCATGGCCAAGATCGAGCGCGGACTCTCCGCCATTCCCGACGTCACGCTGGCGCGTGTGAACCTCACCGACCGGCGCGTCGCGCTGGAATGGAAGGCGGGCACGCTCGATCCGGCCCGCTTCATCGATCGCCTCGATGAGCTCGGCTACAAGGCCTATCCTTACGAGACCGAGAGCGCGGAGGCGGCCGAGGTCGCGGAATCGCGCTTCCTGCTGCGCTGCCTCGGCGTTGCGGCCTTCGCCACCATGAACGTGATGATGCTGTCGATCCCGGTGTGGTCGGGCAACGTCTCGGACATGCTGCCGGAGCAGCGCGATTTCTTCCACTGGCTGTCGGCGCTGATCGCGCTGCCGGCGGCGGCCTATGCGGGCCAGCCGTTCTTCCGCTCGGCCTGGCGCGCGCTGTCGAACAAGACCACCAACATGGACGTGCCGATCTCGATCGGTGTGTGCCTTGCGCTCGGCATGTCCGTGGTCGAAACCATCCACCACGCCGAGCACGCCTATTTCGACGCCGCGATCATGCTGCTCACGTTTCTTTTGGTCGGCCGCTTCCTCGACCAGAACATGCGGCGGCGGACCCGCGCGGTCGCGGGCAATCTCGCCGCGCTGAAGGCGGAGACGGCGGCCAAGTTCGTCGGCCCTGACGAGATCTCGCAGGTGCCGGTGGCGGCAATTCATCCCGGCGACATCGTGCTGTTGCGGCCCGGCGAGCGCTGCGCGGTCGACGGCACCGTGATCGAGGGGCGTTCAGAGATCGATCAGAGCCTAATCACCGGCGAGACGCTCTATGTCACGGCGGGGCAGGGCACGCCTGTCTATGCTGGCTCCATGAACATCTCCGGCACGCTGCGGGTGCGGGTCTCGGCCGCGTCGGAGGCGACGCTGCTCGCCGAGATCACGCGGCTGCTCGACCACGCGCTCCAGGCCCGCTCGCGCTACATGCGGCTCGCCGACCGCGCCTCGCGGCTCTACGCGCCGGTGGTGCACGCGACCGCGCTCCTCACCATTCTCGGCTGGGTCATCGCCGGCGCTACATGGCATGATGCGATCGTCACCGGCGTTGCGGTCCTGATCATCACCTGTCCCTGTGCGCTCGGGCTTGCGATTCCGACGGTGCAGACCGTGGCCTCCGGCGCGATGTTCAAGGCGGGCGTGCTGCTCAATTCCGGCGATGCGATCGAGCGGCTGGCGGAAGCCGACCACGTCATCTTCGACAAGACCGGCACGCTGACGCTGCCCGATCTCGAAGTGATGAACGCGGCTGACATTCCCGCCGACATCTTCGAACTGGCCGGGCGGCTCGCGCTGTCGAGCCATCATCCGGTCGCCGCCGCGGTGGCACAGGCCGCCGGCGCCAGGTCGCCGATCGTCGGTGCGGTCGAGGAGGCCGGGCAGGGCGTGCGCGCAGTCGCCGACGGCATCGAGATCCGCCTTGGCCGTCCGTCCTTCTGCGGCGCCGAGGCGCTGGTCGGCGGCGCCACGCTCGATCCTGAAGCGTCGGTCGTGGCTTTCAGCAAGGGAGCCGAAAAATTCATCCTCTCGGTGCGTCAGGGCCTGCGTCCGGATGCCCAGGCCGTGATCGCGGCGCTGAAGGCGCGGGGCATCGGCATCGAGATCCTCTCCGGCGACCGCGAGCCGGCGGTGAAGGCCGCGGCCCACGCGCTCTCCATTCCCGAATGGCGCGCCGGCGTCACGCCGGCCGACAAGATCGCGCGGATCGAGGAATTGAAGCGGCGCGGTGCAAGAGTGCTGATGGTCGGCGACGGCATGAACGATGCGCCCTCGCTGGCGGCGGCCCATGTCTCGATGTCGCCGATCTCGGCCGCGCATCTCAGCCAGGCCACCGCCGATCTCGTCTTCCTCGGCCGGCCGCTGGCGCCCGTCGTCGCCGCGATCGATTCCGCGCGCAAGGCGCTGCACCTGATGCGGGAGAACCTCTGGCTTGCCATCGGCTATAACGTCCTCGCGGTGCCGGTCGCAATCAGCGGCGTCGTGACGCCCCTGATTGCCGCCGCCGCCATGAGCGGATCGTCGATCCTGGTCATGCTGAATTCGCTGCGCGCACGCAGCGCCTCGCGGGAGATCATGTGATGGAAATCCTGGTCATCCTGGTTCCGCTGGCGCTGATGTTGGGAGGCGCCGGCCTCGTCGCCTTCCTCTGGTCGCTCAGAAGCGGCCAGTACGACGATCTCGACGGCGCCGCCTGGCGCGCGATCGCCGACGACGAACCGCCGCAGGAAGCCCCGGTCAAGCGCTAGCGCTTGAGGGCGAATGTGAGCAAGGCTGCGGCCGCGAGGGCCACGCCGACACCGGCGACGCAGGCGTGCCAGCCGAAGCTGTCGAACAGCCGCCCGAGCACGGCCGTGCCGACGAGCCCGCCAAAGAAGTAACAGGCAAGATAGGTCCCGCTGGCGACGCCGCGGTTGTCGGTGGCGGCTTGCCCGACGAAACCGGTCGCGGCCGCCTGCGCGAAGAATGTGCCGACACCAACCAGGACCATGCCGGTGAGCACTTCGCCCAGATGCGGCGCCAGCATCAGCGGCAGGCCCAGTCCGGCCACAGCGAGCGAGCCCCATATCGTCGGCCGCGTCCCGAGCCGCGATGCCACCCTGCCGGCGAGCAACGTCGTGACGACCGACGGCAGGAAGACGAAATAGACGAGGCCCAGATCCATCATGCCGAGCGACAGCGGCGGTCGGACCAGCACGAAATTGACGAATGTGAACGTGCCGATGAAGGCGAATAGGATGCAGAAGCCGATGCCGTAGGCGGCGCGCAGCCGCGGATTGCGCCAATGCGCGATCATGGCGACAAGCGGTGGGCCCGCCGGCGTCATGGCGTGCATCGGCTGCGCGCGTCGGATGGTGAAATAGACCAGCGCCGCGCCGGCGAGGTTGAGCGTCGCGAAGAAATAGAAGTTCCAGGCGAGGCCAAGGCCGTCGGCGACCGCCGCCGAGATCAGCCGGCCGACAAGGTTGCTGGCGACATTGCCGGTGATGTACGCGGCAAACGCGCCGCCGGCGTCCATCGCGCTGCATTGCTCGCCGAGATAGGCGAGGGTGAGCGCGAAGGCGGATGCCATGCACAGGCCCTGCGCGATCCGCAAGGCGGTGAAGACCGCAAGATTGGGCGCGATCGCCAGCAGCCCCGTGGGGACCGCCAGCAGTGTGAGGCTGAGCAGAATGCCGGTCCGCCGGTTGATGCGCGGGCTGAAGAAGCCGACGACGAGGCTAGCCGTCGCCATGCCGAAGGTGCTGGCGTTGACGGCAAAGCCCATCGCTGCCGGCGTGACGCCGTAATGGCGCGTCAGCGATGGCAGGATCGCCTGCGTCGCGAAGAGATCGACGACGGTCAGGAAGGCGGTGAGGCCGATGACGAGCGAACGAAGCGCAAGGCCCGGGGAATGCTCATCCGTCATCATCGCGGTCGGTTTGATCGACGCGGAAAGATCGGTCATGGCTCGGCTCTCCGTTGATCTGTCATTCCGGGCTGGTGCGCAAGCACCAGACCCGGAATCTCGAGATTCCGGGTTCGCTTCGCGCCCCGGAACGACGGCCTGTTCAAGCGCCCGTTACATGTGATGATCGTTGGGGTCCCTGCGGACGTCGCCGACATAGAGAACGACCGTCTCCTTGCCGAGGTTCTTCCACCAATGCGAGGTGCCTGATACCTCGGGGCGGATGTCGCCGGCCTTGTGCACGATCGGATCGACGCAGTTGGAGGCGTATTCGACGATCTCGCCCTGCTGCACGAAGATCAGAGCAGGGCGATCGTCGTGGCTGTGCCAGGGCACGATGCCGCCGGGCTCGATGGTGAGCTTGCGGAAGCGCAGCTCGCGACCCTCGATATGCGCCGGCTGCTTGCCGAGATCGATGGCGCCGAGCGTGACGTCGGTGACACCGACCGGCTTGTAATCGACCATCTGACGCGCATTGGGCTTCATCTTCTCGGCGGGGCATTCGCCCGCGAGGGCCGGCTGTGCTGCAAAGGGCAGCATGCCGAGAACGGCAAGGCCGGGCCAGACCAGGCGCGACAATATGTGATGCCTAGACATGGGGAAGTCTCCTCTGTTGGCCGCAACCTCGCTGGTCGCCGGCTATGGCAGGAGCTTCGTCGAGAGCGAGCCCGTCCTGAAATGCCGTTTCGCTTTCGGTGCGATAGCCCCGCGCTATGTCGATGCGCGGCGGCTATCGAACCGATTGGGCAACGGCATTTCCGCTTTCGGGATATCCGGCGTCCGATGGTGGGGCGCCCGATTGGCGACAGCCGCCCCTTGCGGGCGGCCGGACCAGGAACCTAATATTCGTCCTTCGAACGCCGGAGCGGAAGATGACGTCTCTCTCACCAGCAGATGCCGAGCAGCTCAAGCTTGCCTTCCAGCGCTGCCGCGAGATGGAGGGAACGCTGAACGAGCAGCTCCTCGCGTATGCCGACGCAAGCCGCCAGGTGTTTCCGGCCTATGGCGAGGCGGTCGATCGCCTGGTGGCGCGATTGAACGGGAACGGCGGCGGGGAGAACGCGCCGCGTCCGGGCGATGTGATGCCGCCATTCATGCTGCCTGACGAGGGCGGGCGTCTCGTGACGCTGCCCGCGCTGCTGGCGCAAGGCCCCGTCGTGGTGATGTTCTTCCGCGGCCACTGGTGTCCCTATTGCCGGCTCAATGTCCGCGCCGTGGTCCAGGCGCAGGACCGCGTCGAGGCGATGGGTGCGCAGATCGTTGCGATCATGCCGGAGACGCAGGAATACACTAGCCAGCTCAAGGCTGATTCCGGTGCGCCATTTCGGATCCTGACCGATCTCGACAATGGCTATGCGCTGTCGCTCAATCTCGCGATCTGGCTCGGCGCCGAGATCCAGAGACTGTTGTCCTATCAGGACATGGCGAAATTCCACGGCAATGACGGCTGGATGCTGCCGATCCCGGCGGTGTTCGTGGTCGGCCGCGACGGCATCGTCAAGGCCCGCTTCGTCGATCCCGATTTCCGCAAGCGCATGGAGATCGACGATCTGCTCGAAGCGTTGGAGCGCGCAAGCCGGGAGAAGTGAGGCTGCGCACTTTCGTCCTCCTCCCCTTGCGGGAGAAGGTGGCGCGCGTAGCGCGCCGGATGAGGGGTTTGCTTCCGCGCACTCAGTGCAAGCGAGTCACGAGCGGGGAAGAGCAGCGATCGTTCTCGGCAGCTACCCCGCAATCGCCCGCCAGTCCGCACCGCGCAGCATGCGCATCACGGAATTGGCCACCGCCGTGCGCTGGCGGCCGGCGACGCCATAGAGGCTGACGGTGCGGCGGGCATCGAGGCCGGCAACCGCAGCGCGTTTCAGGCTGTCCGGCACGGGCGAGGTGTGGGGCATCATGGCGATGCCGATATCGGCCTCCACCAGCTCGATCAGGTCGCGTTCGCTCGAAATCTCGTGGCCGTGATCGACATCGATGCCGTGCTCGCGCAGGCTCGCTGCGATGCGCTTGGAATGCTCGCAATAGCTGCGGCCGAGCAATTGTTCCGCGCGCAGGTCGTCCGGCTCGATCGTGTCGTGCTCGGCAAGCCGGTGCCCCCTGCTGACGATGAGATCGAACGCCTCGGTGAACAGCGGCCAGACGTCGAGACGATCCCAGGCCTCGTCGATCTCGGCGGCGATGCCGAGCTCGGCCTCGCCCTTCTTCAGGAATTCACCGACCTCGCGGCTCGTCCCGCGCAGGAAGCGGAATTCGAGCCGGTTGAACTGCCGCCTGATCTCGTTGAGGTGGGGGATAAGCAACGCCAGGTCGACCGAATGCGTCAGCGCAACGCGGAGCGCGCCGACCTCACCACTTTTGAACGAGGAGGCGAGCGAGCGCGCACCGGCGGCGGCGTCATAGCACTGCTTCAGCAGCGGATGCATGCGCTGGCCGAGCTCGGTCAGTTGCGCCGCCGGCCGTTCGCGGCGGAACAGGTCGCCGCCGAGCTCGGCCTCGAGCTGCTTGATCGCGCGTGTCAGCGAGGGCTGCGTCACGTTGCATTCCTCGGCGGCGCGCGTGAAATTCAAGAGCTGCGCCACCGCGAGGAAATAGCGGACCTGGTGCATTTCCATGGATGGGCTCCCGGCAGGATCGGCCGGAAATCTAACCGATCGGGACAGGGAATGATATCCTGGCCGCGATAGCGCGTGCGTATGGTTTCGGAAGCCAATCGGCATTTCCAAAAGACCCGACAATCGCGGAAAATGGCAAGACGTAACAATAGCCTTACGCCTGACGAATGATAACCATAGGCTCGACAGGAGCGAGACATGAACCGCATGCAGGACAACGGGCAACGAAAGAGCATGGACCTGCCGGGTCAGGTCGTCCTCGTGCTGCAGGGCGGCGGGGCGCTTGGCTCCTACCAGGCCGGCGTCTACCAGGCGCTGCACGAGGCCGGCATCGAGCCGGACTGGATCATCGGCACCTCGATCGGCGCCATCAATGCGAGCCTGATCGCGGGCAACGCGCCGGAGCACCGGCTCGCGCGCCTGAGGGAGTTCTGGAAGCGGATGGAGCAGAACCCGGTCTGGAACTGGCGCACTGCGTTTCCCGACTTCAACGAGAAGCTCGCCTATTGGTCGACCGTGACCCACGGCATTCCCGGCTTCTTCCGGCCCAATGCGCTGGCGCATGCCGGGGATTCCTATCCGCTGGGCGCCGATCACGCCGGTTTCTATTCGACCGCGCCGCTGGAGAAGACGCTGAGCGAGCTGGTCGATTTCGACCTCGCCAATCGCTGCGCGCCGCGCCTGACGGTCGGTGCGGCCCATGTCGGCACCAGCGAAATGCGCTATTTCGACAGCCGCGACGGCGAGCTGACGGTGAAACATGTCATGGCCTCGGGCGCATTGCCGCCAGCCTTTCCGGCGGTGCGCATCGACGGCGAGCTCTATTGGGACGGCGGCATCCTGTCGAACACGCCGACGGAGGCCGTATTCGACGACAATCCACGCAGGGATTCGCTGATCTTCTCCGTGCATCTGTGGAATCCCGTCGGCGCCGAGCCGACCACGATGGCGGAGGTCTTGAACCGCCATAAGGACGTGCAGTACTCCAGCCGCATCGCGAGCCAGATCGTGCGACAGCAACAGGCCCATCGCCTGCGTCACGTCATCAACCAGCTCGCCGCGCGTCTGCCCGAGAGCGAGCGCAGCGATCCCGCGGTGAGGGAGCTGATGAGCTACGGCTGTCCGACCCGCATGCACGTCGTGCGGCTGCTGGCGCCGCAGCTCGACCGCGAGACCCATACCAAGGACATCGACTTCAGCCCGTCAGGCATTACGCGGCGCTGGCATGCGGGCTACGCCCACACGAAGTCCGTGCTCGCACGAAAGCCGTGGATCGGCGAATTCGATCCGCTCGCCGGCGTGGTGCTGCACGAGCATATCGACGAGATGCCGATTGCGGCGGAGTAGGCCGCATCCGTCGTTTGTTTCGGGTCGTGACGATGTTGCGGGCGCGCGGTCTGGGCTATTGTCGCGGCGTCTTCGTCGCGAGGCTCGCAATTGGTCGTTGAGAACGATTTGGAAGCTGCCCTCGATCAGGTCCGGGCTGACGCCGCGGGGCCGGTCCCGGGCGTGTTCGGTCCGGCCTCGGTGACCTGGCGGATCGACCGGGAGGCCGTCATCTTCCTCGGCGCCGGCCGTGCGCTGCTGCTGCAACTGGCGCATCCCTGGGTCGCTGCCGCCATCGCGGAGCATTCGCGGACCCTTGCCGATCCGATCGGCCGCTTCCATCGTACCTTCGACATCGTCTTTGCCATGGTGTTCGGCTCGCTCGATCGGGCGATGCTGTCGTCCCGGCAGCTGCACCGGCGCCATACCATGATCGTCGGAGAGATGCCCGAGGCCGTCGGTCCGTTCGCGGCCGGCTCGCGCTACTGCGCCAACGACATCCCGTCGCTGCGCTGGGTTCATGCCACGCTGGTCGAGACCGCGCTGATGGCGCACGACCTGGTCCTGCCGCCGCTCGCGGCCGAGGAGCGCGAGCGCTACTGGAACGAGAGCCGCACCTTCGGCGCCCTGTTCGGATTGACCGGGGATGATTTGCCGGCGGATTGGTCCGGCTTCGCCGCTTACACCGCGGCGATGGCGGGGTCGGAGACGTTGACTGTCAGCCCGGCCGCGCGCGAGATCGCGACACAAATCTTCAACGGCGCGCGTCCGTGGTTGCGTCCGCCGCGATGGTATCGTGCGCTCACGGCAAGCCTGCTGCCGGAGCGCTTGCGCGCAGGCTTCGGGTTCGAACTGGACGAGCGCGATATCAGATCCGCCGACAATGCGATGAAATGGATCAGGCGCGTCTATCCGAGATTGCCGGACAGGCTGCGCTATGTCGGTCCCTACCAGGAAGCGCAGGCGCGGCTGCGAGGAGAGTTGCAGCCGGACTGGATAACCCGCTGCCTCAACCGTGCCTGGATCGGACGGCCGCAGATGGACACGCGCCGCTAAGAAGCGCTCCCGGCGTGTCCCGGACAAGCTGCAACGCGTGAGCATTGCGGCGCAGAGCCGGGACCCAGAGGCCACGGACTCCTGTGCGACATGGGCCCCGGCTCTGCAGCGCATCGCTGAAGAAGCGCTGCGCTGCGTCCGGGGCACGTGAGAAGAGTGAGGCACGCGCTCTCCCCGCAGCGTCATTGCGAGCGCAGCGAAGCAATCCAGACTGTCKCCGCGGAAAGATTCTGGATTGCTTCGCTGCGCTCGCAATGACGGAGTACGTGGAAGCGCCGTCGCTTTCTCACACCGCCGCCAGCTTCCGGTACAGCGCGCTGTAGCAGCTGGCCGAGATGCTCCAGGAGAACGATCGTCCCATGGCGCTGCGGCGCATGGAATCGAGCTGGTCCTGGGCCATGAAGGTCGAGAACGCCCGGCGGACGCCGCCGAGAAGGGACTCGTGCGAGGGTTTTGAGAACAGGAAGCCGGTCTCGCCGTCGGTGATGGTCTCGGCCAAGCCGCCGGTCTGGTGTCCGATCGGCAGCGATCCGAAGCGCTGGGCGTACATCTGGCTGAGCCCGCAAGGCTCGAACCGCGACGGCATCAAGGTAAAGTCGCTGCCGGCGAAGATGCGCCGGGCCTGGGCGTCGTTGAAGCCGATCGCGACCCCGATCGCGTCGGGGCGGCGGCGATGCGCGTCGATCAGCGCCTGCTCGAGCGCCGGCTCGCCGGAGCCGGTGACCACGATCTGCCCGCCGGCATCGATGATCTCGTCGGCCGCCGACAGCACGAGGTCGATGCCCTTCTGGTGCACGAGGCGCGCGACGATGCCGAACATCGGGCCGCGCGACACCGCGAGCCCGAACTGCTTGCGCACATAGTCCGCATTGGCCTTCTTGCCGATCCAGTCGCCGGCGCCGAATTGCTGGGCGAGCTGGGCGCAGGAGCGCGGGTCCCAGCTCTCGTCGATCCCGTTCAGGATGCCGGTGAGCTCGGCGGCGTCGGAGCGCAGCCGCAACAGGCCTTCCAGGCCGCAGCCGAATTCGGAGGTGGTGATCTCCCGCGCATAGGTGCCGCTGACGGTGGTGAGGTGCGAGGCGTAGACCAGTCCGGCCTTGAGGAAGGAGACCTTGTCGTAGAACTCGACGCCGTCGATATGGAAGGAGCTTTCCGGTGCGCCGATCCGCCGCAGCGAGTCCTTCGGGAAGAGTCCCTGATAGGCGAGGTTATGGATGGTCAGGATCGACGGCAGCTTGCTGCCGCGCCAGGCGAGATAAGCCGGCACCAGCGAGGCCTGCCAGTCGTTGGCATGGATCAGGTCTGCTGCCCAATTCTTGTCCAGATTGCCCGCGGCCAGCTCAGCCGCAGCCGAGGCAAAACGCGCGAAGCGGATGTCGTTGTCGGGCCAGTCGCGCCCGGCTTCATCGCCATAGGGGTTGCCGGGACGATCGTAGAGTTGGGAGCACAGCAGCACATAGACCGGCAGACCGTCCTTGGTTGCGGCCCGGCCAAGCGAGCAGGCCGGCATCTCCGCGAACGGCGGACAGCGGCCAACGATCTGAATGTGCGTGAGTTGCTCGATGATGTCGCGATAGCCGGGCAGCATGATCCGGATATCGGCGAAGGGACGAAGGGCTCTCGGAAGCGCAGCAGAAACGGCACCGAGTCCGCCGACGCGGACGAAATCGTCCATCTCTGTCGTGACAAACAAGACCCTCAAGAACAGTCACCCCCTGCCCGAGCCCGTTTGCTGCTATGCAAGAACGGGTCCAGTTGCCCCGCAATTCCAAAGCCCGCCCACAACGCGCGTCCGTTCGGTAAAGACTTTCCTACTCAGCCGCCCCCATCTAGGGTCGGCCAATCAACAACAGAGAACATCGAACGTTCCTGGGGACTCCAAGGATACAGCAAGCATGCAACTAGCAGATAAGCATGAGGGGACGACGACAAAGGCCTTTGCAGGTCTGCGGGTGCTGGATTTTTCGACCACCATTGCCGGTCCCCACTGCGCGCGGATGCTTGCCGACATGGGCGCCGAGGTCATCAAGATCGAGACCGATGGCGGCGAGACGATGCGGACCCGGCCGCCGCTGCGCAAGGGGTGCAGCACCGTGTTCGGCCAGCTCAATGTCGGCAAGAAGAGCGTCGTGCTCGACCTGAAGTCCGAGGACGGCAAGGAGGCGGTCCGCCGGCTGGTCGCGACATCAGACATCCTGGTCGAGAATTTTCGGCCGGGCGTGATGCGCCGGCTGCGGCTGGACTACGACAGCCTGCGTCCGGTCAACCCGAAGCTGATCTACTGCTCGATCTCGGGCTACGGCCAGACCGGGCCCTCGGCGGAGCTGCCGGCCTATGCGCCGGTGATCCATGCCGCCTCCGGCTACGACATGGCGCATCTCGCCTACCAGCCCGGCCGCAACCGTCCCGACTATTGCGGCATCTATCATGCCGACGTCGTCACCGGCACCTACGGTTTTGGCGCGATAGCCTCCGCCCTGTATCAGCGCACCGTGACCGGGTTCGGCCAGCACATCGACGTCTCCATGCTGGAGTCGATGCTGACGCTGACGGTGGTCGAGTTGCAGAGCTCGCAATTCGCGGTGAAGCCGCCGCCGCGCCCGATGTTCGGGCCGACCGAGACGGCGAACGGCTATGTCATGATCACCGTCGCAAGCGAGAAGACGTTTCAGGGATTGATGGGCGTGATCGGCCGCCCCGACTGGATCTCCGACCCGCGCTTCGCGGCCTACGCTGCGCGCCGCGAGAACTGGGCCGACTTGATGGACGGCGTCGAGGCCTGGTCGCGGCAGCTCGCGACCGACGCATGCCTCGTCGCACTCGGCGCGGCCGGTGTGCCGGCCTCCGCCTACCGCACCGTGACCGAGGCGCTGGCCGATCCGCAGCTCGCGCATCGCCAGGCGCTCTCCGAGGTGACGGACGCGGGCGGCTCGTTCCAGGTCCTCAATCTGCCGTTCCGGATGACCGGTGCCGACACCACGCCGGGCCAGACGATGGCCGTGCTCGGCGAGCACACGCGCGAATTGCGCGATGAGGTCGGCCTCGCCGACGGCGCGCCAATTCCGTCAGGCAAAACGGCCGTGCAAGGCTGACGGACGCCTCGTGCGGCAAGCAATGCGGCTTTGCGCGCGGTCGGCTTGCCACCCTCCGCGGGCGTCAACTACACAGGTCCAGGTTTGTCTGGTCCCGCCGCCCGTGGCATGGTGATGCGACAAGAAAAGTATCCGGGAGGACGTCGATGAAGAGTTTCAAGGTCGCCGATTTCAAGGCGCCGCTGAAGGAGTTCGACGAGGCCACGCCGCAGCCCACGGGCACGCAGGTGCTGATCAAGGTGAAGGCGGCCGGCGTCTGCCACAGCGATCTCCACATCTGGGAAGGCGGCTACGATCTCGGCCACGGCCGCAAGCCGCTCTCGCTGAAGGACCGCGGCATCAACCTGCCGCTGACCATGGGCCATGAGACGGTCGGCGAGATCCTTGCCTTCGGCCCGGACGTGAAGCCGACCGACCAGGGCGATCTCAAGCTCGGCGATGCCGGCCTGGTCTATCCCTGGATCGGCTGCGGCAAATGCGCGACCTGTCTTGGCGGCGATGAGAACATGTGCCTGACGCCGCGCTCGCTCGGCGTCTATTGCGACGGCGGCTATGCCGACCACATGCTGGTGCCGCATCCGCGCTATCTGCTCAATCTCAGGGGGCTCGATCCCGCGACGACCGCGCCCTATGCCTGCTCGGGCGTCACCACCTACAGCGCGCTGAAGAAGGTCGAGCAGCATTTCGACACGCCGATCGTGATGTTCGGCGCCGGCGGCCTCGGGCTGATGGCGCTGTCGCTGTTGAAGGCGATGGGCGGCAAGGGCGCGATCATGGTCGATATCGATGCGAAGAAGCGCGAGGCGGCGGAAAAGGCCGGCGCGCTCGCCACCGTCGATCCCAAGGCGCCGGATGCGCTCGAGCAACTCGCCAGGAAGGCGGGCGGGCCGATCCGCGCCGTGATCGATCTGGTCGGCAACGCCGCCACCACGCAGCTCGGCTTCGACTGCCTGACCAAGGGCGGCAAGCTCGTCCTCGTCGGCCTGTTCGGCGGCGGCGCGACCTGGGCGCTGCCGCTGATCCCGATCAAGGCGGTGACGATCCAGGGCAGCTATGTCGGCAATCTGCGCGAGACGCAGGAGCTGCTCGACCTCGTGCGGGCCAAGAAGGTCCCGCCGATCCCGGTGACCGCAGTGCCGCTGAGCCAAGCCAACGACGCGCTGGTGCAATTGCAGCAGGGCGCGGTGGTCGGGCGGACAGTGCTGACGCCGTAAGCTTCGGTCTCTCCTCCGTCATTCCGGGTTCGCCTTACGGCGCCCCGGAATGACATGCCAAACTCTCAGGAAACCCCATGTCCGCAAACAACGCCTTCCATATTGCCGTGCTCGCCGGTGACGGCATCGGTCCCGAGGTCATGGCGCCGGCGCTGGAAGTGCTGCGCAGGATCGAGGCGAAGTCGGACTTGCGGTTCCGCTTCACCGAGGCGCCGGCCGGGGCCACCAACTATCTCGCCACCGGCAAGTCGATGCCGGATACCACCATCAAATTGTGCGAGGAGGCGGATGCGATCCTGCTCGGGGCTTGCGGGCTGCCGTCGGTGCGCTATCCCGACAACACCGAGATCGCGCCGCAGATCGAGCTGCGCTTCATCTTCGATCTCTATGCCGGCGTGCGCCCGGCGCGGCTGATCCCGGGCGTGCCGAGCCCGATCGTCGGTGCCGACCAGCGCGGCATCGATCTCGTCGTGATCCGCGAGTCGACCGAAGGCCTGTTCGCCTCGATGGGCAAGGGTGTCGTCACCCACGATGACGCGCGCGAGACCATGGTGATCACCCGCAAGACCTCCGAGCGCCTGTTCGAGTTCTCGTTTCGCCTCGCCGAACGGCGCAAGGCGCGCGGCAAGCCGGGGATGCTGACCTGCGTCGACAAGGCGAACGTGTTCAAGGCCTTTGCGTTCTTCCGCGGCATTTTTGACGAGATCGAGAAGAAGCATCCGAACGTGAAGACCGATCGTCTCTATGTCGATGCCTGCTCGGCGATGCTGGTGAAGCGGCCCTGGGATTTCGACGTGATGGTGATGGAGAACATGTTCGGCGACATCGTCTCCGATATCACCGCGAGCCTGATCGGGGGCCTCGGCATGGCGCCGTCGGCCGACATCGGCGACAAATACGCCGTGTTCCAGCCCTGCCACGGCACCGCGCCCGACATCATGGGGCAGGGCAAGGCCAATCCGACCGGCATGATCCTGTCGGCCGCGATGATGCTGGACTGGCTCGCCGACAAGCACGGCGTCGAGGGCGCCGCCGAGGCCGGCGAGAAGATCGAGCGCGCGGTGGATCAGGTCTATGCCGGCGGCATCAAGCCGATGGAGTTCGGCGGCAGCAACGGCACGGCGGATATTACCAAAGCGGTGATCGCGGCGCTGTAGTGGATTGCCTCGCCTCTCCCCGCTTGCGGGAGAGGCCGGAATTCGCGCGAAGCGCGGATTCCGGGTGAGGGGGAGCCTCCGCGAATCCATCTGTCACTATTTTTGCGGAAGCAGCCCCTCATCCCACCCCTCTCCCCGTAAGAACGGGGCGAGGGAGCGCACCATCGCGTGGCTCGCGAGGGCTTGGAAGACCACGAGCAAGCCGGTCCCGGAACGCTATCAACGCCTCCGGACAGGGTTTATTGGCGCTGTATCGGGCCAACTTGCCAACATATCCGGAATTTCCGGACCTTTTGGGCCGCAATCAGGTACATTCGGCAAGGGGCAGCTTTTGATCAACGGCCGCGAAGGCTGGCAACTACGATCGGAGCTGGCATGTCGAGAGGATTGAACTCTGCGTCAATCAACGAAAGCGTCCTGACGCAGCGCTTGAGCGAGCTTGAGTCTGCGCGAAACTGGCCGCCGCCTGTGCTCCAGGGCCTCGAGCGCTTCATTCGCACCGGCGACGACTACGATCTCTTTCGCATCAACCCTATCAATTACGCGACCGTCAACGGGCTGAGCGAAGCCGATGGAATCGACCTGTTTGTGCACGCCGCCAAGGTCGGCCTGTTCGAGATGCAGTGGCTGCTGATCTGCGCCTATTGCCCGCAGGTCGCAGGCAGCTTTCGCGAACTGGACCAGGTCCATCCACGCTTCCAGTGCGAGTTCTGCAATGCACTGAACGACGTGGCGTTGGACGACTATATCCAGGTTGCCTTTACAGTCTCGGATGCCGTCCGCGACATCGCGTTCCGCCATCCCGAGCAGCTGTCCGTGCAGGACTACTATCTGCGCTACAATTTCTCCCGGGATTTCAGGCCTCCACATGGAATGACGCACGAACAACTCGTCGCGGCGCTCTCACGCGGATTTTCCGATATCGAGGCCGGGCAACGCAGCAGCTTCGAGTTTGACGTGACCGCCGGCCGTTTCGAGGTGCTTGACCTCTGCCATAAGATGCTCCTGATCTTCTTCGCCAACGGTGAGCCGGCGGGACCCCAGGGAACGCAGATTCAACTTGAATCGGGTCGGTTCGTGGTCCCGGACCGATCGATTGGGGCGAGAGACATGATGCTGGGCGATGGACGCTTTGCGTTTCGACGGACGACCGATATCAGCCCGGGCAAGCATACCATCATGATCGAGAACCACACGAGCGAGCGCGGCCGCTTCTGGTTCCTCCAGTATCCTCCCCAGTTCCAGCCTCATCTGGTCGAGTACGAGCCCTTTCTGTCTGGCAAGCGGTTGCTGCTCACCCCGTGCTTCGGCGAACTCTACAAGACGCAGTTGGTGGATGAGCGCGAGAGCCTCGCCGTCTCCGACATGACTTACCTGTTTACGGACCTGAAAGATTCGACGCCGCTGTATGAAAGCGTCGGCGACGTGAATGCCTATTTTCTCGTTCGCCAGCACTTCGACATCTTGAACAAGATCATTCGAGAACGATCCGGCACCATCGTCAAGACGATCGGCGATGCAGTCATGGCCGGATTTGAGCGCCCACAGGACGCCGTCCGTGCCTCCGTCGAGATGATCGAGGAACTGTTGCACTTCAACCAAACCGCTTCACGGCCGCTGGGCCTCAAGGTCGGTGTGCACAGAGGCAGAGCGGTTGCCGTACGGCTCAACGACCGGATCGATTATTTCGGGCAGGACGTGAATATTGCTGCACGCGTGCAGGGCCTGGCCCACGTCAACGAAGTGTGCCTGACCGAAGCTGTCATGGAAGCCCCAGGTGTCGGCGACATCGTCAAAGGACGCCCGGCCTCGCGCGACTACGAGAACTTGAAGGGCATCGGCCAGAAGATGGAAATTCATCGGATTGGAATTGCTCCGGCACGGAGGTGAGCACCCGCTGATGCAGCGCAAGGAGCCGCTGCTTCGCAGCGCAATATCGGCGGGGCCGCCGTAGTTGTACGGGCCGGGAGGTTAGGCCCCAGCCGTTGCGCCTCATCAATCTTTGGCGTCTACTTCACATTGTACTTCATGAGTATTCAGAAGCCTCCATGAGCATCAAAGCCATCATGGCGACGATTCTCCAGAACCAACTGACATCGCGCGGTGTGCATTCGCTGACGCCGTCCGACTACGAAGAGATCGTCGAAGAGTTGATCGAACAGCTCAAAGCGCTGGAGCTTCGCTTGGCCGGGCCAGAAATATCTGGCAAGCACGAGACGTAGCAGCAAGCGGAAAGGTGGAAGGCCGCGTCGTTTAGCGATCAGTTGGGGCCGTCGTGATGCGCCTGCAAAACCTGCCTTTTGATGATTGGCTCGAACACTCATTCGGACGCGAAGTTCGCTTTCAGCAAGCACCTTGGTATTTCGATCCGGCCCATGATTGGTGGGATCCGGCCCCGATGGAAGCGGTGTCTTATCTCACTCGACTGTTTGAAGACCCGGAGCCGGCGTTACAGGGATTTGCCGATAGCCAAGTTGCGCAGGGCTTAACCTACCTCGTGAATACGAGCGCTAGCGGCGATAGCAGATGGCTCTGTTCAATTGAAGTACCGATCAAGGACCGGCTCCGCTGCGTAAGGTCTATCGCTACTCTATTTGCGAAATTGTTTGAGCCTCGTTGCACTCCGAGTTTGTCTCACCTCAGCGAAGCCGATGCTGGAACACTAAACTGTGTTTGCTACATGTGGTGGGATGTGTTTCCGAGCCTGGCGCTTACCGGCGATCCAGGTCTGCCAACGCTCCACGATTGCGCGCTGGGTACCATGGAAAGCATCCTTCACCTCAACTCGATGGCTTGCCAAGAGAGCGCTTTACATGGGCTGGGACACTGGCAACGAGACTACAGCGAGAATGTCATCCAAATCATTGATCGCTTTTGCGAAGCGCATCCTAAGGCCGACCCCCGGCTTTTGGCTTATGCCCAATCGGCCCGCTGCGGGTGCGTGCTGTGATCTTGGCCTATCTTGGCCTGCGCTCATGAGATTTTTGCTGGCGTGGTCGGGCGCCGAGGCTACTTCCCCGAAAACTGCGGCTTGCGCTTCTCCATGAACGCCTGCCGGCCCTCGCGGAAATCCGCCGAGTCCATGCAAGCCGTGCCGATCGCCTTGATCGCCTCCATGTCGCGCGCGCTCTCGTCCTTCAAGACTTGCGCGATGGTGATCTTGGCGGCCTTGATCGCCAGCGGCGCGTTCTGCGAGATCGTCTCGGCAATCATCATGGTCTCGCCCCAGAGCTGGTCGTCCGGGATCATCCGCTCCACCAGCCCGATCCGCAGCGCTTCCGCCGCGTCGATGCGCATGCCGGTGTACATCAGAAGCCGCGCCCAGGACGGGCCGACCAGCGACACCAGGTGCCGCAAGCCGTCATAGCCATAGGCGATGCCGAGCCGTGCCGCGGGAATGCCGAACTGGCTGCTGTGTGCGGCGATGCGGATGTCGGCGAGCATCGCGACCTGCATGCCGCCGCCGAGGCAGAACCCCTGGATGCAGGCGATCGTCGGCTTGGGATAGTCGGCGAGCAGCGCGCGCTGGGCGGCGCTGCGCTTGGCGTATTCCTCCGAGGCGGCCGCGTTGTGGCGGGTCTTCTCGAACTGGCTGATGTCGGCGCCCGACACGAACGCCTTGCCGCCGGCGCCGCGCAGGATCACGACACGGACCGCGTCGTCGTCGCGCAGGCTCGTCAGCGCCTCGCCAAATCCCTCCCACATCTCCAGCGACATCGCGTTGCGCTTGTCGGGATTGTTGAAGGTGATCACCCCGACGCCATCGGCGGCATGCTTGAGGATATTGCCGTCGGCGTAGGGTGTTTCGGTCGTGTTGGGGATCTCGGGCATCGCGCGCTCGCTTGTCGTAGGCCGGGCGCAATGTGCGGCCGGGGAAAGGCCGCGGTCAACCGCGGCAAGGCGAGGGGCTTAGCATCCGCCTGTGCCGCGATTGCATGGCGCGAGAAGCGCCTACTGCGTTACATGCATGTGCGAGGTCAGAGGATGGTTGGCGGCATTGCTGAAAAACGCCGCCTCTTCGGCCGTGGCCTCCAGCAGTTGCTCGTCCTGGTTATAGACGTCGTTGCGGAACTGGACGGTCTGATCCTTGGTCATCCACGCCGTGAGATAGATCCAGGCCACCGGCACCTTCCTCGCCATGGCGACCTCCAGATGCTGGCCGGTGGCAATTTCGGCGTCGATTGCGGCGCGGGTCCATTTCGGCTGGTCCTTCAGCAGCCAGGCGGCGAGATCGCGCACATTGTCGACGCGCGAGCAGCCGTGGGAATCGAAGCGGTAGTCGTCGCTGAACAGATTGCGCTGGTTGGTGTCGTGCATGTAGACCGAATAGGAATTCGGCATGTCGATCTTGACGGCGCCGAGCGCGTTGAAGGTGCCGTTCTGCTGCCGCACGGTGAAGTTCGGCGTGTGCGTGCCCGACCAGTCGACCGAATGCGGATCGATCGGATTGTCGTGAGCGTCGAGCACCTCCATGTGCATGCGCGAGAGGTAGGTCGGATCCTTGCGCATATGCGCCGAGATTTCGGTCTTGGCGATCGAGGACGGCACCGTCCAGGTCGGATTGAGGACGACGCTGCTGATCTGCGCGGTCAGCGTCGGCGATGGCTTTTCGGTCTTGCCGACGATGACGCGATAGCGCCGCACCACCACATCGTTCTCGACCGCTTCGGCAAAGGCGGCGGGGATGTTGACCACGACATAGCGCTGGCCGAAGCCGAAATTCATGTTCTCGAGCCGCTGGAGCGAAGCCTCCAGCTGCCGGATGCGCTTCTGTACGGAGACGTTCATCGCCGCTATCGTGCGCGGCGTCACGGTGCCGGTCGTAGCCAGGCCATGGCGCGCCTGGAAGCGTTTCACGGCGTCCGCCAGATCCTGGTCGAAGGCGCCGCTCGCCTTGTCGGCGGCGAGATCGCCGGAGACGATCAGCCGCTTGCGCAGCAACTCGTCGTTTGCGCCCTCGACGCCGGGCGCGAACTTGGCGTCGGCCGGGATCGCCGGCCAGCCGCCGCGCACCGCAAGATCGGAATAGCTGAACGCCGCATCCTTGATCCGCTGCGCGCTGCCTTCGTCATAGGTCGGCTCGTGCGTCAGCGCGAGCGCCGCGGCCGAGCGGCCCTCCGGCGTCGACACGGGCGAGGCGGCAGCCTTCGGCGCGGCCGTATGAGCCGGATTGGCGGCAGCCGGCACCGTGCCGGCCGAAGTCGCCGGTTTGGGGCCGGCCTGTCCAATGGTCTCGGTCTGCGCAAACGCGGTGGCGCTGGCGAACAGGCCCACCGAAACGATCTTGGCAATGATCACGGCATGGCGCTTCGACATCGGTCTTATCTTCCCCCACAAGGACGAGGCCCGGGCGGGCACTCGTATTGGCAATTCCCAGCCGCCGCGCCGATTCGCGAAAATTGGCGGCAGGCTAGCGCCTCAGGATTGCCGCCCCCTTAAGCACAGCGCATCGAGAGCGCCGCGCGTCCGATGCGGCGCCTCTCGATTGGGTCGCAACAAGGCCGGGATGGGTTCGCGAAAACCGCGACGAAGGCGGCAAATGGCCAAGAGAAAATTGAAGAAAAAAAAGGGGCGGTCAGGCCGCCCCGAAAGCCAAGGCCGCGCGCGGAGAACGCACGGGCCGGAACCTCGTCCAATCCGGCCGCGCCCCCGCGGCGCGGCGGATTGAACATCGGCCGTAGCGGCCAGACCGTCGATCGATCTCAGGCTTCGTTCGCCGCGATCGATTCCATCAGCGAGACGAGCTGACGTTGCACCGTCTGATCCTTGATCTTGCTGTAGGCGCGCAGCAGCCGGAGGCTGAAGGCGCTATCGAGGAACAGCAGGCTCTCGACTTCGCGCGCCTTGTTGTCGCCGTCGTAGAAGAAGGTGACGGGCACATCGAGCGCGGTAGCGATCTGCTGAAGCCGAGCTGCGCCAACGCGATTGACGCCCTTCTCGTATTTCTGGACCTGCTGGAAGCTGACACCGAGCTTCTCGCCGAGCTCGGCCTGCGAGATCTTCATCTCGACGCGCCGCAGACGAATCCGCTTGCCCAGCTCAATGTCCGGCTTGCCGGCACTGCGCTGCTTCATTCTTTTCGCCGCTGTCTTCATAGTTTTTCTCATCGTTCTTCGGTTGAAAATCCCCCGAAGAGCTGGGTCAGGGGTTCGCCCATATACTCGTCCTTGAATTCATGCGGATGCACGAATTCTTCCTTAAACCACGGGAATCGCGCCGGATTGAAGGCCTCGATCAGCCAGTCAATCATGTGCCGCACGCGCGGAATCCGGCCACTACCGGGATGGTAGGACAGCCAGATATCCAGCGGTCTGTTCAGCTCGACCTCCAGTGGAATCAACTTCCCGCCAAGCGCAATGGCGTAGCTCGGGAATACGCCGATTCCGGCGCCATTCGCGACAGCCCAGTAGTTGGCGCTTGAGACGTTGGTCTTCATGACCAGAAGGTCACGTTCCGAAACGCCCGGGAAGAAGCTCTCGAAGGATTCCTTGGCGGCGAGCTGGTCGGCGAATTGCAGCACCAGGCGGTGCTTGATCAATTCCACCGCGGAGCGCGGCGCGCCATGCTTTGCGATGTATTTCTCGGAAGCCCAGAACATCAGATGCATGCGGCCGAGCCGCACCAGCTTGATGTCGAGCGCGGACGGCCGCGACAGATGGATGGCGACGTCGGCCTCGTGGCGGGAGACGTCGGCCGAGCGCATCGCGCAATGCAGGTCGACCAGGATCTTCGGGTAGGCCTGCTGGAATTCGACCAGCCGCGGGGCGAGCCAGAATGTCCCGAGCCCCTCGGTGATCGCGACCCGGACCTCGCCGGACAGGGCGTTGGCCATCGAATCGCTGGCGCGCAGGACATCGAAGGTCGCCGCTTCCATCCGCTCGACGGCGGAGACGACCAGCGCGCCATCGTCGGTGAGGTGGGTGCCGTGGACGTCACGGGTGAATAGCGTGGTGCCGGTCTGGCGCTCGAAATCGTCGATTCGCCGGCGGACAGCGTTGATCGACAGCGACAGGCGTTCGGCCGCCGAGCGGAAACTGCCGCATCTGACGACTTCCAAAAATATCCGGGCCGCGTCCCAATCGGAGAGGCCGCTGAGATTTGTCTTTGGGCGTTCCTCCAGTGGAACGCCCCTTTCCGCCAAGGAGTGCATACAAGTCCCTTCTGGGCGCTAAACTGGCAGAATCTAGCGCAAACCACAACCACGACGGGTTGGGGATTGGCGAGTTTTGAACGTCATCCTTAGCGTGCTAGAGTGGTATTGGAGTGTGCCGGGGTCTGGGAATCGGGCGAGTTATCGCCTGGAAGAGGGGTACGCGTGCGTTCCGTTGCGAGCCTTGAATTGGCTGCGGGATTGCCGGGTCTGTCTGGACCGGATGGCGGCGCGCGAGATTTCGCGCAGCGTTGCGGACTAGATCATTCGCGTCTCGACAAGCATTTTGCCTTTGACTGCTTCGATCTTCGCCGCTCGCGCCGCGGAGCCACGTTGGTTGGAACCGCGGTTTCAACGCAGAAACAAACTGAAATCGTATTCGAAGGCACGGACTCCTCGTGCTATCCTCGGCTCCGTATGGGGGCCAAGGGGATCGTCACAAGCATTTCTCGCAGGCCGAATTAACGGAAAGAACGCCGGTGTCGCATTCAGACGAACAATTGCAGTCGGTGCTGGAAACGCTCGAGGAGTGCCGCAGGGTTCTCAACGAGGCCAACAGCCGTGAGTCGGCCGAGCTACTGTCCATCGTCATCCTCGACGTGCGGATGAGGCTCAAAGGAATTGACAGTGCCGATCTCAAGGCACTGTGCGACGAAATGCTGCGGGGCGCTGCCAGCGAACCGCAGCCACCTTCCAAGCAGACGCAGGACCAGCCCCGGCGTCCGCTGCTCCGCGTGGTGAAGTAGCCGCGCCGCCCGACCTCGCGCTCGCGCGAGATTTGTGCGCGTCCCGATGCCGCATCTGTGATTGCAGACGGCATCGGGCGGAGCCTTGGTTTCCAGCGCCTCAGTTGCGCATTCCCCGGTATCGGTTACACCAGAGCCGGTTCGGCTCCGATGCGGCGTGCACTCTCGCGCGCCGCCCCGGAGCATGAGATGGCTCCGACTTCATCATGCAACATGTTTCGATCCCGGCGGCGCTGATTGCCGGCCTCGTCAGCTTCCTCTCTCCCTGCGTCCTGCCCCTGGTCCCGCCCTATCTGATCTATCTGACGGGTGCCACGATCGAGCATGTCGAGAGCGACGAGCCGGCCTCGGCCTCCAAGCGCGCGATCATGATGTCGGCGCTCCTGTTCGTGCTCGGCTTCTCCACGGTGTTCGTGGCACTCGGCGCCAGCGCCTCGCTGATCGGCGGGCTGATCCGTGCCTGGTCGGCGGAGCTGTCGATCCTGGCCGGCATCGTCATCATCGTGATGGGTCTGCACTTCCTGGGACTGACGCGGATCGGCCTGCTGATGCGCGAAGGACGGATGCCGATTCCCAAGCCCGTCGGCCTCTGGGGGGCCTACATCATGGGGCTCGCCTTCGCCTTCGGCTGGACCCCCTGCATCGGCCCGATCCTGGCTGCGATCCTCTCGATCGCGGCAGCCGAAGCCACGATGACGAGGGGCGCAGGGCTGCTTGCGGTCTATTCCGCAGGCCTCGGCATTCCCTTCCTGATCGCCGCCCTGATGATCGAGCAGTTCTCGGCGCTGTTCGCCCGCATGAAGGGCCAACTCGTCAATGTCGAGCGCGCCATGGGCGTGCTGATGGTGATCACCGGCATCGGCTTTCTCACCGGCGCGGTGTCGAATGTGAGCATCTGGTTGCTCGAGACGTTCCCGGCGTTGCAGACGATCGGCTAGAGCGGATAGCGGCTCTCTCGAGCGCTATCTGCTTCCGCCCTCTCCGACGACGACGAATGGCCCCCAGTAGGCGGGATGGGTAGCCTCAGCCGCGGTCGGGTTTTCCAGGAAGGCCAGCATGGCGGCACGCATCGCTCCAGCGCGCCCCAGCTCCGGCTTGTTCTTCAGCAGGTCAAAGGCCGTTGTCGTCAGCCGGGTCGTCGCAGCGGACTCCACCGGCCAATGCGATACCAGCAATGCCCGCGCGCCGGCATACATGAACGAACGAGCAAGCCCCGACAGGGCCTCCGCGCCAGGCTTGTCCCCAGCGATCGTGTTGCATGCCGACAGAACGACCCAATCGGCGTTCAACTTGAGTTGCGCCACCTCGCTGGATGTGAGGAGACCGTCGTCGAGATCCGACGATTCCCCGGGAATCGTGAGGGCAAGGGAAGGTTCGGCCAGACCCTTGACATCTCCGGCGACCAGGCCATGCGTGGCAAAATAGACAATCTTGAACTCCGACAGATTCAATTTCTTGACCAGCGTCTCGCTTGCCTCCTTCCGCAAGTGAATATCGCTCCGTGGAACGTTCAGAGTGCCGGCAATCGTCGTCAGCTCGTCTGCCGTATCGGCCAGGCGCGGCAGAGCCGTGGCCAGCTTTGCGCGATCGACGCCCGCGCCACTCCAGAAGGACGTGTACGGAACAGCCATCGACCGCGAGGCGGCGCGTGTGCTGGCGGATTCCCGCTCGGCATTGAAGATCGGGTCGCCAAAACCGACCATCGTCTTGGCCGCCGCAGAACGCTCCTGCGCAGACCGGAGCGCCTTGAGGCCGGAGACCGACGGAAGAACGCTGGTGGCATTGCGCTTCATCAGCCATGGCGCGTCCTTGTAGGCTGCCAAGTCCTCGCGAGACTTGGCCGTCATGGCAGGACTCTCGGTCAGCAGCAGATGCATCGGCAGCGCGCTCAGGACGTCGCTCTGAACGAGGATCCAGTGCCGCTTGTCCTTGATCAGCTCGTCAAGGGCGCCGAACAGGTCGCGGTAGAGTTCAAAGGCCCGGGCGAGATCGAAGATCTCCGTGTCATCCACACCGAGGCCCTTGCGGAAGCTGGCAACCCTCTGAGCCGCGGCACTTCGGCTGAGCGGGATGCTCTTCCAGATCAACTGCTCCCTGGTTGCCGCGAATACATATCCCTTGCTCTGGCCCAGCGACCAGAACACGAGTGCTTCATCGGGGGAAAGAAGTTGCTGCGCCTCAGCACCCTTCACAACGCTGGTCGACGTCAGCTCGACAAAGGACGGGGATTTGGCGGCGATGCTGCTCTTGATCCTGTTGAGCTCGGCCTCCTTCGCTGCCAGTGTTTGCCGCTGTTGAGCGATGAGTGCGGCATTGCGTTCCGTCTCGGATCTGGCCAGTCCATCGGCCAGTCTCTTTCTCAGAGACTCGACCTCGCCGTTCAGATCCTGCTCCGAGCGAACGAGGCCGGCGAGCTCGGGAGAGCCGGCAGCCGCTCGCTGCCCCATCGACTGCAGTGCCGCCGCGGTCGTCGAGCGGAGCGGCAACTGCGCAGCCTCGAAAGCCTCGGCGGACAGTCGCGCCGGGCCACCGGCGACGTTCGCATCACGCCCTTGTTCAAGCAAGGCGAGATGCTTCTCCACGCCTTCCGTGATCGTGTCGCCCCCAACATGGTCGCGCAATCTTTGGCGGATCTCGATCGACTTTCGCGAGCGCTCGATCGCATCAGTGAGATCACCTCGCTTCAACGAGGCGCCCGCCATGATCTCATAGGCCTCGGCGATGTAGAGTTCACGTTCGGTGTCCGGCACCTTGATGAGCTCCAGGCATTGCCCGGCATATCTCTCGGCCTGTGAATATTTCCCGGACGCCAATGCGATCTGACCAAGCGGAAGCAGCGGCGCGCACCGGATGAAGGAAGACATCCCAAAAGCCTGCCCAAAGTAGTCCAATGACTTGAGATACTCCCCTTGAGCAGCATCCATGTTGCCGCGCAGCTTCTCCAGCTTGCCCATGCCCAGCGCCGCCCTCGCCATGGCAGTCGGGTTGTTTCCGATCCGCGATGCCCGGCGGAATAACGGGGCGGCTTTGTCGAACTCTCTCAGCTCCGTATAAACGACGGCGAGGTTCTGCAATGGATTGGCCAGATCCGGGTGATTGGGTCCCTTGATGGTCTCGTCCATGGCCAGCGCCCGCTTGAGCAACGTCTCCGCTTCCTCGTAACGCTCCTCCTCTCTGAGGAGTGAGCCGAGATTGTTCATGAGCATCGTCACCATGCGATCGTTCCTGCCGCGGACAGTTTCCGTCGCGGCAAGGCTTGTCTCCGGATTGTAGCTTCCGGGCCGGATCTTCGACACCGCGCTCATAACCGTCAGTCCGGCGTTGTATGCTTCCTCGGACTCTTTCCAGCGGCCCAGGTTGCTGTAGACATTGCCGAGATTCGAATACGTCTGCGCTAGCGCGAAGTTCTTGTACTCCTTGCCTTGCGTCGTGCGGCCGAACAGCTCGAGGCTGCGAAGATGAATCTTCAAGGCCTCTTGATAGTCGCCGGTCAGGTTCAGCGTGTTGCCGAGACCGGCAAGGATCTCCCCGATCATGGGATTGTCGGCGCCGAACGCCTGCTCTCCGTTCCTGATGGCGCTGCGCGATAATTCTTCGGCCTTGCTGTAGTCGCCGAGCTGGAGATACGCCCGGGCGATGTTGTCTTCGGAAACGGCGCGGACGGCGGTGGGTGGATATTTCTTGTTCGTGCGCGGCAACGCGATGGCTTGCCACGTCTTCGCATACTCGATGGCCTGTACGTATCTTCCATCGGCCATGGCCTCCTGGTAGAGGCGCAAGAGCTTTTGCAGGTCTCCTTCGGCGGCACGTGAAGGAAGAGAGCAAAGTGAGCAAAGCAGGAGGCACAACAGCCCCAACGACGAAAAGCGACGCATAGGTCCCCGCCAAATCAAAATAAAAACGCTTGATGGTAGACTGGATGCCTGGCGCTGCCAACCGTTCGGCTTGCGCCAGCGGTCGCCATGAGCGGTTGGTGTCGCCCCTAAGAGTCCTTCAGTCCGTTCAGCGCACGTCGTCCAGCGCGAAGCTGATCGTGCAGACGACGCCGCGCGGCAGGAAGTCGACGGTCGCCTCGCCGCCAAGCTGGTCGCGCGCGCTGCGCTCGATCAGGCGCGAGCCGAAGCCGCGCTGCACCGGTGCCGTGACCAGCGGGCCGCCGATCTCGGTCCAGATCAGGCGCAGCCGCGGCTTCGGCACGTCGGCGATGACCTCCCACTCCAGCATCACCCGGCCGCTCTCGTTGGACAACGCGCCGTATTTCGCGGCGTTGGTCGCCAATTCATGCACGATCATCGACAGCACCACGGCAAGCCGCGGCGACAGCGGTACCGTGGGGCCGGTCATGCGGATGCGTCCGGAGTTCGCGGGCAGGAAGGGCTGGAGCACCCGGGTCACCACGTCCTTCAGCTCGGATCCCTGCCATTTCTCCTCGCTCAGAAGGTTATGCGCCTCGGCGAGTGCGCCGAGACGGCCCTCGAACTTGGTCCGCTCGTCGCGGCTCGCGCTGCGGAAAGTCTGGACCGCGATCGCCTGCATCAGCGCCAGCGTGTTCTTGACGCGGTGGTTGAGCTCCTCGATCAGGAGATCGTGCAGCATCTCGCCGCGCGCGATCGCGGTCGCCATCCGCACCGCGAAGGTCAGGCCGGTCAGCAGCAAAATGCCGCCGATCAGGCTGGTGATCGCGATGTTGCGCCAGAGCGGTGCGACCAGCGAGCTCTCGGCGACGCCGGCGGCGACGGTCCAGCCGGTCAGCCGCGATCGGGTGTAGGCGGCGGCGAGCGCGACGCCGTCGAGCGACACGGTCGGGAGCGATGCCTCGTCATTGCGGAACATCTCGGCGTAAAGCGAGGGCGAAGCGCGCTTGCCGAACGTTTCACTGGGGTTGGGCGCGCGCGCGAACACGGTGCCCTTGGCGTCGAGCAGGGACACCGTCCATTGCTGGTCGGGCCGCTGCCTCTCCACCAGATCCTGAAAGATGCCGATCGGCGGGCTGAAGCAGAGGTCGTAGATCACCTCGCCGTTGCGCAACACCGGAACCTCGACGGTGATAATCTGGCGCCGATTGATCGCGCCGGTGAACAGGTCGGAATATTGCGGCGCCTTGGTCGAGAAGACCCTCTCGACGATCTCCAGATTGGCGCGGTGAGGCAGGCTCGCAATGTCTTCCGTGGCCGAGGAAAACAACAGCCGGCCCTTGCGGTCGGAGATCAGCACGAGGCCGCCCTTGCCATACTGGTCGAGAAAGCCGAGCGCGATGCGGCGAAAGTTCCGGAAGTCGTCGTTGCGCAGCGAATTCGTCAGCGCAAGGACCTGGAGGCCGCCGGTCATCCGCTGCACCTCGGAGTCCAGCACGAGACGCATGCTGCGCACGTTCTCCAGCACGCGGCGCGTCGCGTCGCTGCGGTCCTGCTTGTAATTGTAGACGGCAATGCCGACGGCGAACACGATCAGGGGCAGCATCGTTCCCGCCACCAGGAGAGCGAGTCGGACCGGCAGGGTGAGCTTTGACAAACGCGAATGCCCTAGGAGCCGGCGCGACGGCGCCGGATGAGCCGAGCATAAAGCAGCACCGTGATTGCGCCACTGCACAATTGGTCATGGACCGCACCCGTTCCGGGCCGCCGGAGGCGCATCCAAGAGGTGAAGGTTGCAGTGCAATAGATGGCGTGAGTGCGGGTCCTGCGTCGAACTGTATCAGTCGAGAGCTCATCATTGTCCGGACCACGCATCCGAATTGGCTTCCGTCCCGCCGCAGTTTTTCATACCCTCCGCGAACGCTGGCCGCATGCCGGCTGCGCTCACGGCCCGGCTACAGGGCCGGAGCATCAAAGGGAGGGGAGACGATGAAGCGAAGATCATTTCTCGCTGGTATCGGTGCGACCACTGCGGCGGCCACGATTGGCATGCCGTCGATCCTCAGGGCACAGGCGCCGATCACGCTGAACGGCGCGGTCCAGTTCAACGACGACCACGCCTTCAACCGGGCACTGCTCCGGTTCGAAGAGCTGGTCAAGACGTACTACGGCAAGCCCGTCAACTTCACCCTGCACAGGAACTCCTCGCTCGGCCTCGAGAAGCAGTATTTCGAGTACATGTCGCAGGGCAAGGCGGTCGATTACGGCATCGTCTCGCCGGCCCACATGTCGACCTTCGCCAAGGCGGCCCCGTTCATCGATGCGCCCTTCGTGTTCAAGGGCATCGAGCACATGAACAAGGTCGTCGAAGCCAATATCCTGGCGCCGATCGCCGACGAGGTCGCGGCGAAAGCCGAGGTCGTTCTGATCGGCTATTCCGGCGGTGGCATCCGCAACATCTTCGCCAACAAGCCGCTCAGGAATCTGGCCGATCTCAAGGGCCTCAAGGTCCGCGTGCAGGGCGCGCCGATCTGGTCGAAGACCTTCGCGGCCGTCGGCATGAGCCCGACGGTGATCGCCTACAACGAAATCTACAACGCGATCCAGAACGGCGTGATCTCGGCCGGTGAAAACGAGGCCGCCGGCGTCGAGGCGATGAAGTTCTACGAAGTGGCCCCGCATCTCAACCTGACCCAGCACGCCGTGTCGATCCGGCCGATCTGCTTCTCGGTGAAGACGCTGAAGACGTTGCCGAAGGACTTGCAGGACGCGATCATGAAGGCCGGCAAGGAGGCTGGCGACTACGGCCGTCAGCTCGAGTCGAGCGAAGAGGTCGTCAAGCTCGACACGCTCGAGAAGGCCGGCAAGCTCAAGCGCGTTCCGTTCGAGGAGCGGGACGCCATGAAGAAACTCGCCGATCCCGTGATGGCCACCTACGCCAAGGAAATCGGCGCGGAGGGCATTTTCGAGAAGATCAACGTCGCCTGACCGCTCCATGTCGACCGACGGAATATCGGGGCAAGCCTTGCGGCTTGCCCCTTTGGTGATGATTGCCACCGCGGAGCTCCAATGACCGAAATACCTGTTGCGGCGACCCCGTCGCTATGGCGCCGAGCGACGGCGGCCTATGCGAAATTGCTCGAAATCCTGCTCGCGGCCTGTGTCGGCATTCTCGTCATCCCGGTGACGCTGCAGATCATATCGCGCTACACCCCACTCATTCCCTCCTACATCTGGACGGAGGAGATGGCGCGCTTCCTGTTCGTCTGGACCATCATGATCGGCGCCATGGTCGGCATCAGAGAGTCGCAGCATTTCGAGGTCGACATCTGGCCTGACCTGTCACGCCGAAGCGAGGCCATGGTGCGGATTCTCGCCCGGCTCGGCGTGCTGGCGATGGCGTTGGTGTTTGTGTGGGGCGGGCTCGAATTCACGCGGTTCGCCTGGAACCGTACGTCTGAACTGGCCGATCTGCCGCTCTGGATGATCCACGTCGCCTGGCCGGTGGCCGGGGTGACGTGGATCATATTTGCGGGCGAACAGATCGTCGACGAGATGCGGATTCTGCTTGGGGCAAAACCATGAGTGGGAATGTTCTTTCTGCCGGGCAGGCCGCACTGGTCCTGTTCGGGGTTTTCATCGGCCTGCTCATCATTCGCGTGCCGGTCGCCTTTGCGCTCGGCCTTGCCTGTGTGCCGATCCTTTTGATCGAGCCGCATTTGTCGATCATGACGCTCGCGCAGGAGACCTTCAACGCCTACAATTCGTTCATCCTGCTGGCGGTGCCGTTCTTCCTGCTGACCGCCAACCTGATGAGCATCGGCGGCATCACCGACCGCCTGGTCGCGTTGTCGCGCTCGATGGTCGGGCATTGGCCGGGATCGCTGGCGCAGATCAATGTCGTGCTGTCGGTGTTCTTTGCCGGCATCTCCGGTTCCTCCACCGCCGACGCGGCGAGCCAATCCAAGATCTTCATCGATGCCCAGACCAAGGAGGGCTACGACCTCTCGTTCTCCATCGCCATCACCGCGGTGTCGGCCGTGCTCGCCGTCATCATCCCGCCCTCGATCCTGATGATCGTGTGGGGCGGGCTGATCTCGACTTCGATCGCCGCGATGTACCTCGCAGGCATCGTGCCCGGCCTGCTGATCGCAGGCGCGCAGATGGCGACGGTGCATGTCTATGCCGTGCGCCGCGGCTATCCGACCTACCCGAAAGACAGCTGGGTCGATATGCGCTGCGCCATCTGGCGGTCGATACCGGCGCTGATGACGCCGTTCATCATCGTCGGCGGCATCCTGCTCGGGTGGTTCACCGCGACCGAATCCGCCTGCGTCGCGGTGCTGTATTCCGTGGCGCTGTCGACGTTTTTCTACCGTGAAACCGGGGCGCGCGAACTCTACAAGGCGCTGCTCGACACCGGACGCCTGGCCGGCGTCGCGCTGTTCTGCGTCGGCACCGCGAGCGCGTTCGGCTGGCTATTGGCCTATTACAAGATCCCGCAGGAACTGCTGGCCAACGTCTCGACCTGGGGCATGGGCGCGACCGCGGCGGGTTTCTTCATCGCCTTCTGCTTTCTGGTGGTGGGCTGTTTTCTCGACGCCATTCCGGCGATCATCATCGTCGGTACCGTTCTCGAACCGCTGGCCAAATCGGTCGACCTGCATCCCGTGCAGTTTGCCATCATCTCGATCGTCTCGCTGGCGTTCGGGCTGGTCACGCCGCCCTATGGCCTGTGCCTGATGATCGCCTGCTCGATCGCCGGCGTGCGGCTGCGCTATGCGCTGAAGGATACGGCCATCATGCTGGTCCCGATGCTGCTGGTGCTGGCCGCATTGATCATCTGGCCCGAGGTCTCGTTGTTCCTGCCGCGGCTGATCGTGCCGGAGATGCTCAGATAAGGCCCGATATCGCGATCCCGCGGCCGACGGCCGCGGGATCGATTCAATTGGTCACAGATTGCTCTCGGTGATCGCGGCATAGACCATGCTGCGCAGCTCGCGCCGGATCGGATAGGCGCTGGACGGGAGTACCTGCGTCATGAAGATCGCGATCAGCTCCTCGGCGGGGTCGATCCAGAACGAGGTGGTGGCCGCGCCGCCCCAATTGTATTCGCCGGGGCTGCCGGCGATCAGCGTCTCGGCCGGGCGCATGGTCACGGCGAAGCCGAGCCCGAAGCCGATGCCGTTATAGGTCGCCTCCGAGAACAGCGAGCGCGATACCTCGGGGAGGAAGCGGCCGCCCGGGATGTGGTTGGTCGTCATCAATGCCAGCGTCTTCGGCCCGATCAGCCTGATCCCGCCGAGCTCGCCGCCATTGAGCAGCGCGCGGCAGAAGGTGAGATAGTCGGCGACCGTCGAGCACAGGCCGCCGCCGCCGGAGATGAAGGAGGGCGGGGACAGGAACGAGCTCGTCGCCGGATCGTCCTGGAGCGTCAACCCCTCGCGGCGCTGGCCGGCATGGAAGGTCATGCCGCCGCCCGGGTCCGCCGAATAGCAGGCGGCGAAACGATGCGCCTTCGAGGCCGGCACGTGGAAGTCGGTGTCGGTCATGCCAAGCGGATCGAGGATGCGTGCCTTGAGGAACTGCTCGAACGGCATGCCCGAGATTTTGCCGATGAGATAGCCGAGCACGTCGGTCGCGACCGAGTAGTTCCAGGCTTCGCCCGGCGAGAATTCCAGCGGGATTTTTGCGAGGCCCTCGATCATGGTCTGGAGCGTGCCGGATTTCTCGACCTCGCCGATCTTCTCCGTCCGGTAGGCGGCATCGACATTGGAGCGCTGCTGGAAGCCGTAAGTCAGCCCGGAGGTGTGGCGCAGCAGGTCGACGATCAGCATCGGCCGGGTCGGCGGCCGGGTCAGGAAGGATGGCGCGGTGCCGGCGACGAACACGCCGAGATCCTTCCATTCCGGAATGTATCTGGCGACGGGCTCGTCGATGGCGACGAGGCCCTCCTCGACCAGCATCATGAAGGCGACGCAGGTGAGAGGCTTGGTCATGGAATAGATGCGGTAGATGGTGTCGTCCTTGACCGGCAGCTTGCGCTCGAGATCGGCAAAGCCCTGGACCGAGCTGTGCGCGACCTTGCCGCGGCGGTAGACCAGGAGATGCGCGCCCGGGAAGCGTCCGGCATCGATGTACCGGTTCCTCAGGTGTGCATCGACGCGGTCGAGCGCGGCCTTGGACAGGCCGACGGATTCGGGCGAGGCGGGGCTGGGGGCGAGCATCGGTTCCTCCGGGGCAGTTTCTCGACAAGGTGATAGCCGAAATGACGGCCCCATTCCAAGCCGGTCGCGCTTAACGCGGCCCCGCCGACTGGTGTAGGCTCCACCTTGGAACACGTCCAGGGAGCCCCAAGGAATCTCAAAAGGGGCCAACGAGAAAAACTTAAGGCAAACGCACCATGACCCAGTTCAACGAGACCGAGCTCACCGAAGCCGTCGTCAAGAGCTTCGACAACACGCCGAACCCGCGCGCGAAATTCCTGCTCCAGGAACTGGTGAAGTCGCTGCACGATTACGTGAGCAAGACCGGTCTCACCTTCGAGGAATGGGAATACGCCATCGATTTCCTGACCCGCACCGGCCAGAAATGCACCGACACCCGCCAGGAATTCATTCTCCTGTCCGACGTGCTCGGCGTCTCCATGCTGGTCGACGCGGTCAACCACCGCGACCGCGAAGGCGCCACCCAGACCACGGTGCTCGGCCCGTTCTATGTCGGCGAGCACAAGGTCACCGCGCACGGCACCGACATCTCGCCGAACAATCAGACCGGAGAGCGGATGTTCGTGCAGAGCCGCGTCACCGATCTCAAGGGCAAGCCGCTCGCGAATGTCCCGGTCGACGTCTGGCATGCCGACGATGACGGCTTCTACGATTCACAGAAGCCGAACTATGACGAGGTCGGCGCCTCGGCGCGGGCGCGCTTCATCACCGACAGCGACGGCCGCTTCTTCTTCCGC
Organism: Bradyrhizobium sp. P5_C12; assembly: GCF_054049735.1. Classification (NCBI taxonomy): domain Bacteria; kingdom Pseudomonadati; phylum Pseudomonadota; class Alphaproteobacteria; order Hyphomicrobiales; family Nitrobacteraceae; genus Bradyrhizobium; species Bradyrhizobium sp. P5_C12. The sequence goes on from NZ_JBFULU010000024.1 coordinate 90,156, forward strand.
ACCATCTTGCCGTGCAGCTATCCGATCCCGACCGACGGTCCCGTCGGCGAGATGATCGTGCAGACCAAGCGTCATCCGATGCGCCCCGCGCACGTGCACTTCCTGGTCAACGCGAAGGGTTACGAGCCGCTGATCACCCACGTCTTCATGGACGGTGACAAATATCTCGATTCCGACGTGGTGTTCGGCGTCAAGGACGACCTCGTCGCCAAGGTCGAGCCGCGCAACGATCCCGCGATGCCCGACGGCACCAAGGCAAACGGGCAGTGGCACTTGATGACTTACGAATTCCACCTCAAGCCCGGCGGCGGCATGGCGCCGAAGCCGCTGGGGGTGAAGGCCGAGGAGCCGGCGTGAGGGTTCTCGGTTGGGGCGCAAATTCAAAACCGTGCGGCCCTCGGGGCGCCACTATGTCCGCTGTGCTTTCGGTAGCGGCGCAACAGCGGACCTACCCGGAGGTCCGAGTTGGGCCATTAGCGGACTATCGAGTACGCCACCGTTCGCACAACTGGCAATTCGCCGAAACGACTAAAGTGACGCTTCTTCGCTGTGGAAGTCGAGCCTAATTCCGTTGACCTTGCGCTTGCGCAACATCGCGGCCAATCGATCGGAAACGAACCAGCAGTCGGTATAGCGATGCTCGACCCAACATGCCCGCCCGTCAATAACGGAGACGTCTAGCGTACAATGCCACGGCCCGACACGCTTGCTGTAAGCCCAATTGTCGGTGTTGGCCTGTCCGACCACGTCGAAATGACTGCGCTGCGCGATGATCGAATCGATCCGCCCCACGACGTTGAAGATAAAGTGCTGCTGCTCGGCCCGAACGCTACCATCCTTGTCTTCGACTATAACCGGAAAGAACTGGTGCCGCCCGGGGTCAAGCTCTTCAACGGCGTCCTTTACGCGAGAGCTGACCAAGTCGCCTCCTCGACGCATCAGCATCCAGTCGCTCATGGTCTTGGCTTTGGCCAGCCTGACGCGCCGCGGCATCACCTCGGAGGGAATTGGCACCCCGCAATTCCAACATACTCGCTTCAGCGACCCCGGCTGAACGAAATTATTCTCGAAATAAGCTTCTAGAACGTTGGCGTCTTCGGCGGAATATCCGATCACCGACTTGCCATACATACCCCTTATGATCCACGCCATTTTCTGTTTTGCCTCGTGAGGTTGCGACGACCAATCTTTAGATGAAGCCAGACGAGAATGCCGTCCGGCGAGATGGTCAGTAGGTGCCATTTTGCGTCCCGGCCGACTGACGGCTTTGTACGCTCGCGGTCATTGCAGTGATCCCAGTCAACAAGACCGTTTACGATCCGTCCAAGGTGCCCATGCTACTACGTGCGCCATGACCATTCACAAACTTTACAGCGGCCTCGCCGCTTTGCTTTTGCGCGAGGGAATGCGCCTGACCGCGGTCTTTGTGGGCCTGGGCGCTCTGGGTTTGCTGGCGGCTTGCGGGGTGGGGACGACGTCACGTTTCGCTACAGGCTGTCCTTTTCGGTCGGCGTCAATGGAGCGGTCAGGTCTGGCTCCAGCATCATCGCAGTGCGCTACTGGACCGGGGGGGCCTCCTGGGGAACCGGTAAGACGACCTATTCCATCGTCAAGGGCGTTGCCCCCGTCATCGACCTTGGCCAATACGGCATGCTGGTCGCGTCGATGGCTTCCGATGGCACGGAATGGTTCAGGCGTAAGAAGCAGTACGGACTGGTTTGCGAAAAGTCGCTCACGGCGGACTCGCTGCCCGGAAAGTTCAGCCAAGAGCCGGCGGCGCTCGCCAATCTGCGCGACGGCAAGCGCGACTTAACCGACGATTCATACCCCGCCTTCATCTGGTTTCCGCACGGCCAGCCCTACGAGCGGGCGCAGCAGCTCTGCCCGGAAGAATTCTCTCGCGTGATCGGCGCGAACATCGAATTGCGACCCGTTACGATCGAGGTAGCACCCGACGCGCCGCTGCTGACTAGACTGACTATCAGTACCCCTTGGTTGGATGAGATCAGAGCCGATCACGCGAGGCTGGGTGGAGTCACCACTAGAGCTGGAATTTTCAAGCCGCGCCGCACGATCATGATCGAAACAGACGACCCCACAAACTGACACCGGCTTTGAGGCTGGAAGTCGCCTTTGGGTCACAAGCGGCGGTCGGGGACAGCGCCAGCCGTGTCCGGTCCACCTCAAACGGCCGACCTTGCAACCTCAGGTGTAGTCTTCGCTCCGGGCCGACGTTGTAGGCAATCAGGTTGAGGAGGAAACCGGCGGCGACGCGAGTTGGGCCTCGATGTTTGGTCTTTGCTCGCCTCGTGTTAGACTTCGCCTGCCCGACCAGGGAGAACAGCCATGACCGCCGAGTTCGATGAAGACCGCTTCAATATGGCTATCCGTAAATTTCTGAAGCATGTCGGAGTTACATCGCAGCGTGAAATTGAGAACCTGGTGCGTAGCGGGGCGGTGAAAGGTGGCAAGCTCAAACTGCGAATGACCCTGTCCGCTGAGGGGACGCCGCTGAAACATGTAGTCGAGGAAACAATCGCACTCTGACGATGTCCCGGCTGCCCCGGCATTGCCGCCCTCTTGGTGGAGCATTCAATCCTGTTGACTTCCAGCAACGACTGCTTTGGGTCACCAGCGGCAATGCTCTGACGAACGATAATGTCTCCGCTTGGCCGCCAGAAGCTGACGTCCGCGCCTTTGCGCCCTAACGCGCGTGCAGCAGCGCCAGCAACACGACGACCGCGCAGGCGAGCGCCGCCGAGGTCAGCTTCCAGAACATCAGCGGGCTGCGCTCCAAGAGCGGCGTGATCCGGGTGTCGAGATAGGCCGGATTGGGCGAGCGCAGCTCGAAGACGAATTCGGACAGATCTTCGTGCCGCTTGTAGGGATCTGGATGCAGCGCGCGCCGGAGCGCGCCGTCGACCCACGCCGGCACGTTGCGGTCGTCGTCGGCCGGGCGATATTGCAGCCTCCGCACGTCCGATTTTCGCCGGATCTTCGCGATCTGGGTGCCGTAGGGAAGCTTTCCCGTGAGCATCTGGTAGCAGATCACGGCCAGCGAAAACATGTCGGAGCGCGGCGAGCCGCCTTGCCCAAGAAAATACTCCGGCGCCGTGTATTGGACCGTTCCCAGGATTTCGTCGGTCTCACCTAGCGGCGCGGCCTCGGTGACGCCGGCCACCCTGACCGATCCGAAGTCGATGATCTTTGCGGTGCCGGTCTTGTCGATCATGATGTTGTCGGGCCGCAGATCCTGATGCAGCATCTCCATGCGATGGAAGGCGCGCAGGCCCGCGGCGATCTGCTCGACCAGTCCGCGCACGGTCTCGAGATCGGGGCGCGGATTGTCGGTCATCCACTGCCGCAGGGTCTGTCCCTCGATGAATTCGGTCGCGACATAGAGATAGCTGCGCCGCCGCGACTGTGACAGCGGTTTCAGCACATGCGGGCTGTCGATCCGGCGCGCGATCCATTCCTCCATCATGAAGCGCTTGAGATAGGCGGCGTTGTCGCGCAAATCGATCGACGGCAGCTTGAGCGCGACCGGTTCCTCGGTTTCCGTATCGACGGCAAGATAGATGTGGCTGCGGCTGCTGCCGTGGATCTCGCGGACGATCCTGTAGCCGTCGAACATCGCCCGCGGCTCCGGCAGTGGCGGAAGCGGCAGCTGTGACGTCTGACTGAAAATGCCGGCCGGCTCGCGCTGCGGCACCGCGTCGATGCGGAGAATCTGGACGGTGATGTTGTCGTCGCTGCCGCGCCGGTAGGCTTCCTCGACGATCGCCTTCGCGGCGCCGTCGAGTTCGGCTGCATGCTCGGCGATAGCGCTGGTGATGAAGCGCTGCTCGACGAATTCGTAGGCGCCGTCGGTTGCGAGCAGGAAGGTGTCGCCGGCCTCGATCTCGAACGCCTGGTAGTCGATCTCGAGCTGCGGATTGATGCCGAGCGCGCGGCCGAGATAGGTCTGCTCCGACGAGACGATGATCCGGTGATCGTCGGTCAGCTGCTCGAGCGCCTTGCCGGCGACGCGGTAGATGCGGCAGTCGCCGACATGGAAGATGTGCGCGGTGGTGGCCTTGATGACCATGGCGCTCAGGGTGCAGACGTAACCCTTATCGCGGTCATAGGCGTACTGGCTCTTGCGCGTCTGCGCGTGGAGCCAGGAATTGGTCGCATCCAGCACGCGGCGGGCGGACGTCTTCACCGTCCAGGATTCCGACGTGCAGTAATAGTCCATCAGGAAGCTCTTGACCGCCGACTCGCTGGCGATCTGGCTCACCGTGCTGCTCGAGATGCCGTCGGCCAGAACGGCCGCGATGCCCTTCAGGCTGAGCTGCGGCTCTTCCGGAATCAGGACGCCGTGAAAATCCTGGTTGACGGGCTTGCGACCCCTGTCGGAGTGCTGGCCGACCGAAATCTGAAGACCGCGGGTCATCGTCATCACCGGGCGAGGGGAGCCTCACCCTGATCGGGCGAGGCTCCCCTGTCGAGACGTATCAGGCCGCAACGCGGGGCTGCGTGGTCTTGCCGGCCTGGCGCTTCGGCAGGGTCATGACGTGCGTGGCGTAGAGCGTCATGCCGGTGAAGGCGAGGCCGCCGACGAGGTTGCCGAGCACGGTCGGGATCTCGTTCCAGATCAAATAATCCATGATCGAGAACTTTGCGTGCAACATCAGGCCCGACGGGAACAGGAACATGTTCACGACGGAGTGCTCGAACACCATGTAGAAGAACACCAGGATCGGCATCCACATCGCGATCACCTTGCCGGGGACCGAGGTCGAGATCATGGCGCCGACGACGCCGGTCGAGACCATCCAGTTGCAGAGCATGCCGCGCAGGAACAGCGTCGCCATGCCGGCCGCGCCGTGTGCGGCATAGCCGAGCGTTCGGCCCTCGCCGATGTTGCCGATGGCGGCGCCGACCTTGTCGGGGTCTTGGGTGAAGCCGAACGTCGTGACGAAGGCCATCATGAAGGCCACGGTGAAGGCGCCGGCGAAATTGCCGACGAAGACGAGGCCCCAGTTGCGCAGCACGCCGCCAAAGGTGACGCCCGGGCGCTTGTCGATCAGCGCGAGCGGCGAGAGCACGAACACGCCGGTCAGGAGGTCGAAGCCCAGCAGGTACAGCATGACGAAGCCGACCGGAAACAGCAGCGCGCCGACCAGCGGCTGGCCCGTGTTCACGTTGATGGTGACGGCGAACCAGGCCGCCAGCGCGAGGATGGCGCCGGCCATGTAGGCCCGGATGATGGTATCCCGGGTGGACATGAAGATCTTGGATTCGCCCGCATCCACCATCTTGGTGACGAATTCCGAAGGCGCGAGATACGACATCAATGGTCCCTTTGCTCGTATGAGAGATCGACGCGCCCTCCCATGAGAGCGCGGCTGCATGTGATTGGCCGTGCGGGCGGCCTGCCGCGCACGAGGGCCTGGAGAGGTTTGGAAGCCTTGGGAATCGCGTCACGACGACTGAGCCGAGGAGGGCCGCGAAGCAGGTGAGCTTCCGGGTTGCGGCCGCCAGAGGCTGCAACAATGCGGCAAAGCCGCAGTCTTCGTTGACGTCACTGGAAATGCAAGTTGCGTGCCGGGTGGCTGCGCCAGAAAAAACAAGCAATATCAATCGGATGATGCTCGTCTGGATCTGCCTTTTGTGCGCTCGATGGCCTTTTGCTTGAGCGAATGCACAAGCTTTGTGCGTCGCACAATTATTGAGCAAGGCGCAAATTTCGCGTGCGGAACATGCCTGCGACAGTCTGGCGCGCTATCCCTAACTCATTAATTTGAAACGCCTTTTGGCGGCGGCGGGCTTGGCATGAAGCTTGAATAGTTACAAGCGACGCCATTGAAGCCGTCCCGCGAGACTTCTCATCCGAATTTGCTGACGCCACCCGGGCGGGGGTTTCCCCGTCGCGCGTCCGCATGCGCCTTTTTCGGCGTCACGGACGGACGGGCTGCTCGTGCGCACTGACGCAATCATTCGCAACGACGCAAAGGACGACACAACCCATGACCAAGCGCATTCGCCGGCCCTCGGAGACTGGCCTCAGCCGCCGTCAATTGTTGAAGGTCACCGGCTCGACCGCCGCTCTTCTCGCCGCCGCCAAACTGAATTTCCCCGCCGGCGCGTTCGCGCAGGACGCAGGCCCCGAGGTCAAGGGCGCCAAGCTCGGCTTCATTGCGCTGAGCGATGCCGGCCCGCTGTTCGTCGCCAAGGACAAGGGCCTGTTCGCCAAATACGGCATGCCCGATGTCGACGTGCAGAAGCAGGCCTCCTGGGGCACCACGCGTGACAATCTGGTGCTCGGCTCGGAAGGCAACGGCATCGACGGCGCGCATATCCTCACCCCGATGCCGTATCTGATCTCGGCCGGCAAGGTGACGCAGAACAACCAGCCGACACCGATGTACATTTTGGCGCGGCTCAATCTCGACGCGCAGTGCATCTCGGTCGCCAAGGAATATGCTGACCTCAAGCTCGGCACCGACGCCACGCCGTTCAAAGCGGCGCTGGAGAAGAAGAAGGCCAGCGGCAAGGCCGTTAAGGCTGCGATGACCTTCCCCGGCGGCACGCATGACCTCTGGATCCGCTACTGGCTCGCCGCCGGCGGCATCGATCCCGACAAGGACATTGAGACCATCGTTGTGCCGCCGCCGCAGATGGTGGCCAACATGAAGGTCGGCACCATGGACTGCTTCTGCGTCGGCGAGCCCTGGAATCTCCAGCTTATCCACCAGGACATCGGCTATACCGCGGTCAACACCGGCGAGATCTGGAATAAGCATCCGGAGAAATCCTTCGGTATGCGCGCTGCCTTCGTCGACAAATATCCGAAGGCCACCAAGGCGATCCTGATGGCCGTGCTGGAGGCCCAGCAATGGGCCGACAAGGCCGAGAACAAGCAGGAGCTCGCCACCATCATGGCCAAGCGGCAGTGGATCAACTGCCCGGTCGAGGACGTCTACGACCGCACCGCTGGCAAGTTCGACTACGGCATCCCCGGCAAGGTGGTCGAGAATTCTCCGCACATCATGAAGTACTGGCGCGACTTCGCCTCCTATCCGTTCCAGAGCCACGACCTCTGGTTCCTCACCGAGGACATCCGCTGGGGCAAATACGAAGCCAGCTTTGACACCAAGGCGTTGATCGCCAAGGTCAACCGCGAGGACATGTGGCGCGATGCGGCCAAGACGCTCGGCGTTGCAGCCGCAGACATTCCGGCCTCCACCTCGCGCGGCAAGGAGACCTTCTTCGACGGCAAGGTGTTCGATCCCGAAAATCCGGCCGCCTATCTGAAGTCGCTCGCGATCAAGCGCGTCGAAGTCTGATGGAGCCAGCGGCCGCCCGTGGGCGGCCGCATCTTCCTTGAGCCGGAGAAATATTGCGATGAACATGCCTGCCACGAAGATGGACATTGAGACCGCGAAGCCCGCGGGTGCCGCCGCGCCAGTCGTCGCGATGACGCCGAAGCGGCCGCCGCGTTCCGAGACCTATGCGCGGATGGCGAGGGAGACCGCCGTGCGCGTCATCCCGCCGCTGGTCGTGATCGCGCTGTTGACGCTGGTGTGGGAGCTCGTCTGCCGCCGCGCCGGCTCGGCGCTGCCGCCGCCGTCGCGGGTGTTCAAGGACACCAAGGAGCTGATCCTCGATCCGTTCTTCGACCATGGCGGCATCGACAAGGGCCTGTTCTGGCATCTGTCCGCCAGTCTCCAGCGCGTCGCGCTGGGCTACTCGCTCTCCGCGATCGCCGGCATCGCGCTCGGCGTGCTGGTCGGCCAGTCGGTCTGGGCGATGCGCGGGCTCGATCCGCTGTTCCAGGTGCTGCGCACCATCCCGCCGCTCGCCTGGCTGCCGCTGTCGCTCGCCGCCTTCCGCGACGGCCAGCCCTCGGCGATCTTCGTCATCTTCATCACCTCGATCTGGCCGATCATCATCAACACCGCAGTCGGCATCCGCAACATCCCGCAGGACTACCGCAACGTCGCGGCGGTGGTGCAGCTCAACCCGCTCGAGTTCTTCTCCAAGATCATGATCCCGGCGGCCGCGCCCTACATCTTCACAGGGCTTCGTATCGGCATCGGCCTGTCATGGCTCGCGATCGTCGCGGCCGAGATGTTGATCGGCGGCGTCGGCATCGGCTTCTTCATCTGGGACGCCTGGAACTCCTCGCATATCAGCGAGATCATCCTGGCGCTGTTCTATGTCGGCATCATCGGCTTCGTGCTCGATCGCCTGATCGCGGGCCTCGGCAAGATCGTCACCCGCGGCACCGCGATGAACTGAGGGGAAAGCACATGACCGCCTATCTGAAGCTCGACCACATCGACAAGGTCTTCACCCGCGGCGCCGCCACGACCGAGGTGCTGAAGGACATCAACCTGACGATCGAGAAGGGCGAATATGTCTCGATCATCGGCCATTCCGGCTGCGGCAAGTCGACCCTGCTCAACATCATCGCCGGGCTCACCGGTGCCTCTACCGGCGGCGTGCTGCTCGAGAACCGCGAGGTCAACTCGCCGGGGCCCGACCGCGCGGTGGTGTTCCAGAACCACAGCCTGCTGCCCTGGCTCACGGTCTACGAGAACGTCAGGCTCGGCGTCGACAAGGTCTTCGCGAAGACCAAGACGCGGGCCGAGCGCGACGCCTGGGTCATGCATAATCTCAACCTCGTGCAGATGGCCCACGCCAAGGACAAGCGGCCCTCGGAAGTCTCCGGCGGCATGAAGCAGCGCGTCGGCATTGCCCGCGCGCTCGCGATGGAGCCGAAAGTGCTGCTGCTAGATGAGCCCTTCGGTGCGCTCGACGCCCTGACCCGCGCGCATCTCCAGGACTCGGTGATGGCGCTGCATCAGAAGCTCGGCAACACCATTTTGATGATCACCCACGACGTCGACGAGGCCGTGCTGCTGTCCGACCGCATCGTGATGATGACGAATGGGCCGTCCGCACGCATCGGCGAGGTGCTGGAGGTGCCGCTGGCGCGCCCGCGCAAGCGGCTCGAGCTCGCGACCAACACCACCTATCTGAAGTGCCGGCAGCGTGTGCTCGAATTCCTCTACGAACGTCATCGCTTCGTCGAAGCCGCGTAAACCAAGGTTTAACGCGGAAGATATGCGCGCCTAAATAATCGACAGCTCGCTCAATCCTTGTGCGCCGCACAAGGATTGAGCGAATCGCAAAATTTGCATGCGAAATTGGCCTGCGAAAATTTCGGGCGATGCGAACAAGCCTCTGAATTCCCTGTATTTCCCGATCGCGCGCAACTGGCACGGAAATTGAAATAGCTTTTCCGACGCCAACGACGACGTCCCTCAACATCATCAATCAGCATCGTGAACTCGCCACCGGGGCTTGGCCCTGGAGCGCGCCTCCGTGGCCGGAGGCTGAGCCTGCAACGACGCAGCGGTGAGCCTGGAAGGGATAAGCAATGACTAAAAGTCCGACGTGGATTTCTGACTGGCGCCCCGAAGATGAGGCGTTCTGGAATGCGGGCGGCAAAGCGATCGCCCGGCGTAACCTGATCTGGTCGATCGTCGCCGAACATATCGGCTTCTCGGTGTGGCTGATCTGGAGCATCGTCACCACCAAGCTGCCGCAGGCGGGCTTCCATTACACCACCGACCAGCTGTTTCAGCTCGTCGCGGTGCCGGGGCTGATCGGCGCCTTCATGCGCTTCCCCTATACGTTCGCGGTCACGACCTTCGGCGGCCGCAACTGGACCATTTTCAGCGCGGCTGTCCTGTTCATCCCGACGCTGTCGCTCGCCTATTTCGTCAGCCAGCCCGACACCCCGTTCTGGCTGATGCTGCTGATTGCGTCGACCGCCGGCCTTGGCGGCGGCAACTTCGCCTCCAGCATGACCAACATCTCGTTCTTCTTCCCTGACCGGATGAAGGGATGGGCGCTCGGTTTGAACGCGGCCGGCGGCAATATCGGCGTCTCCAGCGTGCAGCTCCTGACCCCGATCCTGATGACGCTCGCCGTGATCAACCTGTTCCAGGCCACGCCCGTCGACGGCGTGTTCCTTCAGAACGCCGGCCTGATGTGGGTGCTGCCGATCGCGATCGCGGTGTTGGGCGCGGTGTTCTTCATGAACAACCTCACCACCGCCAAGTCGTCGATCAGGAACCAGCTCGCGGTGGTCAAGCGCAAGCACACCTGGATCATGGCCTACCTCTATATCGGCACGTTCGGCTCCTTCATCGGCTACTCCGCAGCGTTTCCGCTGCTGATCAAGACGCAGTTCCCCACGGTGACGATCTCGATCGCGTTCCTCGGTCCGCTGGTCGGCTCGCTGGCGCGGCCGTTCGGCGGCTGGCTCGCCGACAAGGTCGGCGGCTCCATCATCACGTTCTGGAATTTCATCGTGATGGCGGGCGCCACGGTCGGCGTGCTCTATTTCGTCGGGCACAAGGACTTCATCGGCTTCCTGTCGATGTTCCTGCTCCTGTTCGTCACCACGGGCATCGGCAACGGCTCGACCTACCGCATGATCCCCTCGATCTTCCGCGAGCAGAACCTATTCAAGGTGCGCGGCAAAGGCGATGCGGCGCGTGCGGCTGCCTTGAAGACGGCAAGCATCGAAAGCGGTGCTGCGGTTGGCTTCATCGGCGCGGTCGGCGCCGTCGGCGGCTATCTGATCCCGAGCGGTTTCGGCAAGTCGATCGCCCTGACCGGCGGGCCGCAGCTCGCGCTCGCGATCTATCTCGCCTTCTACGCCTCCTGCCTCGGGCTGACCTGGTGGTTCTACCTGCGTCGCAGCCCGCAGAGTGAAGGCGCGCCAAGCCTCGCCGAAGCGCGGGTGTGACACTTGGCACGAATGTCGCTTCTCCCCGTACGCGGGGAGAAGTCTCGCTGATGACGTTTGACCCATGAACTTTTTCCGCAACGGCGCGGACAAAGGCAAACCGAAACAGGCAGGAGAACACCATGACGCCCGAACAGATCACCCTCGTCCAGCAGAGCTTTTCCAAGGTCGCGCCGATTTCCGAGGCGGCCGCGGTGCTGTTCTACGACCGCCTGTTCGAAGTGGCGCCATCGGTACGTGCGATGTTTCCCGAGGACATGACCGAGCAGCGCAAGAAGCTGATGGGCATGCTCGCCGCCGTCGTCGGCGGCCTATCGAACCTGGAAGCGATCCTTCCCGCGGCCTCGGCGCTGGCCAAGCGTCACGTCGGCTATGGCGCGAAGGCCGAGCACTATCCCGTGGTCGGCGCGACCCTGCTGTGGACCCTGGAGAAGGGCCTCGGCGAAGCCTGGACGCCCGAACTGGCAAAAGCCTGGACCGACGCCTACGGCGTGCTGTCCGGCTTCATGATTTCCGAGGCCTACGGCGCACAGCCGCAGGCCGCTGAATAGGAGATGCCGTGTGAGTGAACCGCTGGTCATCGTCGGTAACGGTATGGCGGCCGCGCGTCTTGTCGATGAGCTCGCCAAGACCGCACTCGGCCGCTACGCGGTTGCCGTCATCGGCGATGAGCCGCGGCTCGCTTACAACCGCGTGCTGCTCTCCTCCGTGCTTGCGGGGGAGACCGGCTCGCACGAGATCGAGCTCAGGCCGGCCGACTGGTGGCGGCATCGCGGCGTCACGGTGCGCTATGGCTATCGCGTCACCGAGATCGACACCGGCCGCCGCGAGCTCAAGATCGCCGGCGAAGAGAGCATGGAATATTCCAAGCTCGTGCTCGCCACCGGATCGACGCCGCTGCGGCTGAACGTGCCCGGCGCCGATCTCGCCGGCGTGCACACCTTTCGTGACACCCGCGACGTCGACCTGCTGCTGACGCTCGCTGCGGCGAAGAAGCGCGTCGTCGTGGTCGGTGGCGGCCTGCTCGGGCTCGAGGCGGCCTACGGTCTCGCCAAGGCCGGCGCGCCGGTCACGCTGCTGCATCTGATGGACCGGCTGATGGAGCGCCAGCTCGATGGGCCCGCGGCCGACCTGCTCAAGACGCTGGTCGAGCGCAAGGGCATCCGCATCCTGCTCAATGCCAGCACGAAGTGCATCCATGGCGACGGCCATGTCGAGGCCGTCGAGCTTGCCGACGGCAGCCGCATCGAGGCCGACGCCGTGATCTTCGCCGCCGGCATCAGGCCCAATATCGCGCTGGCCAAGGACGCCGGCATCGCGGTCAACCGCGGCATCGTCGTCAACGACGAGATGCAGACGGCGTCTCCCGACATCTACGCGCTCGGCGAATGCGCCGAGCATCGCGGCACCTGCTATGGCCTGGTCGAGCCGGCCTACGAGCAGGCGCGCGTGCTGGCGCGGCATCTCGCCGGGCGGCCTGCGTCCTATCAGGGCAGCGTGGTCTCGACCAATCTGAAGGTCTCGGGCGTCAGCGTGTTCTCCGCCGGCGATTTCATGGGCGGGGAGGGCAGCGAGAGCCTCGTGCTGACCGACCGCCGGCGCGGCACCTACAAGAAGCTCGTCATCGCCGACGGCCGGCTCACCGGCGCGGTGCTGATCGGCGATACCGTCGATGCGCTGTGGTATCTCGAGCTGATCCGCAATCGCGAGAAGGTGACGGCGATCCGCACCGACATGATGTTCGGCCGCGCGCTCGCGCGTCCTGCCAAGGCAGCTTGATAAGGCGGCTCGATATGACGGCGATCGATCCCACCCTCCGCGCCACCAAGACCACCTGTCCCTATTGCGGCGTCGGCTGCGGCGTGCTGGCGACGCCCGACGGCAAGGGCGGTGCGGCGATCGCGGGCGATCCCGATCATCCCGCGAATTTCGGCCGGCTGTGCTCGAAGGGCTCCGCGCTCGGCGAGACCGTCGGGCTGGAAAGTCGTTTGCTTTACCCGATGATCCGCTGCAAGGGCGTGCTGGAACGCGTCGCCTGGAGCGATGCGCTCGACCACGTCGCCCACCGCATGCAGCACATCGTGGCGCGCGACGGCGCCGACGCGGTCGCGTTCTATCTGTCCGGCCAGCTTCTGACCGAGGATTATTACGTCGCCAACAAGCTGATGAAGGGTTTTGTCGGCACCGCCAACGTCGACACCAATTCGCGGCTCTGCATGTCGTCCTCGGTCGCCGGCCATCGCCGCGCCTTCGGCGCCGACACTGTGCCCGGCTGTTACGAAGATCTCGACCAGGCCGACCTCCTGGTCTTCGTCGGCTCGAATGCGGCGTGGTGTCACCCGGTCCTGTTCCAGCGCATGCTGAAGAACCGGCAGGAGCGCGGCGCGCGCATGATCGTGATCGATCCGCGCCGCACCGACACGGCCGGCGACGTCGATCTGTTCCTGGGCTTGAGGCCCGGCACCGATACTGCGTTGTTCTCGGGCCTCTTCGTTCATCTTGCGGACAACGGCGCGCTCGACAAGGACTACGTCGCGAACAACACGTCGGGCTTCGACGACGCGCTGGCGCGTGCGCGCAGCATCGCCGGCAGCGTGACCGCGACCGCGCTTGCCACCGGCCTCACCGAGCAGGATGTCGCGACCTTCTTCAAGATGTTCCGCGACACGGAGCGCGTCGTCACGCTCTATTCGCAGGGCGTCAACCAGTCGGCGCAGGGCACCGATAAGGTCAACGCGATCCTGAACTGCCATCTCGCCACGGGCCGCATCGGCAAGCCGGGTGCCTCGCCGTTCTCGCTCACGGGGCAGCCCAACGCGATGGGCGGCCGCGAGGTCGGCGGCCTTGCCAACCAGCTCGCCGCGCACATGAACTTCACGCCGCCCGACATCGATCGCGTGCGGCGATTCTGGAAGGCGCCGCGCATCGCCACCCATGAGGGGCTGAAAGCGGTGCAGCTGTTCGAGGCGATCAACCGCGGCGAGGTCAAGGCGCTGTGGGTGATGGGCACCAACCCGGCGGTGTCGCTGCCCGACGCCGACTTCGTGCGCGAGGCGCTGAAGAAGCTCGAGCTGTTCGTGGTCTCCGAGAACGTGCTCTCCAACGACACCGTCGAGGCTGGCCCGCATGTGCTGCTGCCTGCGCTCGCCTGGGGCGAGAAGTCGGGCACGGTGACCAATTCCGAGCGCCGCATCTCGCGGCAGCGTTCGTTCCTGCCGGCGCCGGGCGAGGCGCGGCCGGACTGGTGGATTTTGAGCGAGACCGCCAAGCGTCTCGGCTTCGGCGACAGCTTCAACTACAGATCCGCGGCCGACATTTTCCGCGAGCACGCCGCGCTCTCGGCCTTCGAGAACGATGGCAGCCGCGATTTCGACATCGGCGCGCTCACCTCGTTGTCTGACGAAGCCTTCGACGCGCTGAAGCCCGTGCAGTGGCCCGCGCGCGAAGGCGGAGTGCCCGTCGAGCGCTTCTTCGCGCAGGGCGGCTTCTTCACCAATGACGGCAAGGGCCGCTTCGTCGCGCCGGAGGTGCCGGCGCTGCGCGGCGAGACCGGCCCGTCGCGGCCGCTGCGGCTCAACACCGGACGTATCCGCGACCAGTGGCACACCATGACGCGCACGGGACTCAGCCAGCGGCTGGGCGCGCATCTGCCCGAGCCGTTCGTCGAGATCCATCCCGACGATGCCAACAAATACGGCATCGCCCACCACGGCCATGCCCGTATCACCACCGACTACGGCCAGTGCATCCTGAAGGTCGTCGTCAGCGACCGCCAGCAGCGCGGCACGCTGTTTGCGCCGATCCACTGGAGCGCGATGAACGCCTCGCACGGCCGCGTCGGCGCGCTGGTCGCGCCCTTCACCGATCCGTTCTCGGGCCAGCCGGAGTCGAAGGCCACGCCTGCTGCGATCGCGCCGTATGAATACGTCTTCCGCGGCTTCGCGCTGTCGCGCAGGCAGCTCGATCTGCCGCCGAACCTGTTGTGGACCCGCGCGACCGTCGCCGGCGGCTTCGGCTATCTCTTCGCCGACAATGCCGATCTCGCGCGCTGGCCGGCCTGGCTCGACGGCGTCGCCGGCGAGGATGTCGCCGACTACCGCGATTTCGGCGGCGGCGTCTACCGGGCCGCGTCTTTCGCCGGCGACCGCATCGAGACCTGCCTGTTCGTCGGCCCCGCGCATGATGCCGGCGACTGGGAGGTGGTGAAGAGCCTGTTCGCGGCCGATCGCGTCAGCGACGATCAGCGCCGCATGCTGCTGTCCGGCAAGTCCAGCGAAGGCGCCGCCTCGACCGGCCCGATCGTCTGCGCCTGCTTCGGCGTGGGCCGCGGCACGATCTGCGACACCATCGCGAGCGGCGCCCGCACGGCCGCCGAGATCGGCGCAAAGCTCAAGGCCGGCACCAATTGCGGCTCCTGCATCCCCGAGCTGAAGCGCCTGATCGCGACGACGGAAGCGGCGCCTGCGAAGCAGGCCAAGCTCGCGGGCGCGGCAGGGTAGAGTTCTCTCTCTCCATCGTCGTCCCGGCGAAGGCCGGGACCCATAACCCCAGGGAGTAGTTTGGCGAAGACTCGTCGCTCGGTACGCTTACCGCGCGCGATCGATAGACCTCGCGGTATGGGTCCCGGCCTTCGTCGGGACGACGGTGGAGGGTGTCGTACCATCTCTGCCATGCCCGCCACACCAATCGACGGCCCCTCCATTGTGCCCTATGCTGCCGCGCATTCCGCCAGCTCAAGAAACATAACAACCATGATGTACCTGGAAACGCCGCCGCGCCTGATCGAGACCAAAATCTTCTCCGCCATGCCCGACAAGTTCCGCCGCAAGGGCGTGCGGACGGATTGGGCCGACGCCAACCGGCCCGGCGTTGCGACCGATAGCTTCATCGAAGGCCCGTCGTTCGACAAGGACGGCAATCTCTACATCGTCGACATTCCCTTCGGCCGCATCTTCCGCATCGACACGAATGGCGAGTGGTCGCTGGTGATCGAGTATGAAGGCTGGCCGAACGGGCTGAAGATCGCGGCCGACGGCCGCATCCTGGTCGCCGACTACATGCACGGCATCATGGAGCTCGACGCCAAGGCTGGCCGCATCACGCCGGTGCTGACCGCGCGCAATTCGGAATCGTTCCGCGGCTGCAACGACCTGCATCTCGCCTCGAACGGCGACATCTATTTCACCGACCAGGGCCAGACCGGCCTGCATGATCCGAGCGGGCGCGTTTATCGTCTGACGCCGAACGGCCGGCTCGAATGCCTGATCGACACCGGCATCAGCCCGAACGGCCTGGTGCTCGATCCAACCGAGACCGTGCTGTTCGTCGCGATGACCCGCGACAATGCGGTGTGGCGGTTGCCGTTCATGAGGGACGGCAGCGTGTCGAAGGTCGGCCGCTTCTGCTCGCTGTTCGGTACCAGCGGTCCCGACGGCATGACGATGGACGCGCGTGGCCGCCTGTTCGTCGGCCATGCCTCGCTCGGCCACGTCTTCGTGTTCGCGCCGAACGGCGAATTGATCGCGCGGATCAAGTCCTGTGCGGGGCCGAATTGCACCAATGTCGCGATCGGTGGCGCGAGCAAGGATCGGCTCTATATTACGGAGTCGGCGACGGGGAGCGTGCTGGTCGCGGATATCGGCGAATTGTAGCTCTTCGCCTCTCCCCGCTTGCGGGGAGAGGCCGGCGCGCGTAGCGCGGCGGGTGAGGGGGAGTCTCCGCGAGCCCGTCTGTCAGCGAATTCGCGGAAGCATGCCCCTCACCCCAACCCTCTCCCCGTAACAACGGGGAGAGGGAGAATGGACAGCGGAGAAGAAAATGAAATCAAATCCCTTCGGCAAGACCGGCGCCAACGTCTCCGTTATCGGGCAGGGCACCTGGTATCTCGACCATGGCGATCGCAAGCGCGCCATCGCGGCGCTTCAGCGCGGGCTAGATCTCGGCATGACTCATGTCGACACCGCCGAGATGTACGGCGATGCCGAGCTCGTCATTGCGGATGCGATTGCGGGCCGGCGCGACGAGGTGTTCCTGGTCTCGAAAGTGCTGCCGAGCAATGCGTCGCGCCGCGGCACCATCGCGGCCTGCGAGCGCTCGCTGAAGCGGCTGAAGACCGATCGTCTCGACTGCTATCTGCTGCATTGGCGCGGCTCCTATCCGCTGGAGGACACGGTTGCCGCATTCGAGGAGCTGGTGAAGGCGGGGAAGATCAAATCCTGGGGCGTCTCCAATTTCGACGCCGACGACCTCGACGAGATTCTCGACGTTGCCGGCGAGGGCAAGATCGCCTGCAATCAGGTGCTCTATCATCTCAAGGAGCGCGCGATCGAGCATGCGGTGATCCCCTGGTGCGAGCGGCACGGCGTCGCCGTGGTCGCCTATTCGCCGTTCGGCCATGACGATTTTCCGGACGCGCGCAGCAAGGGCGGCGCCGTGCTGGCGCGCATCGCAGAGGCGCATCGCGCGACGCCGCGTCAGGTCGCGCTGGGCTTTCTCACCCGTGCAACTACGGTGTTCGCGATTCCGAAGGCGTCGTCCGCGGAACACGCCGGCGAGAACGCCGCGGCCGGCGATCTCGTGCTGACGAAAGACGAGATTGCGGCGCTGGATGCGGCGTTTCCACGCGGTCCCAGGCCGCGCGGCCTRCCCATGCTGTAGTGCAGCAACGCCCAATGTTAACGGAGCATTGATGCGCGCGGAGCTCAGCGCATATCGGCATCCTGTTTTCGGAAGTTGTGAACGCGGCGCATTTGTCGTTTTTTACGACCGATCCCGATTCGCTATTTTCCAGAGTTCCAGCCGTGACACCGCCGCCCGCCGTAGCCGCAAGGCTCGACAGTATCTCCATGCCCATGCCGGAGAAGAAGCAGGAGACGCGCCGCGCGCCTGCGCGTGTCGATCATCCCTTCAAGGGCATCGCGCTCGTGCTGTTGTCGACGGTGTTTCTCGGTTGCTCCGACATCACCGCGAAATATCTGTCGACGAGCCTGCCGTCGATCGAGATCACCTGGATCCGCTTCCTCGTCTTCTCGCTGTTGTTCACGCCGGTGATGCTGCCGGCCTCGCCGCTCTATGCGATGCGCACCGAGCGGCTCGGCACGCAGGTGATGCGGGGCGCAGCTCTGCTCGGCTCCTCGTTGTTCTTCATCACAGGCCTCGGTTTCCTGCCGATCGCCGAGGCTTCTGCCACCGGCTTCGTCGCGCCGCTATTTGTGACCGCGGCCTCGATCCTCTTCCTCGGCGAGAAGGTCGGCATCCGCCGCTGGTTCGCCACCGCACTCGGTCTGATTGGTGTCCTGATCATCCTGCGCCCGGGCACCAGCGCATTTCATCCAGCCGCGTTCTTCCCGGTGATCTCGGCGGCCTGCTGGGCCGGCACGCTGATCCTGACCCGCATGATGAGCGGCCGCGAAGCCGTCGTCACCACCATGGCCTATTCCTCGCTGACCGGACTTGCGATCCTGACGGTGATGGTGCCGTTCGTCTGGGTCACGCCGTCCTGGAGCGCGATCGCGCTCGGCATCTTCATCGGCGTCGCCTCCACCGCGGGCCAGTGGATCGTCGTGCTTGCCTATCGCTATGGCGATGCCTCGGTGCTGGCGCCGTTCTCCTATACGCAATTGCTATGGGTCAGCATTCTGGGCTTCTTCGTCTTCGGCGAGCTGCCCGACGTCTGGACCATCATCGGCGCGGCCTTCATCGTCGCCAGCGGTCTCTACATCGCCCATCGCGAGCGCGTGCGCCGCGCCCAGCTCCTGGTGCTCGAAGAGCGTTCGCCGAACGCCTGACGCAATATCGCGCACGCCGCTTCGTGCTATCATCGGTTCCAACAACAAGGGAGGAGCCGGATGCGCGCCGCGATTTTCAGGAACGGTGAGATTGTCGTCGACCGGATGGAGCAGCCGAAGCCGGGCCCCGGTCAGGTGCTGGTCAAGACGCTCGCCTGCGGCATCTGCGGTTCCGATCTGCACGCACGCCAGCACGCCCATCGCATGGTGGAGATGGCGAGGAAGGTCGGGCGCAAGCCGATGGATCTGTCGCGCGATGTCGTGTTCGGCCATGAATTCTGCTGCGAGATCGTCGACTACGGCCCGGGCACCGAACGCAAGCTGAAGCGTGGCACGCGCGTCTGCTCGCTGCCGGCGCTCGTCACGCCGCAGGGCATCGAGGGTATCGGCTATTCCAACGACAATCTCGGCGGCTACGCCGAAGCGATGCTGCTGAGCGAGCCGCTGCTGCTGGAAGTGCCCAATGGCCTTGCGCCGGAACATGCCGCGCTCACCGAGCCGCTTGCCGTCGGCGTTCACGCCGTGGCCAAGGCCAACATTCGCGGCGGCGAGGTGCCGCTCGTCATCGGCTGCGGGCCGGTCGGGCTCGCGGTGATCGCGGCGCTGAAGATCAGGGGCCTGCATCCGATCGTCGCCGCAGACTATTCGCCGGCGCGGCGCGCGCTCGCAGCGCAGCTGGGCGCTGACGTCGTCGTCGATCCAAAGGTGTCGCAGCCCTACGCGAACTGGGCCGAGCACGCCCAGATGTCGGAGGCGGAGAGGGCGGCGCGGCCGCCGTTGCAGGCGATGTGGCCTGCCCTGAGGCCCGCGCTGATCTTCGAATGCGTCGGCGTGCCGGGCCTGTTGCAGCAGGTGTTCGAGGGCGCGCCGCGCGATGCCCGCGTCGTCGTGGTCGGCGTCTGCATGGAGACCGACAGGACCGAGCCGATGCTCGGCATCATGAAGGAGCTCAACGTTCAATATGTGCTCGGCTACACGCCCGAGGAGTTCGCGTATTCGCTGCGCCTGATCGCGGAAGGGCAGGTGGATGCAGCGGCGATGGTGACGGCGGAAGTGGGCCTCGACGGCGTCGCAAAGGCCTTTGCCGACCTCGCCAATCCCGAGGTGCACACCAAGATCATCGTGCAGCCATGGCGGTGATTTCTTCGTAGGGTGGGTTAGCCCGCGGCTGCGCGAAGCGCAGTCCGCCGGCTAACCCACCCTACGAGACCTTCGTCAATACTTCGACGGCACGTACATGTCCGGCGGAATCGGCCCGCGGTGATAGTCGGGGTTGCGGACGCGCGGCGGCAGCACCACGGGCACTCGGGCGACCTCCTGATACGGCATCTGGCTGAGCAGATGCGCGATGCAGTTGAGGCGCGCGCGCTTCTTGTCCACGGCATCGACGATCCACCACGGCGAGTCCGGAAGGTGCGTGTGCTCCAGCATCGTCTCCTTGGCCTTGGTGTACGCCTCCCAGCGGCTGCGGGCCTCGACGTCCATCGGGCTCAGCTTCCACTGCTTCAGCGGATCCCTGATGCGCATGCTGAAGCGGAACTGCTGCTCGTCGTCGGTGATCGAGAACCAGTATTTGACGAGAGTGATGCCGGAACGGATCAGCATCCGCTCGAATTCCGGCACGGTCTTGAAGAACTCCTGGTACTGCTCGTCGGTGCAGAAGCCCATGACGCGCTCGACGCCGGCGCGGTTGTACCAGCTGCGGTCGAACAGCACGATCTCGCCGCCGGCCGGCAGGTGGGACACGTAGCGCTGGAAATACCACTGCGTGCGCTCGCGCTCGCTCGGGGCGGGGAGGGCTGCGACCCGGCAGATGCGGGGATTGAGGCGCTGGGTGATGCGCTTGATGACGCCGCCCTTGCCGGCGGAATCGCGGCCCTCGAACAGCACGACGACCTTCTTCTTTTCGCTCTGGACCCAGTCCTGGAGCTTCACCAGCTCGCCCTGGAGCCGCAGCAGTTCCCTGAAATAGAGCCTGCGATCCACCGTCGGGCGGAGCGCGTCGGTCTCGTCCAGCAGTTCGTCGAGCCTGCTGTCGTCGAGCTCCATCTCCAGCTCCTCGTCGAGATCGTCGGTCATTTCCCGGATGATGCGCTCGCGTTTGGCCATTTCAGGGGTGCGGTCGGATGCGGTCATGGGTCCTTCTTTCGGCAGGGGGCCTGTCGCCCGTGACCATCGGCGGGGTTTATTGCGCCCATGTGACACCGGCCCCGAAATGGCCTGGTGGGGCAGTCACACCGGCAGCGCAATCGAATACTTCACCTGGCTGAGCGCGAAGCTCGATTCGATCGAGGCGATGCCGTCGAGCCGGGTCAGCTTGGTCTTCAGGAAGCTCTCGTAGGAGGCGAGGTCGGCTGCCACCACGCGCAGGAGGTAGTCGCGATTGCCGGTCATCAGATAGCATTCCAGCACCTCGTCCCATTTCGAGATCGCGCGCGCGAAGCGGTTGAGGTCCTCCTCCTTCTGCCGTGCCAGCTTGATCGAGATGAACACGCTGACATGCAGGCCTAGCGCCTTCTGGTCGACGGTGGCGATGTAGCGCGAGATGACGCCGCGCTCTTCGAGCAGCTTGACCCGGCGGTGGCAGGGCGAGACCGAGAGGCCGACCTTGTCGGCAAGCTCCTGCATGGTCAGACGGCTGTCGGTCTGGAGGTAGCTGAGGATTTTTCGATCGATGGCGTCGAGCGCGGGCATTGGGATGAAACCTATATTTCGGGGGTATGCATTGGTAAAATATCCCAATATCGGCGGGTATGGCGCGAAAAATTGAGAAGTTTGGTGCCGTCCGCAGGGGTATGATCGGGCCTTGTTTTTCGGAGCATCGCCATGCCCGTTGATTCCGCTCGTCTCGACACCCTGACCGCACTGTCCCGCAAGGCGCTGTGGCTGTCGTCCTGGACCATCCATCACGCCAACCATGTCCGCTCGAACGCGGACGGCCTCAAGGTCGGCGGCCATCAGGCCTCATCCGCCTCGCTCGCCACCATCATGTCGGCGCTGTATTTCCACGTGTTGAAACCTGAGGATCGCGTCGCGGTGAAGCCGCATGCGAGCCCGGTGTTCCACGCCATCCAGTATCTGTTCGGCCGGCAGACGCGCGAGAAGCTGGAGAATTTCCGCGGCTTCAAGGGCGCGCAGTCCTATCCCTCGCGCACCAAGGATATCGACGACGTCGATTTCTCGACCGGCTCGGTCGGCCTCGGCGTCGCGCAGACGCTGTTCGCCTCGCTGGTGCAGGACTACGTCAAGGCGCATGGCTGGATGAAGGATCGCCGCGAAGGGCGGATGATCGCGCTCGTCGGCGATGCCGAGATGGACGAGGGCAACATCTTCGAGGCGCTCGCGGAGGGCTGGAAGCACGGCCTGCGCAACACCTGGTGGGTGGTCGACTATAACCGCCAGTCGCTCGACGCCGTCGTGCGCGAAGGGCTCTGGGAAAAGTTCGAGACCATGTTCCGCAATTTCGGCTGGGACGTGGTGATCGTGAAATATGGCCGCCTGATGCGCGAGGCTTTTGCCGAGCCCGGCGGCGAGGCGCTGAAGCGCTGGATCGACAATTGCCCGAACGCGCTCTACGCGGCGCTGTGCTTCCAGGGCGGCGCGGCCTTCCGCAAGCATCTGCACGACGAGATCGGCGACCAGGGCCCGATCACCAAGCTGATCGACAAGCGCAGCGACGAGGAGCTGCTGGCGCTGATGTCGAATCTCGGCGGCCACGACATGGCGAGCATGCTGGAGGCCTTCGAATCCATCGACCACGACCGTCCGGTCTGCTTCATCGCCTACACCATCAAGGGCGTCGGCCTGCCGTTCCAGGGCCACAAGGACAACCATGCCGGCCTGATGACGGTCGCGCAGATGGAGAAATATCGCGAGAGCCAGAACATCCGCCCGGGCCACGAATGGGACAAGTACGAGGGCCTGGCGCAGGATGCCGCCGAGCTCGATGCCTTCCTCGCGCGCGTGCCGTTCAACCAGGACGGCCGCCGGCTGACCGCGCCCGTGGTCGAGGTGCCCCAGCAACTCGCCTTCAAGCCGTCGCCGCAGATGTCGACGCAGCAGGGCTTTGGCCTCGTCCTGAACGAAATCGCGCGCGCTGACAGCGAGCTGGCAAAACGCATCGTGACGACGTCGCCGGACGTGACCGTCTCGACCAATCTCGGTCCCTGGGTGAACCGGCGCGGCCTGTTCGCAAGCGCCGAAAAGGCGGACTTATTCCGCAGCGAGAAAATTCCCTCCACGTTCAACTGGGACGCCTCGCCGAAGGGCCAGCATCTCGAGCTCGGCATCGCCGAGATGAACCTGTTCATCATGCTCTCGGCGCTTGGCCTCTCGCACCAGATCAACGGCGAGCGGCTCTTGCCGGTCGGTACACTCTACGATCCCTTCATCGAGCGCGGTCTCGATGCACTGAACTACGCCTGCTACCAGGACGCGCGCTTCATGGTGGCGGCGACGCCGTCCGGCATTACGCTCGCGCCCGAGGGCGGCGCGCATCAGTCGATCGCGACGCCGCTGATCGGCATGGCGCAGGACGGGCTCGCCTCGTTCGAGCCGGCTTTCGTCGACGAGCTCGCCGTGATCATGGGCTGGGGGTTCAGCCACATGCAGCGCGATCCGGGCGAGGGCGGTTCCGTGTACCTGCGGCTCTCGACGCGCAGCATCGAGCAGGCGCAGCGGATCATGACGCCGGAGCTTCAGCAGGGCATCACCGACGGCGCCTATTGGCTGCGCAAGCCGGGCCCCAATGCCGAACTCGTGATCGCCTATACCGGCGCGGTGGCGCCCGAAGCGATCGAGGCGACCGGCTTCATCGGCGAGAGCCGGCGCGACATCGGCCTGCTCGCGATCACATCGGCCGACCGCCTGCATGCGGGATGGACCACCGCACGGAAATTGCGGCGTGACAGGCGCGGCGTGCAGCACCTCAGCCACATCGAGAAGCTGCTGGCGCCGCTGCCGCGCGACTGCGGCATCGTGACCGTGATCGACGGCCATCCGGCAGCGCTCGGCTGGCTCGGCAGCGTCCGCGGCCATCGCGTCGAGGCGCTCGGTGTCGAGCAGTTCGGCCAGACCGGCACCATCACCGACCTCTACCGCCACTACGGCCTGGACGCCAACGCCATCATCGATGCGGCCGAAAGCCTCACCACCGGCGCGCCGGTGCTGCATCGGAAGATGGCGGTCTAGTCGAGGTAACCGTGCTGTCATTCCGGGGCGATGCGAAGCATCGAACCCGGAATCTCGAGATTCCGGGTTCGCGCTGATGCGCGCCCCGGAATGACGGCGGAGCCACCTTGCCACGTTCCCGCCATCCGCTCATATAACCTCCGTCCGCCGCAACGCTGGCCCCGCATATGGCGGGTTCAATTGCCGGCGCTTTCGTGCAAGGATGCCTGCCGAAACGCCCCCTCCAAGCCCCCAAGAAGAGGTTAACGATGGTCAATCGCATGCAATTCTACATCGACGGCGCCTGGGTCGATCCCGCCGTCAAGAAGTCCACCGCCGTGGTCAATCCGGCGACGGAAGAGGCGATGTACGAGGTTGCGCTGGGCTCCAAGGCCGATGTCGACAAGGCGGTCGCCGCCGCCAAGCGCGCCTTTGCAACGTTCTCCCAGACCAGCCGCGACGAGCGCGTGGCGCTGCTCACGAAAGTCATCGAGGTCTACAAGGGCCGCCTCAAGGAGATCGGCGCCGCCGTCTCGGACGAAATGGGCGCGCCGCTGCCGATGGCCGAAAAACTCCAGGCCGGCGCCGGCCTCGGCCATCTCATGACCACGCTCGACGTGCTCAAGAACTATCATTTCGAGGAACCGGTCGGCACCGCCATGGTGCTGCGTGAGCCGGTCGGCGTGGTCGGCATGATCACCCCCTGGAACTGGCCGCTCAACCAGATCGCCTGCAAGGTTGCGCCCGCGCTCGCCGCCGGCTGCACCATGATCCTGAAGCCGTCGGAGTTTACGCCGACCTCGGCGCTGATCTTCGCGGAAATCCTCCACGAAGCCGGCGTGCCGAAGGGCGTGTTCAACCTCGTCAACGGTCTCGGCCCCGAGGTCGGTGCCGCCATGAGCGAGCATCCCGATATCGACATGATCTCGTTCACCGGCTCGACCCGCGCCGGCATCGACGTTGCCAAGCGCGCTGCGCCGACCGTGAAGCGCGTCAGCCAGGAGCTCGGCGGCAAGTCGCCGAACGTCATCCTCGAAGGCGCCGACCTCACGAAGGCGGTGACCGGCGGCGTGATGCACATGTTCAACAACTCCGGCCAGTCCTGCAACGCGCCCTCGCGCATGATCGTGCCGCTGTCGAAGATGAAGGAAGTCGCCGCGATCGCGAAGGCTGTCGCCGACAAGACCAAGGCCGGTGATCCCCGCGCCGAAGGCACCAGCATCGGCCCCGTGGTCAACCGCGGCCAGTGGGACAAGATCCAGGCGCTGATCAAGAAGGGCATCGACGAGGGCGCTACCCTCGTCGCCGGCGGCCCGGGCCTGCCCGAGGGCGTCAACAAGGGCTTCTATGTCCGTCCGACCATCTTCGCCGATGTCACTCCTGACATGACGATCGCGCGCGAGGAGATCTTCGGACCGGTGCTGACCATCCTCGGCGCCAAGGATGAAGCCGAGGCCGTGCACATCGCCAACGACACGCCCTACGGCCTCGCGGGCTATGTCTCGGGCGCTTCGGTCGAGGACGCCAAGCGCGTCGGCCGCCAGATCCGCGCCGGCAACGTCAACCTGCAAGGCGTGCCCAACGACCGCACCGCGCCGTTCGGCGGCTACAAGCAGTCCGGCAACGGCCGCGAGTGGGGCAAGTACGGCCTCGAGGATTTCCTCGAAGTGAAGGCGGTTGCGGGCTTCAACGCGGCGTAAGGCTTATCGCCTGAACAATGATGACGCCGGAGCGGGAAGCCGCTCCGGCGTTTTTCGTTTGTCCGTCGTCATTGCGAGGAGCTCTTGCGACGAAGCAATCCAGACTATCTCCGCGGAAAGACTCTGGATTGCTTCGCTTCGCTCGCAATGACGGAGGAGGGATCCTGTAGGGTGGGCAAAGGAGCGCTCTTCGCGCGACGTGCCCACCACTGCGCGACGAACCGGAAATGGTGGGCACGCTTCGCTTTGTCCACCCTACGAGACTGTGCTCACATCGGGAAAGAATCCTAGCCCGCATGGAGCGAAGCGTAATGCGGGGGACAGTTTCCCGGATTGCGCTTCGCTCCATCCGGGCTACGGGAAGCAGCGCCTATCCGCCCAACGCACCTTGCGTGTTGACATACAGCGCGTAGATCGACTGGCTCGCCGCCATGAACAGCCGGTTGCGCTGGACGCCGCCGAAGCAGAGATTGGCGCAGCGTTCGGGCAGCGCGATGCGGCCGATCATGACGCCGTCGGGCGCGAACACGACCACGCCGTCGAGCTCGGGATCGCCCATGCCCCAGCCGCACCAGAGATTGCCGTCGATGTCGCAGCGCATGCCGTCCGGCGTGCCCGGACCCGCGTCGATGAAAACGCGCTTGTTCGAAATCGTGGTGCCGTCCGCCGAGACGTCATAGGCGAGGATTTTTCGGTTCGGTTGCCCACGCGATTCCACGACGTACAAAATCTTCTCATCAGGCGAGAAGCACAGTCCGTTCGGCCCGAGCACGCCCTCGGCAACGATGGTCGCCTTGCCGGTCGAAGGATCGAGCCGGTAGACGTTCGGGTTGATCTCGGGCTCGGCCTTGTAGCCCTCGTAATTGCCGAGCAGGCCGAAGGTCGGATCGGTGAACCAGATCGCGCCGTCGGATTTTACGACAACGTCGTTGGGCGAGTTGAGCTTCTTGCCGCCGAACGAATCCATCAGCACCGTGATGCTGCCGTCATACTCGGTGCGGGTCACGCGTCGCCCGCCATGCTCGCAGGTGACGAGACGGCCCTGGCGATCCCGGGTATTGCCGTTGGCAAAGTTGGAAGGCTTGCGGAAGACCGAGACCGCACCGGTCTCTTCCTCCCATTTGATGATGCGCTGGTTCGGGATATCGCTGCACAGGAGATAGCGTCCGTCGCCGAACCAGACCGGACCCTCGGCCCAGCGCAGGCCGGTCGCCAGCCGCTCCACCGCCGAAAGTTTTAGCCAGTATTTTTCGAAGCGGGGGTCCAGTGCTTTTATCGCCGGATCGGGGTAATAGGTCGCCGGCCGCCAGCCTTGCGGCGATCCTTGGGTGTGGGACGATGCATCGTTCATGTGCAATTCTCGTTGTTGCGTTCCCTCTGTCCAAGTCTGCTAGCATCAGTTATCTACGGCCGCAAATCGGTCACCACAGGCGAGGGAAGACATGCCGCGTATTTTGATGACGGGAGCTTCGGGCGGAATCGGCACGAGCCTGCGAAAACTGCTGCCGCCGATCTATCCGGATCTCCTGCTCTCCGACATCAAGCCTCCCGCCGATCTCGGCGCGAACGAAAAATTCAAGGCGGCGGATCTCGCCGATCTCGCGCAGTGCGAGACGATCTGCGAGGGCGTCGACGGCATCATCCATTTCGGCGGCTATTCGGTCGAAGGCACCTGGGACCAAATCCTCCAGGCCAACATCATCGGCGGCTACAATCTGTTCGAGGCCGCCTACCGCAAGGGCGTCAAGCGCGTGGTGTTCGCCTCGTCCAACCACGCCGTCGGCTTTTATCCCCGCCACCACAAGATCGGGACCGACGTCACCCCGCGCCCCGACGGCCGTTATGGCGTCAGCAAGGTGTTCGGCGAGGCCGTCGGTGCGCTCTACGCCGACAAGCACGGCCTGAAGGTGACGTGCCTGCGCATCGGCAATTTCGGCGACATGCCGCTCGACCAGCGCCGGCTCTCGATCTGGCTGAAGCCCGACGACCTCGTGCAGCTCTGCCGCATCGGGCTCGAACATCCCGACATCCATTTCGAGGTGTTCTACGGCGCCTCGCTCAACGAGCGCGCCTGGTGGGACAACCACCGCGCTTACGAGTTCGGCTACCGCCCGACGGGACGCGCCGAGGATTTCCGCGAGCACGCGATGGCGGAGCAGGCGAAGCTCAAGGCGGACCCGGTCGGCGACCACTACCAGGGCGGCGCATTCTGCAGCAACGAGTTCGACGGCGACGCGAGCCGCGTCATTGATTGGAACAAGCGGTAGGGGATGACGAGATAGCTTGAGCTGCCACCGCGACGCAGGTGTGCTCCCTCGCCCCGTTCTTACGGGGAGAGGGTCGGGGTGAGGGGAGTCTCCACGGGGACGGTGACAGTCGGACTCGCGGAGCGTCCCCCTCACCCGGAATTCCCGCTTTCAGCGCGAATTCCGGCCTCTCCCCGCACGCGGGGAGAGGCGAAGGCAAGCCGCCCCTCGATTGCGTCGCGCCAACTAACCCTCGTCACGCGCGATCTGCCTAGACAACGCGTTTGCCGGCCTGGGCCGCGATCGGCCTCTGCACAAAATACATCAGGATCAGCGAAATCACCGCCGTGGTCACGACGACGTATCCCAGCCGGTCGAAATGCCGGAGCGTGCCGTCGGCGTCCTGGGCGATGAGCGCGGCGGCGAGCACGGAGCCGAGCCCGCCGGAGAGTTGTTGCAGCGAGGCGCCGACCGCGCTGAAGGAGCCGCGCTGTGTCGGCTCGGGGATTGCGGAAATCAACGCCTGCGATGGGATCATTCGTGAAAAGATGCCGACGAACATCAGGACGTTGACCAGGATCGCGACCGTCAGGCTCACCTGACCGAGATGCGTGTAGATCAGCACCATGACGATGGACATGGCGCTGCCGAAGACAAAGGTGGGATATTTGCCGAAGGCATCGCTGGCGCGTCCCACCAGCGGTCCGATGACGATGCTGAACAGGCCGGAGACGAGATAGATCGTCGGCAGATGAACGATGTCGATGCCGAGATTGTGCACCGTGTAGGCGCTGCCGAACGGCATCAGCATGTAGC
>NZ_JBFULU010000025.1:0-109473 GCF_054049735.1 Bradyrhizobium sp. P5_C12
CTTCTACACTCGAGAGATCACGCGGTATGGGTCCCGGCCTTCGCCGGGACGACACCGATGATGTTGCCAATTGTTTCTGTCTCACCGCGGCCAAGACGATGCGGCTTCAAGCCCGAACATCACTAACCACCCGTTCACCATGACGCCGCGCGCCTCGTGCGAACGCATGAGCCGCGGTGCGTGAATCTACGGGGGCCGCTGGCCTGCCGAATAACGGGGCATTCACCATCCGGCCAGAACTCGCATCGTGACCGGCGATCACATTCGGCCTCGCAACACCCCTTATACTTTTACTCCCTACTCATCGAGACCGGGGAACCCGCCAGGTGCGGTTCGCGTGTCCCGCGTAAGAGTAGAGGCGTATGAATACCGCACGCATTGTCGTTCTCGTCATCGCGCTGGGCGCCGGCGGCGTCGCCGCTTATCTGGCGAGCGGCTATGACAACAAGCCCACGCCTGCCCTTCCCGTCGCCGAGAAGCTGCCGACGGTCGAGGTTCTCGTCGCGAAAAACGACATCCAGCTCGGCCAGGCCGTGAAGCCCGAGGACCTGCAATGGCAGTCCTGGCCCGCGACGACCGCGAGCAGCGCCTTCATCCGCCGCGACAGCCGGCCGGAAGCGCAGACCCAGATCGCCGGCTCGATCGCGCGCGTGCCGTTGATGCAGGGCGAGCCGATCCGCGAGCAGAAGCTGGTCAGGGCCGATGGCTCCGGCTTCATGGCCGCGATCCTGCCGACCGGCATGCGGGCCATCTCCACCGAAATTTCCGCCGAGACCGGCGCCGGCGGCTTCATCCTGCCGAACGACCGCGTCGACATCATCCTGACGCGCCGTTTGAAGAATCCCGATGGCGCCACCGGCGGCAACGACCTCATCGTGTCCGAGGCCATCCTGAGCAACATCCGCGTGCTGGCGATCGACCAGGCGCCGAAGGAAAAGGACGGCCAGAACGCCGTCCTCGGCAAGACCGTCACGCTCGAGCTCCGGCCGGACCAGGTGGCGACCCTCGCAGCCGCGCGCCAGGGCGGCACGCTGCAGCTCGCATTGCGGAGCATCGTCGATGCCAAGGCGTCGGACGACAGCTCCGAAGACCAGACAGTCAAGCGTCCCGGCGGCGTCAACGTGATCCGCTACGGCGTCCCGGCGCGGCAACTAACGTCACAGAAGTGATGGGGATACCCAAGATGAGACATGGGGACTATCGGACGGCGCTGCGCATTCGGGGGAATGGCGCGCGCACGTTCCGGGCGGGGGTGATGCTGATGCTGGGGCTGGTCGCAGCGCCAGACCTGGCGAAGGCTGCGGATGCGCCGGTCGGCGACCAGGCGCCGATCCAGGCGCCCGATCTCGGCGTGGCGCCGGTCGCCAGCATCGCGCCGGCGAGGACGCGTTCGCTGTCGCTCGGCGTCGGCAAGTCCGTCGTCATCGACCTGCCGCGCGAGGTCAAGGACGTGCTGGTGGCCGATCCCAAGATCGCCAATGCGGTGATCCGCTCGGCGCAGCGCGCCTATATCATCGGCGGCCAGGTCGGCCAGACCAATGTCGTGTTCTTCACCGCCGACGGCCAGCAGGTCGCCGCTTACGACATCGCGGTGAAGCGCGACCTCAACGGCATGCGCACGGCACTGCGTCAGTCGCTGCCGGGCGTGCAAATTGAAGGCGTCGGCGACAGCGTGATGCTGACCGGCTCGGTGTCGAGCCCGGTCGAGGCGCAGCAGGCCGGCGACGTCGCCGCAAAGCTGGTCGGCGGCTCCGAGAAGGTGGTCAACAACATCGTTGTGCGCGGCCGCGACCAGGTGATGCTCAAGGTCGTCGTCGGCGAAGTGCGCCGCGACATCGTCAAGCAATTGGGCGTCGATCTCAGCGCCAGCCTGAACGCCGGCACCGCGGTCGTGAACTTCAACAATTCCAACCCGTTCTCGGTCTCCGGCGGCCCGCTCGTCAGCAGCAACGGGCTCGGTATTACCGGGCTCGCAAAAGGCGTGGCCACCGTCAACGCCACGATGCGCGCGATGGAAAGCGCCGGCGTGATGCGGACGCTGGCCGAGCCGAGCCTGACGGCGATCTCCGGCGAGTCCGCCACCTTCATCGCCGGCGGCGAATTCCCGATCCCTGCGGGCTATTCCTGCGATCCGGTCACCCACGTCTGTACCACCCAGATCACCTACAAGAAGTTCGGCATCTCCCTGAACTTCACGCCGGTCGTGTTGAGCGAGGGACGCATCAGCCTGCGCGTGATGACCGAAGTCTCGGAGCTGTCGAATCAGAACGCCATCTCCGTGACGCAGGCGGTGTCCGCGGGCCAGACCAGCTCGATCACCATCCCCTCGATCCAGACCCGCCGCGCCGAGACCACGCTCGAGATTCCCTCCGGCGGCTCGATGGCGATGGCCGGCCTGATCCAGCAGCAGACCAAGCAGGCGATCAACGGCCTGCCCGGCGTCGACCAGGTGCCGATCATCGGCGCGCTGTTCCGCAGCCAGGACTTCGTCAACAACGAGACCGAACTGATGGTGATCGTGACGCCCTATGTGGTGCGCGCGGTCGCCCAGAAGGACTTGTCGCGGCCCGACGACGGCTTTGCGCCGGCCTCGGATGCGCAGACGGCGCTGCTCGGCCGCATGAACCGCCTCTATGGCATCGCGCGCCGCGTCGATCCGATCGACGGCGCCCGCGGCGATTTCGGCTTCATCATCGACTGAGACCGACGGACGGCTTGGGGAACGGGGCAAGGGGCTAGAGGGGGATGAAGCGATGACGAAGACCATGGCCGATCGACGTCGCAACCTGCGTCTCGCGCTTGCGCTGACGGGGCTCTCCGTCATGCTCGGCGCGTGCAACACCACCGGCGAGATCGTCACCCAGACGGTGCCGACCGACTATCGCCAGCGTCACCCGATCGCGGTGCAGGAAGCCAAGCGGTCGATCGTGATCTTCGTCGGCAAGGCCCGCGGCGGCCTCTCGGCCGCGCAGCACTCGGACGTCTCCGGCATTGCCCGGGACTGGGTGAGCGAAGGCACCGGCTCCGTCATCGTCGACGTGCCGATCGACACCGCGAATTCCAGAGCCGCGGCGGCGACCTATCACGAAATCCGCTCCGTGCTCGCGGCCGGCGGCGTGCCGTCGCGCGCCATCGTCCAGCATCCCTACCGGCCCGAGGATGCCGCGCTGCTGCCCACCATCCGGCTGAGCTATTCCAGGATCGCCGCGGTCGCCGGGCCCTGCGGGCTGTGGCCGGAAGACATCGGCCCATCCATTCTCGACCCCGGCTACAACGAGAACCGGCCGTATTTCAATCTGGGCTGCGCCAGCCAGCGCAACCTCGCGGCCATGATCGACAATCCCGCCGACCTCGAGCAGCCGCGCGCCGAGACGCCGGCCTATACCGCACGGCGCGACATCGCCTTCGAGCGCTATCGCAAGGGCACGCCGATCGCGACCCCCTCACCCGAAGCCGACAAGGCCAAACTCAGCGACACCGGCAAATGACAAGCGTCCACGACGAAGAAGCGGACGATCCGCAGCACCCCGAGGAACACATTGCGCCGGTTCCTCGCATCTCGGTGCAGGCCTTTTGCGAGACCGAGCAGACGCTCGCCGCGGTGACCGCGGCGGGGCAGGACCGCCGGCTCGCCAAGGCGCATCTCACCGCCAAGAGCGGCGGCCTCGCCGCGGCGATCGAAGTCTATGACACGATGCCGACGCCGAACGTCATCGTGATCGAATCCGACGGCACCCGCGACATCCTCGAGGGCCTCGACGACCTCGCCGGCGTCTGCGATCCCGGCACCCGCGTCGTCGTGATCGGCAATCCCAATGACACCGCGCCCTATCGCGAGCTGGTGCGCCGCGGCGTCAACGACTACGTGATCGGGCCGGTCGAGACCATCGACGTGGTGCGCTCGATCTGCAGCCTGTTCTCGGCGTCCGAAGCCATCATCACCGGCCGCGTCATCGCCGTGGTCGGCGCCAAGGGCGGCGTCGGCGCCTCCACGGTCGCGCACAACGTGGCCTGGACCATCGCGCGCGACCTCGCGCTCGATTCCGTCGTGATCGATCTCGATCTCGCCTTCGGCACCGCGAGCCTCGACTACAACCAGGATCCGGTGCAGGGCATCGCCAACGCGGTGCTGTCGCAGGACCGGCCGGATACGGCGCTGATGGAGCGCCTGCTCGCCAAATGCACCGAGCGCCTCAGCCTCCTTGCTGCGCCTGCCACCCTTGACCGTGTCTACGATTTCGGCGCCGAAGCATTCGACGCCGTGTTCGACACCCTGCGCATGACCACACCCTGCATCGTGCTCGACGTCCCCCATCAATGGTCGGGATGGACGCGGCGCGCGCTGGTCAATGCCGACGACATCGTGATCGTGGCCGAGCCCGATCTCGCGAACTTGCGCAACACCAAGAACATGCTCAACGTGCTGAAGGCGGCGCGGCCGAACGACCGTCCGCCGCTCTACTGCATCAACCAGGTCGGCATGCACAAGCGGGCGGAGATCGAGGTCAAGGCGTTCGTCAAGACGATGGAAAGCCCGCCACTCGCGGTGATCCCGTTCGATTCGAAGCTGTTCTCCACCGCGGCCAACAACGGCCAGATGATCGCCGAGGTCTCGAAGAGCCACCGCACCACCGGGCTGTTCCAGAACATGGCGAACCGCCTCGCCGGACGCGGCGAGGTGAAGAAGCCGAAGCGCTCGCTGTTCGGACCGCTGTTGAAGAAGCTGAAGGGCAGGACGGGACGCGGCTCCGCCCCGCATCGCAAGGCGTCGTAGGCGCAGACCGGCGGCGGGTTATTTCTCCGCCCGCTGCTGCTGCTTCGCCAGCAATTGGCGTAGCGCCGTCACCTTCGCCGCGGCCTCGGCCGGCGGCAGATCGGCCTTCACGATGGTCTCGGCCTCGGCCAGCTTTCCTTGCAGTCCCAGCACGAGGGCCAGATTGGCCCGGACGCGCGCAGCGGCAGGGTTGCGTTCATGCGCGCGGCGCAGCGTCTCCTCGGCCCGGGGCAGATTGTTCTGGAGCATGTAGGACAGGCCGAGATTGGACAGCACCTGCGGCTCGTCGGGCACGATCTTGAGCGCGGCGGCGTAGTATTGCTGCGCTTCCTCGTTGCGGCCGAGCTGGTCGAGCGCCGCGCCCTGCGCCGACAGGATGTGCCAGTCGGGATCCTCCGGCGTGTGCGCGCGGCTCAGCACGTCGAATGCCTGCTGGAAATTGCCGCTGTCGGCGAGCGCTCGGCCATAGCCGGCGAGCAGCGCCTTGTTGCTGGAATGGGCGAGCACGGCCTGTTCCAGCACCGCGACCGCCTGCGCACGCTGGCCGGTCTCGCGCAGCGCCTTGCCGTATTCGAGCGCGACGTTGGGATCGCTCGGCCTGGCGCGATAGCGCTCGCGCAATGCGTCCATGTCCGGCTTCGGATCCGCCTTGGCCGCCGGTTCGGACTTGCCGCCGAGCGCGCCGGTCACGTCGTCCAGGCTCATGGTCTGGCAACCGCCGAGGACAAGCACCAGGAGCGCGGGAAGCAGCAATCTCGCCGGGGGAGAGGCAAGGGACGAACGCTTGGACATACTCTGATCACTCGGCGACTGATCAGGGATGCTTACCGATTAACGCTAAAGTCCCGTTAAGGACGCGGTTGCCCGCGTCTCAATCGGTGAATTCGGCACCGAATTCGCAGCCGATGCGCCAGCGCAGGCGGCATTGGCGGGAATAATCCGGCGCGAAGATGATGGTGAATTGCGGCGGCACTTCCAGAAATTCCGCCACCACTTTCACGCCCCCGTCCGAGATATCCGTGATCGTGCAGTCCCGTGGCAGCGAGCCCGCACCAAAATGAATCTTGGCGAGCCGGCTGCACACCCGACGTTCGGTTCTCCGGCGATTTGCAAGCATTTGAATTGTTCACCCGTTAGACCACGGCCCATCCCGCACCCCTAGCAATAGCGAACATTCGTTGGGATGTGCTGAGCGGGGCCGTTCGCATTCGAGGCGTAGTGTCGGCACCGCGTTTACGAGTGGTTAGGGTTTGCCGGGCCGCCGCTGATGTTCCCGTATTGTTCTTGCGAAGGCCGCCATGCTCTGCTACCCTCGATTGTGCGAGAGGCAGGGCTGGTTCGGGCATGGTTCAGCGGGTTTCTACCGTCGCCTTTGAGGGGATCGAGGCCCGCGCGGTCGACGTGCAGGTGCAGGTTGCGCCGGGCCTGCCGGCCTTTGCCATCGTCGGCCTGCCCGACAAGGCGGTGTCCGAGGCGCGCGAGCGGGTCCGCTCGGCGCTGATCGCATCAGGCCTGGCGCTGCCGGCGCGGCGGATCATCGTCAATCTGGCGCCGGCCGACGTCCCGAAGGAAGGCAGCCATTACGACCTGCCGATCGCGCTCGGGCTGATGGCGGCGATCGGGGCTATTCCGCCGGATGCGCTGACGGGCTTCACGGTGCTCGGCGAGCTCGGCCTCGACGGCTCGATCGCGCCCGTTGCCGGCGTTCTTCCCGCCGCGATCGGCGCCAATGTGCGCGAGGAAGGATTGATCTGCCCGGCGGCGTGCGGCTCGGAAGCCGCGTGGGCGAGCCCGGACATCCAGATCGTTGCGGCACGTTCGCTGATCCAGATCGCCAACCATTTCAAGGGCACGCAGGTGTTGTCGCGGCCCTCGCCCAAGGTGCATGAAGCCGCCGCCTCGCCGCTCGACCTGCGCGACATCAAGGGCCAGGAGAGCGCCAAGCGGGCGCTGGAGATCGCAGCCGCCGGCGGCCATCATCTGCTGATGATCGGCGCGCCCGGCGCGGGCAAGTCGATGCTGGCGGCGCGGCTGCCCTCGATCCTGCCGCCGCTGTCGCCGGGCGAATTGTTGGAAGTCTCGATGATCGCGTCCGTTGCCGGCGAAATCGAAGGCGGCGCGTTGACGGCGCGGCGACCGTTCCGCTCGCCGCATCATTCCGCCAGCATGGCCGCGCTCACCGGCGGCGGCATGCGGGCCAAGCCCGGCGAAATCTCGCTCGCGCATCAGGGCGTGCTGTTCCTCGACGAGCTGCCCGAATTCGATCCGCGCGTGCTGGATTCGCTGCGCCAGCCGCTGGAGAACGGCGAGGTCTCGGTCTCCCGCGCCAATCACCGCGTCACCTATCCGGCGCGCTTCATGCTGGTCGCCGCGATGAATCCGTGCCGTTGCGGCAATGCGTTCGAGCCGGGCTATGCCTGCAAGCGCGGCCGCATCGACCGCTGCACCGGCGATTACCAGGCGCGCATCTCCGGCCCGTTGATGGACCGCATCGATCTGCGCATCGAGGTGCCTGCGGTGACCGCGGCGGATTTGATCCTGCCGCCGCCGGCGGAAGGCTCGGCCGAGGTCGCCGCGCGCGTCGCGGCGGCGCGCGACATCCAGCTTGCGCGCTACGCGGATGCGGGCATGCCCAACGTCCGCACCAATGCCGAGGCCCCTGCCTCGGTGCTGGAGGAGATCGCCAAGCCCGACGCGCAGGGGCAAAAACTGCTGCGCGATGCGGCCGAGACCATGCGGCTGTCGGCACGCGGCTATCACCGCGTGCTGCGGGTGGCGCGCACGCTCGCCGACCTCGACGGTGCCGACAAGATCGGCCGGCTGCATCTCGCCGAAGCGCTGTCCTACCGCGCACTCGCGGAGGATGTGCGGCAGTTGGTCTGATCCTTCCGCGCATCAACCCGGCGGTAACGAGTTTCCTTTACGCTCTGCAAACCATAAGGCCCACAAGTCCCCGCCACGAGTTCCCTCGGGCCCGGCGAGTAGCGTGTCATGTTGCGTTTCAAGATCCTGGCCTCGGTTGTTCCCCTGTTGGCGGCCGCGGTGTTCGCCCGCGCAGAGATCGGATCGGTCTCGCATCCCTGCATCGCGCTGGGCGAGACCTCGGTCGAGCTCACGTCGCTGTTCTGGACCGCCGGCGTGCATGTCGCCTTCACCGAAGATCCGGCACGGGCCACGGTGCGGGTCCAGATCACCGACGATGCCGACGCCGCGGACTTTGCGGTGGTGGACGACGGCCTCGGTTCGGAGCCGGACTCCTGCCAGGCCAATCCGTCGACACGCCTTGTCACGATTGCCGCGCAGCCCGTCGATGGCGGTCCGGTGATCTATCTCTCCACCGAGGGACCTGCGGATTACCGCATCTATGTGCGCTCGAAGACCTTCTCGCAGCGCGATGCTGCGGCCCTGATCGTCGGCGCCCGCGGCGGCCAGCGCCACCTCCAGGCCGCTTCGCTGTGAGCCGTTAACACCTCGTCAACCCTGTTTGGAGGCGGCGCCAAAACCTCAAACTGTTCGCAAGGTCGATAGGCACATCGTCGCAGCGGGCGCTCACAGGGTTTCGGGTAAGGGTCGGTGGCGATGGGTCGGACGTTCCGGATCAAGGTGCGCATGCGCCGCTTCAGGCGCCGCTATCCCAAGATCGCCTTCGCCATCCGCTCGTTCATCATCTTCTCGGCGACGTTCGGCGGCGCCTTCGGATTCATCGCCGGCAGCCGGTCCGAGAATTCCGGTTACGACCCCAATGCATTCGCGATCGGCGCAAGCTTCCTGTTCGCGCTCGCCTGCCTTGGCCTGGCGACGCTGAGCATGCGGCTGCGCTTCGTCAACAAGCGGCTGCGCACGCTGGCGGCCCACAATGAAGCGCTGATCGACCGCAATTGGGAGCTGAAGGAAGCCGAAGAGCGCGCCCGCAGCCTGTTCGAGTCGCAAGGCGATTTGATCGTGCTGCGCGACCATCAGGGCCGCATCACCTTCGCCAACGATGCCTATTGCGCGCTGGCAGGACAGCCACGCGGCGCGCTGGTCGGCACGCGCTTTGATTTCGACGTGCTGGAGCAGGGCGAGAGCGCACGCGAGAGCAACGGCACGCGCATCCATGACCAGAAGATTGCGACGCCGGTCGGCGGGCGCTGGATCGCCTGGCGCGAGGGCTTTGTGCGGCTCGATGCCGGCCAGCCGGCCGAATTGCAGAGCGTCGGGCGCGACGTCACCGACCGCACCGAGACCGAGCGGGCGCTGTCGGAGGCGCGCGACCAGGCCAACGCCGCCAACCGCGCCAAATCGCGCTTCCTCGCGATGGCCTCGCACGAGATCCGCACCCCCCTCAACGGCATCATCGGCATGGGCGGACTGCTGCTCGACACCACGCTGACGCCGGAGCAGACGACCTATGCCAGGGCGGTGAAAACTTCGGGCGAAGCGCTGATGGCGCTGATCGAGGAACTGCTCGACTATTCCAAGATCGAGGCCGGCAAGCTCGATCTCGACCAGCGCCCCTTCGCGCTCTCGACGCTGATCGAGGAAATCACCGAGCTGCTGGCGCCGCGCGCGCAGGCCAAGACTCTCGAGATCGCCGCCTATGTCGACGAACGCCTGCCGCTGGAAGTCGTCGGCGACG
This sequence comes from Bradyrhizobium sp. P5_C12, assembly GCF_054049735.1. NCBI lineage: Bacteria > Pseudomonadati > Pseudomonadota > Alphaproteobacteria > Hyphomicrobiales > Nitrobacteraceae > Bradyrhizobium > Bradyrhizobium sp. P5_C12. The sequence continues at coordinate 9,393 of NZ_JBFULU010000025.1, forward strand.
CCGCGCGGCTGCGCCAGGTGCTGCTCAACCTTGCCGGCAACGCCATCAAATTCACCGCGAGCGGCGGCGTCGCGCTGATCGTCGAGCCCGGGATCTGGCCGAACGAGATCAGTTTTCTGGTGCGCGATACCGGCATCGGGATCGCGCCCGAAGCACAGTCGCGCATCTTCCGTGAATTCGAGCAGGCCGACGACCGCGTCGCGCGCACCTATGGCGGCACCGGGCTTGGGCTGGCCATCAGCGAGCGCATCGTCAAGCGCATGGGCGGCCGCATCACGCTCACGAGCGAGCCGGGCAAGGGCTCGACCTTCGAGGTCGCGATCCCGCTCGTGCCATCGCAAGGAGGCGCGGGACAGACGGCATTCCCGAGCCCCGACCTCGCCGGCAAGTCGATCCTGCTGATCGCCGACGGCATCGAGGCCTCGCTGATCGCACTGAGGCTGGAGCGCTGGGGCGGCCAGACCTGCACAGTCTCGGATGCCGCCGTGGCCGAGGCGCTGCTGCCGGAACGCTCGTGGCACGCGGTGCTGATCGACCGTGCGCTCGGCGCCGGCGTCGCCGACCGCCTGGGCGAAGCGGCCCGCGCACATGCGACGCAGCGCCTGGTGCTGCTGACATCGAGCTCGCGTCATGAAAAGCTCTCACCGGCTTTCACCGGCTTTCTGGTGAAGCCACTGCGCGCGGCCTCGCTCGCCGCACGCCTGGCGCTGGCGCCGGAAATCGCCTCGCCCGATCTCGCCCCGGAGCCTGCCGAACCCGCAGCCAGCGGAACGCCGGCGAAGGGCCTCTCGATCCTGGTCGCCGAGGACAACGAGATCAACGCGCTGTTGATGCGGTCGCTGCTGACAAAGCTTGGCCACCGCGTCGTGATCGCGGTCCATGGCGAGGCGGCGCTGGAATCCTGGCTCGCCGCTTCGTCGGCCGGCACGCCCTATGATCTCGTGCTGATGGACATCCAGATGCCGCAGCTCGACGGCATCGAGGCGACCAAGCGCATCCGCGCGCATGAGGCCGCCGCCGGCGGCCGCCATACGCCGATCCTGGCGCTGACGGCGAATACGCTGGTGGAGGATCGCTACGCCTGCTTCGAAGCCGGCATGAACGGATTTCTGATCAAGCCGCTCGACCGCGAGAAGCTCGACGAGGCGCTGGCCGGACTGGCGGCCGCGCGGCATCTGCCAGTCTGATCCACAATTTCACGGGAACCTCATCCCGGCCGGCAATCGATAATTGAAATCGACCGCATTGCGCGTCACCATCCTCGGGGGCATTTGCAATAGAGGATTTCGAGCATGAACTTGCTTTGCCGCCTCGCAGTCGTTGTTCTTTTCGCCGGGTTCTCCGGATACGCCGCAGGCGATACGCCGGAGCTGATCTCATCGCTCAAGCAAGGCGGCTACGTCCTGGTCTTTCGGCACACCGCCACCGACGACAGCCAGAAGGACGTCTACCCCTTCAAGTTCGACGACATGAGCGTCCAGCGTCAACTCAGTGAAAAGGGCAGGGATACGGCGCGGCAGATCGGGACGGCGATCAAGGAGCTCGCGATTCCAATCGGCGATGTCTACACCAGCCGGCTGAACCGCGCGATCGAGGCCGGCAAGCTACTCTCAGGCCGCGAGGTCAAGCCGGTCGATGCTTTGACGGACAGCAGCAACGCCAGCGCATCCGGAATGGCAAACCCGACCGGCGCAAACGCAAAGGCTGGACTGGCCGTACGTCAGCTCGTCGATGCGTCTCCGAAGGCCGGCGCCAACACGTTTCTCGTCACGCACAAGACGAACATCGCCGACGCCTTCGGCAAGGACGCGGGCGACGTGCAGGAAGGCGAAGCCTTCGTCTACCGGGCAAGCGCCACTGGTGCGGCGACTTTCGTGGGCCGCATCAAGCCTGCGGATTGGACCGCAAGCGTCGGCAAGTGACGCTGCAGTGAACTGCGGGGCTGGCCTGACCGATAGCGTCCGCTCGTGCAGCTTCGGCGGACAGGTCCCTGACCCAACTAAATGGCTCGCAACTACAGCCTTCGCAGCGCCACGCTCGCCACAGTGTGGTCGGAGGCCTTCTTCAGGATCAGGGTCGCGCGGGGGCGGGTCGGCAGGATGTTGTCCTCGAGATTGGCGAGGTTGGTGCGCTCCCAGATCGCGATCGCGGTCGCGGTCGCTTCCTCGTCGGACAGCAGCGCATAGCGGTTGAAATAGGATTTGGGATTGGTGAACGCGGTGTCGCGCAGCGACAGGAAGCGCCTGATGTACCATTGCCGCAGCGCCGCCTCGTCGGCGTCGATATAGACCGAGAAATCGAAGAAGTCGGAAACGACGGGCACCGCCTTGCCGTCGCGCGGCAATTTGCCGGTTTGCAGCACGTTGACGCCCTCGACGATCAGGATGTCCGGCTGGTCGATCTCGACCCACTGGCTCGGCACGATGTCGTAGGTCAGATGCGAATAGACCGGCGCGCGCACATGGCGACGGCCGGCCTTGATGTCGGAGAGGAAGCCGAGCAGCAGCGGCAGATCGTAGCTTTCCGGAAAGCCCTTCTTCTGCATGATGCCCTGCCGCTCGAGCACCGCATTCGGATACAGAAAACCGTCGGTCGTGATCAGGTCGACCTTCGGGCGCGGCGACCAGCGCGCCAGCAGCGCCTGGAGCACGCGGGCCGTGGTGGACTTTCCGACCGCGACCGAGCCGGCGACGCCGATGATATAGGGCATCTTGCGGTCGCGGATGTTGAGGAACTGGCGCTCGGCGTAATACAGGCGCTGCATCGCATCGACATAGATCGACAGCAATCGCGACAGCGGCAGGTAGATGTCCTCGACCTCCTGCAAGTCCAGGCGGTCATGCAGCGAGCGCAGCCGGTCGAACTCGCCCGGCTCCAGCGTCATCGGCGTGTCGTCGCGCAGTCGCGACCACTGCTCGCGCGTATAGACGCGGTATGGATTATACTGCTGCTCGGGTGCGCGGATATCCATGACGCCACCTTTCCGTTAGCCGCCCTTGCGCGACGCCTTTTCTTCCAACCCTGACATCGTGGTCCGCTTCTCCAGCGCCGCCTCGACCTCTTCCAGCTTTACGCCGCGGGCCTTCAGCAACACAAGGAAATGGTAGAGCACGTCGGCACCTTCGGCGATCAGATGATCGCGATCGTTTTCGACTGCTGCGATTACGGTTTCGACTGCTTCCTCACCGAACTTCTTGGCGCAATGCTCGGCACCCTTGTCCAGAAGCTTGCGGGTATAGGAGCCTTCGCCACCGGCCGCCGCGCGGGCGTCGATGGTCTGGGCCAGATCGTGGATCGTGAACCGCGGCATACAGAATACTCGAAACGCGACCGGCGGGTTACGCCGGTCTCCACCGGCTGATGTAGCATTTTTATGAGCGGGAGTCGTCAGGCATCGAGGCGCATGGCCAGTCCGCGCCGGGCCATGTGCTCCTTGGCCTCGCGGATGGTGAATTCCCCGAAGTGGAAGATCGAGGCGGCCAGCACGGCCGTGGCATGGCCGTCGCGAATGCCGTCGACGAGATGATCGAGATTGCCGACGCCGCCCGAGGCGATCACGGGAACGGGAACGCTGTCGGCGATCGCCCGGGTCAGCGGGATGTCGAAACCCTGCCTGGTGCCGTCGCGGTCCATCGAGGTGAGCAAAATTTCACCAGCCCCGAGCGAGACCACTTCCTGGGCATATTCGATGGCGTCGATGCCGGTCGAGTTGCGGCCGCCATGGGTAAAGATCTCCCAGCGGTCGCCGCCGCCCGGGCGCTTGACCCGCTTGGCGTCGATCGCGACCACCACGCACTGCTCGCCGAACTTTTCCGCGGCTTCCTTGACGAACTCGCGCCGCGACACCGCGGCGCTGTTGATCGAGACCTTGTCGGCGCCGGCGCGCAGCAGCGTCTTGATATCGTCAACCTTGCGCACGCCGCCCCCGACGGTCACCGGCATGAAACAGGCTTCCGCGGTACGCCGGACCACGTCGAGCATGATGCCGCGGTTCTCGTGGGTCGCGGTGATGTCGAGGAAGGTGAGCTCGTCGGCACCGGCGGCGTCGTAGGCGATCGCCGCTTCGACGGGGTCGCCGGCATCGCGCAGGTCGACGAAGTTGACGCCCTTGACGACCCGGCCGTCCTTGACATCGAGGCAGGGGATCACGCGCACCTTGAACATGTGTCGGCTCCTACAGCATGATCCGGAAAAGTGCGAAGCGGTTTTCCGAAAAGATCATGCTCAAACAAAAATCTAAAGCGCGATGACGACTCATCTTAATCTCATCGCGCTTTAGGCAGCGCGCGCATTGCGGATCAAGGTGAGGGCAGAAGTCGGATCGAGACGGCCATCATAGAGCGCACGGCCGGCGATGGCGCCGGCGAGCTTTTTCGCCCGCGGCGTCAGCATCGCCTTGACGTCCTCGATCGAGGCGAGGCCGCCGGAGGCGATCACGGGAATGGAGATGGCGTCGGCCAAAGCAATGGTCGCGTCGAGGTTCAGGCCCTTGAGCAGGCCGTCGCGGGCGATGTCGGTGAAGATGATGGCGGCAACGCCGGCATCCTCGAAGCGCTGCGCGATCTCCAGCACCGTCACCTGCGAGGTCTCGGCCCAGCCTTCGACCGCGACCTTGCCGTCGCGCGCATCCAGCCCGACCGCAACGCGGCCGGGGAATTTCTTGGCTGCAGCTTTCACCAATTCAGGGTCGCGCACCGCGGCGGTGCCGATGATGACGCGGCTGATGCCCTTTTCGAGCCAGGCTTCGACGGTGGCGAGATCGCGAATGCCGCCGCCGAGCTGCACGGGAATCCTGATCGTCTTCAGCATGCCCTCGACGGCCTGCGCGTTCACCGGCTTGCCGGCAAAGGCACCGTCGAGATCGACGACGTGGAGATACTCAAAACCCTGCGTCACGAAGCTCTGCGCCTGAGCTGCGGGATCGAGGTTGAACACGGTCGCGCGCGCCATGTCGCCTTGCTCGAGGCGCACGCACTGGCCGTTCTTGAGGTCGATCGCGGGAAAGAGAATCACGGCTTCCATCGCAAAAAGTTCGAGATCAGGGCGAGGCCGAAGCGCTGGCTCTTCTCGGGGTGGAATTGCGTGCCGATGGCGGTGTCCTTCGCGACGATCGCGGTCACCGGCCCGCCGTAATCGGCGCGCGCGAGCACATCCGCCTCATTGGCGGCGTTGAGGTGGTAGGAGTGCACGAAATAGGCGTGCTGGCCCTTGGGGCCGAGCGGCAGCCTCTCCAGCACCGGATGCTCGCGCAGCACGTCGAGCGTATTCCAGCCCATGTGCGGGATCTTGAGGCTTTCGTCGCGTGGCGTGATCTTCTCGACGTCGCCGCCGATCCAGTTCAGGCCTTGTGTGATGACATGCTCCTTGCCGCGGGTGGCGAACAGCTGCATGCCGACGCAGATGCCGAACATCGGCCGCGCCTTGACGCGCACCGCTTCAGTGATCGCCTCGACCATGCCGTTGACGGCGTCTAGCCCTCGCCGGCAATCGGCGAATGCGCCGACGCCCGGCAGCACCAGACGATCAGCGCCGTAGGCCTGGTCCGGATCGCTGGTGACGAAGACCTTCTGCGGGTTCTCCATGCTGCGCGCGGCGCGCTCGAACGCCTTGGCGGCGGAATGCAGATTGCCGGAACCGTAATCGATGATGGCGACGCTCATCGTGACCCTCCCGGTTCTGGAAACAAACCAATGATGCCGCCCGCCGGCAGCGGCGGCGGATTTGAGAATTGCTGACCCGGCACGTTGCGGGTCGGCGGCGGGCCGCCGCGATCGACGGCCCATTGGTCATTGACGATGCCGCGCTGCTTCTGGCTCCAGCGCTCGAAGAAGCGGCGCTCGGCGGTGTCCTCGTCGTCGGCAACGACGATGTCGAGCTGCTTCCACTTGCCGCGCGACAGCGTCCAGCGGCGCAGGCTCGAGGCCTCAAGGCCCATCAGCAGCGCGATGATGATATTGGCGAAGAGGATCGCGCTGCGGCCGACACCAAGGCGAGACAGCCCGGCATCGAACGCAGCCAGGAAAACCACCCAGCCGATCAGCGCCAGCCAGAGCCGATGCCAGAGCAGCCAGAACGGGCCGAGCACCATCGCCCAGAAACGGAAGCCGTCGCGCACGAACACGAATTTGTCGGTCGCACGCAGGTCGGCTCCGGCAGGAGAGGGAGCATGAACTGTATAGACAGGCATGGCGATGCCCCGTTCTTCGAATTCAGTGAAACCGCAAGCGGCGCGTGCCGGCGGCGGGAGTTGTCAGCCGCCGAGCGAGCCCTTGGTGGAGGGCACCTCGCCCGCCGCCTTCGGATCGATCGCGACCGCCGCCCGCAGCGCCCGCGCCAGACCCTTGAAGCAGGACTCGGCGATATGGTGGCTGTTATCGCCATATAGGGTCTCGACGTGGAGAGTCACGCCGGCATTCATGGCGAAGGCCTGGAACCATTCGCGCACCAGCTCGGTGTCGAACTCGCCGATCTTGTCGCGGGGGAAATCGACCTTGAACACCAGGACCGGGCGGCCCGAGATGTCGATCACGACGCGCGACAGCGTCTCGTCCATGGGCATGTGGACGCCGGCATAGCGGGTGATGCCGGCCATGGTACCGAGCGCCTGCTTGACCGCCTGGCCAAGCGCGATGCCGGTGTCTTCGGTGGTGTGGTGATGATCAATGTGCAGATCGCCCACCGCCTTGACCGTGAGGTCGATGCGGGAATGGCGGGCGAGGAGATCGAGCATATGGTCGAAAAAGCCGATTCCGGTCGCGATTTTGGCCACGCCGGATCCATCGAGGTTCACGGTCACCTCGATGTCGGTCTCCTTGGTCTTGCGCTTGATCGTCGCGGTGCGCATTGAAAGCTTTCGCATTTAGTTGAGCATGATCTTCTCGGAAAACCGGTGCCCACTTTTCCGGATCATGCCCCTTCGGGCCGAAAACGCCGGTCTTTTAACAGCCAAATGACACCTTCGCTACTGCGGGATCGCCCTAACAGGGCGGCAGTTCGGTCTATGGTGAGCGAATTTGGGGCCGGAGCGGCCCGTTGTGCCGGGGGCCCCGACCACCTAAATCAGGCCGGACAACGAGGTATTTGATGCAGGATTCCCAGAACAGCTCGCCGGGCTGGCACGGCACCACGATTTTGACCGTCCGCAAGGGCGGCAAGGTGGTGGTCGGCGGCGACGGCCAGGTCTCGATCGGCCAGACCGTGATCAAGTCCAACGCCAAAAAGGTCCGCAAGCTCGGCAAGGGCGACGTCATCGGCGGCTTCGCCGGCGCCACCGCCGACGCCTTCACGCTGTTTGAGCGGTTGGAATCCAAGCTCGAGCAATATCCGGGGCAACTGACCCGGGCCGCGGTCGAGCTCGCCAAGGACTGGCGCACCGACCGCTATCTGCGGCGGCTGGAGGCCATGATGATCGTGGCCGACAAGGACGTCTCCCTGGTCCTGACCGGCACCGGCGACGTGCTGGAGCCCGAGGCCGGGGTGATGGCGATCGGCTCCGGCGGCAACTATGCGCTGGCCGCGGCACGCGCCCTGCTCGACACCGACAAGGACGCCGAGACCATCGTCCGCCGCTCGCTCGACATCGCCGCCGACATCTGCGTCTACACCAACCGCAACGTGACCATCGAAGCCCTGTCGGCCGGTTAGGCCCATGGCGCTCGCCTACACCTTCCGCCCGATGACCGTGGCCGACCTGCCGCTGGTCCGGCGGTGGCTCGGCGAGGCGCATGTGCGGGAATGGTGGGGCGATCCGGACGAGCAGTTTGCGCTCGTGAGCGGCGACCTCATTGAGCCCGCGATGGACCAGTTCATCGTATTGGCCGGGATGCGGCCGTTCGGCTATCTTCAATGCTACAGCCTGACGGCCTGGAATACGGGCTTCGGGCCGCAACCGGAGCGCACGCGTGGGATCGACCAGTTCATCGGGGAGGGCGACATGATCGCGCGCGGTCACGGCTCGGCGTTCATCCGCGCGTTTGCCGACGAGCAGCTGCGGCACGGCCTGCCGCGCATCGTCACCGATCCGGACCCGCGCAACCTGCGCGCCGTGCACGCCTATGAGAAGGCCGGCTTCGTCCGCGACCGCATGGTCGAGACGCCCGACGGACCGGCGCTCTTGATGGTGCGCGAGCCATGACGCTGGCAACCACGCATGCGAGCAAGGCCGCGTTTCCGCCGCTCGCCTGGGTCGGCATCGCGTTGCTGCTGCTGGCGCTGCAGGCCTCGATCCTGTTCGCGATGGGGCGGGTGCCGATCTGCACCTGCGGCTATGTTAAATTCTGGCATGGCGTGGTGAACAGCTCGGAGAACTCCCAGCACATCGCCGATTGGTACACCTTCTCGCATGTGCTTCACGGCTTCCTGTTCTACGGCCTGACCTGGCTGCTGTTCACGCGCCTGCCGTTCCTGACCCTGTCTTTTCTAAGTTTGTCCTGGCCGGCCCGGCTGATCATCGCCATGCTGATCGAGGGCGCCTGGGAGATCGTCGAGAACTCGCCGTTCATCATCGAGCGCTACCGCGCCGGCACGATCTCGCTGGATTATTACGGCGACAGCATCGTCAATTCGATCTCGGACACGCTGTCCATGGTGCTGGGGTTTCTCGCCGCGCGCCTGCTGCCGGTCCCGGCGACCGTCGCCATCGGCCTCGCCTTCGAGATCATGATGGCGCTCCACATTCGCGACAATCTGACGCTGAACATCCTGATGCTGATCCATCCGATCGAGGCCGTGAAACTTTGGCAATCCGGTCCGCCGATCATCTGATCGCCAAAAAAGCGGCTTGTTACAGCCGGCCTCTGATCCTAGCTAAGGTCCCATGACAGACTTCTCTCCCCGCGAAATCGTTTCCGAACTCGACCGTTTCATCGTCGGCCAGGCCGATGCCAAGCGCGCGGTCTCGATCGCGCTGCGCAACCGCTGGCGCCGGCAGCAGCTCGAGGGCTCGCTGCGCGAGGAAGTGCTGCCGAAGAACATCCTGATGATCGGCCCGACCGGCGTCGGCAAGACGGAAATCGCGCGGCGGCTCGCCAAGCTCGCCAATGCGCCGTTCCTCAAGGTCGAGGCGACGAAGTTCACCGAGGTCGGCTATGTCGGCCGCGACGTCGAGCAGATCGTGCGCGATCTCGTCGAGGTCGCGATCGCCCAGGTGCGCGAGCGCAAGCGCAAGGACGTGCAGGCGCGCGCCCAGCTCGCCGCCGAGGAGCGCGTGCTCGATGCGCTTGTCGGCGCCAATTCAAGCGCGGCCACGCGGGAATCCTTCCGCAAGAAGCTGCGCGCGGGCGAAATGAACGAAAAGGAAATCGAGATCGAGACGCAGTCTTCCGGCAGCGGCTTTCCGATGTTCGAGATCCCGGGCATGCCGGGCGCACAGATGGGCGCGGTCTCGATCGGCGACATTTTCGGCAAGCTCGGCGGCCGCAGCAAGACGCGGCGGCTGACGGTGGAGAGCTCGCACGAGATCCTCGTCAACGAGGAATCCGACAAGCTGCTGGACACCGAGCAGCTGACCCAGGAGGCGATCAGCGCGGTCGAGAACAACGGCATCGTGTTCCTGGACGAGATCGACAAGATCTGCGCGCGCGACGGCCGCGTCGGCGGCGACGTCTCCCGCGAGGGCGTGCAGCGCGACCTGCTGCCGCTGATCGAGGGCACCACGGTCTCGACCAAGCACGGCGCGGTCAAGACCGACCACATCCTGTTCATCGCATCGGGCGCCTTCCATGTCGCCAAGCCGTCCGACCTGCTGCCGGAATTGCAGGGCCGCCTGCCGATCCGCGTCGAGTTGCAGGCGCTGACCCGCGACGACATGCGGCGCATCCTGACCGAGCCCGAGGCCTCGCTGATCAAGCAATATGTCGCGCTGCTGCTGACCGAGGGCGTCACGTTGGACATCACCGATGACGCCATCGACGCGCTGGCCGACGTCGCGGTCGCCGTCAATTCGACGGTCGAGAACATCGGCGCGCGGCGGCTGCAGACCGTGATGGAGCGGGTGCTCGACGAGATCTCCTTCAGCGCCCCCGATCGCAACGGCGAGACCATCCGGGTCGACGCCGACTACGTGCAGAAGCACGTCGGCGACCTCGCCAAGAACGCCGATCTGAGCCGGTTCATTTTGTAATTCGCCAGGCCCGCGCTATCAATTGGCCGTCGTCCCGGCGAAGGCCGGGACCCAAAACCACGAGTGGGTCTTGTTGGAAAAGATGGCGGCCCCAGCGTTGGATCAAAACGAACATTCGTGGCTATGGGTCCCGGCTTTCGCCAGGACGACGGCGGAGTTTTGTGCACGTCGAGTGCCACATGCTCGCTAACGTCCAGAAAAACCCCTGGCGGCTCCTGCTCGCGATCAATGCCGCGATCATCGCCGGCGTGTTCGTCCACAAGATCCAGCTGCCGCCTTACGTTCCCTACATCCACCTCATCGTCGATTATCATTTCGGCTTCATCAAGCGCGCGCTGATCGGGGCGGTGGTCGGGCTGTTCACGGCGAAGGTGCCGGTGTGGCTGGTGTTCGCGCTCGGCGGCGCGACGTGGCTGGTGACGCTTGGGCTGTACGCAAAACTGTTTCAGAAGACGTTCGGCTTCAGCGCGAAGACGCTGCCGCTGTTCGTCTTCATCGCGGGCTCGCCGTTCTTCCTGAAGAACTTCATGCACACGCTCGGCCATTTCGACATCTATGGCTGTGCGCTGGCGATCATCCTGCTGCTGATGCCGGCCGGCTCACTCCTGTTCGTGGCGACAGCCGGGCTGTTCTCGATCGTTCTGGTGCTGATCCATCACATCCATCTGCTGATGTATGTCCCCACGATCATCACCATCGTCGTGATCAGGCACTACCTGGCGCACGGCTGCAATCGTACCAATTTCGCGTTCGGCGTTGTCGCCTTGCTCACCGTCTCCGCCTTGTTCTTCGCAGCCCAGTTCCTGGGAACGATGCCGATTCCGGAGGCGGATTTCGTCCAATATCTGAAGACCCGGATGGCCGATCCGGCGCGGACCGACCTGCTGCAATTCAGCTACATCTGGTATCAGCCGCTGGCGAAGGAGATTTCGGACACCTGGGGACGCCTGCCGCACAACATCCTCGGCGTGCCCGTGTTCGCGCTGCTGATCTGGCTGCACACGCCGCTGTGGCGCTATTTTGCCGGCCTGATCGGCGCGCTCGCCGGCGACATGCACCGCCGTCTCGTGACCGCAGCGCTGGTCGGCGTCAGCCTCGCCTATCTCGTGATGTTCGCGATGGTGTTCGACTATTCGCGCTGGATCTCGAACTGGGCGGTCTGCATGTTCCTGATCCTGCATGCGGTGAAGATGCTGCCGGCCAAACAGCAAGCGCCGCTGATTCCGGCCGAGGATCGCAACACAAACATCTTCGGCCTGATCATCACGCTGATCCCGCGCGTCGGGATCGTGCGGCCGTTTTAGAATCTGGCCCGGCGAATGCGGACGTAAAGCGCGCCCTCGCCGCCATGGCCGATGCCGGCCTCCTCGAAGCCGACGACGAAGGTGCGGAATTCCGGCAGGCTCAGCCACTCCGGCACGTGGCGGCGCAGGACGCCGCTCTCGCCGCCGCTGCGGCCCTTGCCGGTGATGACGAGCACGAAGGTCAGGCCGTCATGATGGGCGCGTTGCAGGAAGCCAGCCAAGGCGCGGTGGGCCCGCATCTGGGTCATGCCGTGCAGATCGAGCCGGGCCTCGATCTCGCTGCGGCCGCGCGACAGTTTTGTGCGCTCGCGTTTGCCGAGCGGCGCCAAGGGTGGCACGGGCGGCTTTGCCGCGCGCGGTGCCGGCGCAGCAGCGACCGGCCTTGCCGGTGGCGGAGGCCTGGTGACTGGCGCCGCTGGCGAAGGCTCGGCGCGCGGCGCAGCTTGCGCCTTTGCCACGCGAAGCTTCTTCAACGGTTTGACGTGCTTTGCAACGAGGTCCCACAGCGCGCGCTCCTCCTCGCTCAGCGCACGGCGGCGCGGCGAGGGACGAGGCTCCAGCACGGGCGGACGGGACGATCGCTTCATTGCTGCCGATGGGGACGATTCTTGGCTGGCCGCCGCGGTTCCTGAACGGGCTCTATCACGGGACGCGGCACCGGCAATGGGACCGGATTGGCAACGGCGACTGTCTCACCTTTACCTTGTGCCACGGCTGCGGCTGGAGCCGCCGGCTTGGTCTGATCCTTGCCCGAATCCTTGGCAGGATCGGTTTGCGGAAACAGCTTTGCGATCTTCTCCGAGGGACGCGGGTCCGGCACCGGCAACTTCGCGCCGCGCAACGAGGGATCGAGGCCCTTCGGCACCAACATGACAAAGTGCATGGGGTGGCGCAGCCGCCCCGAGACCCGGCCGGCGTCCTGGCCGGCGCCGAAATAGAGATCGGCGCGCGCGGGTCCAATGATGGCCGAGCCGGTGTCCTGCGCGATCATCAGGCGATGGAACGCCGTCTTGGACCGTTCGGAATCGATCGGCAGCTCGCCCTCGATGAAGAACGGCGTGCCGTAAACATGCAGCGATTTGTCGACCGCGATCGAGCGGCCGGCCGTCAGCGGAATGCCCTGCGCGCCCACCGCCTCGTCCTTGTCGGACAGGTTGACCTCGCGGAAGAAGATGTAGGAGCGGTTCTGGCGCCGCAGCTCCTTGGCGCCGTCAGGGTTCTGCGCCATCCACTCCCTGATCTTCTGCATCGACATCTCCTCCTTCGGAATGATGCCGCGCTCGATCAGGATGCGCCCCACCGCCGTGTAGGGGTAGCCGTTATAGGCGTCGTAGTTGAGCCGGAGGGTGGTGCCGTCGTCGAACTTGATCCGTGCCGAGCCCTGGATCTGGGCGAACAGCAGATCGGTCGGGTCTTTCAGCCAGGCGATCTCCAGCCCGCGGCCGGCGATCTTGCCGTCCTCGATCTCGCCGCGATCGTAATAGGGCACGAGCTTGCGGCGGCCGATCTTGCGGTAGACCGGACCCTTGTTGGGCAGGCTGACCGAATCCTGCTTGTAGCCGCGCACGAACAGGTTCGAAGGGCGGCGATAGACCGGCACGTTGTAGACATCGGTCTGGGTGCGCGAGCCGTCCAGCACCGGCTCGTAATAGCCGGTCACGAACCCGTCGGGCTCGCCGAGCCGCGAGATCCGCAGCGGCGCGAAATTTTCCTCGAAGAAGGTTTTGGCCCTGGCGTCGTCGGTGAGCTCGAGCGATTTGACGACGCGGCAGGGCTCGCTCAGCGAGGCGCCCAAGGCCTTGGGTTCGACCGCGCCTGTCTGCGCATTGATCGAGCGGCAGCTGGCGCGAAACGTCTTGTAGGCGGCGAGATGATCGTCATCGCTCCAGCCCTTCACGTCCGCCCAGGCCAGCGGCAGATATTGCGCGCCGGGAATTTCGAACGGCAGGGGGAGCTGGGGATAGGGCAAGGCCCGCGGAGGCAGTGCGGCCACTTGTGGAAGATGGTGGTGGTGGCTGCGGTAGTGACGCCGCGCCGCTTCGGCGCCGAGCGAAAACGACGACAGCGCGACGACACCTGCGCAAAGCGCCGTCGCGCTGGTCTTGATGAATGCCTTAATTCGCGCTTCCGGTGCCAACCAGCTTCCAGTTCGGATCGCGAGAGGTGATGTCGCGGGCGAAAGTCCAGACGTCGGTAATGTCGGCGACCGTGTCGGCGCTGCCGTCGACGATGTTGCCGGCCTTGTCGCGGGTGGCCGAAATCATCTGCGACACGAAGCGCACGGTCAGCTGCGCGTTGCGATCGCGCAGCTCGGCGCCGGCGAGCTCGGCCTTGTCGATCGAGACGAACCGCGTCTCCGTCTTCTGCTCGTTCCTCTCGCGCTCCTTGATCGCGGCGTCGAAGCTTTCATAGACCTCCGACGACAACAGGTCGCGCAATGCGCGGCGGTCGCCATTGGCAAACGCCAGCACGATCATCTCGTAGGCGCCGCGGGCGCCGGACAGGAAGTGGCGGGGATCGAAGGTGGAGTCCTTCTCGACGATGGCGTCGAGGCCCTGCGCCAGCGGCGTGCCCGGCTCGGTCAGGCCCTTCCAGCGATCGGAAGGCGGCGTCGGCTCGGCCGTCGGCGCCAGCGGGGCCTGGTCGATCACCTTGCCCGGCATGGTCACGACATTCTTGTCCTGGGCGCCCTGGAGCGCATTGCGGGCGGTGCGGTCGAACGGCGGCCGCTCGCTCCCCGTGCGCTGCCCCAGCACGCTGCGCAGCCGCAAGAAAATGAAGACCGCGAGCGCTAGGAAGATGATGGTGTAGATGTCCACGTGGTATCCGCTTTCTGGTCTTCTCAGAGGTTCTGCCGGGGAAAATCGATCCGGCCAGTAGACCGTTCCATACCGGAACGGCAAGACTCCATCACCATTTTAGGACCGGCTCCGCAGACCGGCATCGGGTCCGTCGGATGTAGGCACGAAACCTTGCCCGGCCAATGGCGCCTTTTGGCACAGAGGGAAGTGTAGCGCGTTTTATGCTTAAGGGGAAACCCGATCCTGACCGGAAATCGCGCATCTTCAATCGTTTAAGGCCCAATTTCGTTGGGAAGGCGGGGTGAACGTCACAGTTGTGGGCGCGGCCCGGATTCCTCATCCGGGACCGTTCGTCCTTGTGGAATGAGGCGGCCCTATGTTAGCCAACCGCCGCGAAATTCAGCCCAAATCGGGTTAAGGAGAGACTTTCATGACCAACGGTAACGGCACCCCTCCCGAGGCGGCCCAGGCTCCCCAGCTCAACGTGCTGGCGCAATATACCAAGGACCTCTCGTTCGAAAATCCGAACGCGCCGAGTTCGCTCCAGTCACAGGGCCAGCCGCCCCAGATCAACATCCAGATCAACGTCAGCGCCAATAACCTCAGCGAACAGGAGTTCGAGGTGACGCTGTCGGTCGAAGGCAAGGCCGAGACCGCGGGCAAGGTGATGTTCTCGTTCGAGCTCGCTTATGCCGGCGTGTTCCGGATCACCAACGTGCCGAAGGAGAATCTGCATCCGCTGGTCATGATCGAGTGCCCGCGGCTGTTGTTCCCGTTCGCCCGCGAGATCATCGCGACCGCGGTTCGCGACGGCGGGTTCCCGCCCCTGATGCTGGATCCGGTCGATTTCGTCGGTCTCTACCGTCAGAACATGGAGCGGCAAATGGCCGCTCAGCCGAGCGGTCAGGCCTAACCGGCCGGACTGACGGCTGGGGCGGGAAGGAACTCGTTCCAGATCGCCTTGTCGCCGAGCGTTGCAATGAAGGCCCGGTGGGCCTCGCGCTCGGCATCTGTCACCCGCGGCGCAAGCGGCACCAGCCGCTGCCGCCGCGGTGTATCGCCTGCCGCATTGACGCGGCTATCCTCGCCGTCGGAAGCCAGGATCAGTTGCGACTGCCGGGCCCCGATCAGATCGATATAGACTTCCGCCAGCAGCTCGGCGTCGAGCAGCGCGCCGTGCTTGGTGCGGTGCGAATTGTCGATCGCATAGCGCGAGCAGAGATCGTCGAGCCGGTTGGACACGCCGGGATGCTTGCGCCGCGCCAGCAGCAATGTGTCGACCAGCCGCTCGCGCGGAATCGCCGCGCGCTTGATGCGGTCTAGCTCGGCATTGATGAAGCTGATGTCGAACGAGGCGTTGTGGATCACCAGCGGCGCATCGCCGATGAACTCGATGAATTCGTCGACCACCTCGTGGAACAGCGGCTTCGTCGCCAGAAATTCGGCCGACAGACCGTGCACCGCAAAGGCTTCCGCCGGCATGTCCCTTTCGGGATTGATGTAAACGTGGAAGCTCTGCCCCGTCGGCATGCGGTTGAAGATCTCGACGCAGCCGATTTCGACCAGACGATCGCCGCGCAGCGGATCGAGGCCGGTGGTTTCGGTGTCGAGAACGATTTCACGCATGATCTGAGAATCTAGGAGGCCGTGTGAGGCGGCGAATCAGGCTCGCCGCTGCGGCATCTTAACGACCTCGGCCAGAATGTCCCTGATTTGCGCGCGCACCGGCTCGAGTCCGTGTGACGTATCCACCACGAAATCGGCGCGCTTGCGCTTCTCTGCATCGGGCGTCTGCTTGGCGATGATGGCGTCGAGCTTCGCCGCGTCCATGGTGCCCCGCGCCAGCACGCGCTCGCGCTGAAGTTCCGGCGAGGTCGACACCACGACCACGGCGTCGACGCGTTTTTCACCGCCGGTCTCGAACAGCAGCGGAATGTCGAGGACCACGACCGGCGCCTTGGCGGCTTCCGCGTCGGCGAAGAATTTCTGGCGGGAAGCACCGAGCATCGGGTGGACGATCTGCTCCAGCTGCTTGATCGCGGCGGGATCGTGCACCACGCGCGCGGACAGTTTCGGCCGATCGACCTTGCCGTTGGCGGTGGTACCCGGGAATGCGGCTTCGATCGCGGGAGCGGCCTCACCTTCGTAGAGTTGATGGACGGCGGCATCGGCGTCGTAGACGGGCACACCGGCCTCCGCGAACAGTTTCGCGGTGGTGGATTTTCCCATCCCGATCGAGCCGGTCAGTCCCAAAATCCGCATCAGCGCACAGCCATCTCTGCCATTCACACCGCAACTAGCCGCTCACGCCGCAGGAACGCAAGCAGCGGCAGCAGCGGCAGGCCGAGAATGGTGAAGTGATCGCCCTCGATTCGCTCGAACAAGTGGATTCCCACGCCCTCGAGCTGATAGGCGCCGACGCTTGACGTCACGGCATCGCCGGCGACATCGAGATAGGCCGAAAGCTCCGGCTCGGACATTTGGCGCATGGTCATGCGGGCCACCGCGACGTCCTCGAAAATAATCTGGCCGTCGCGCGCCACGGCCACGGCCGAATTCAACTCGTGGCTCTTGCCGGCGAGCTCGCGCAATTGCGTCATGGCCTGGGCGCGGCCTGCGGGCTTGTTGAACAGACGATCGCCGAGAGCCAACGTCTGGTCGGCGCCGATCACATAGCTGCCGGGATGATGCACTGAAACAGCCTTGGCCTTTTCGCACGCCAGCAACAGGCCGATGTCGCGCGGTGCCGAAAGCCTGGAGGCGGCCTGGATGCCGCGCTCGTCGATATCGGCCGTAATCGCCTTGAACTCCAGCCCGGCATTGGCCAGCAACATTTTGCGCGCCGCACTTTGCGAGGCGAGGATCAACGGAGATTTGCTGCGCCAGAGACCCATCGCCAGCACTTATTCGGAAGGGCGGTTGCGTTGCCGGTCGGTGTACAGCTTCATGATCGCCGCGGCGGTTTCCTCGATCGAGCGACGGGTGACGTCGAGCAGCGGCCAATCGTGCTTGGCGCTCAGCTTGCGGGCAAACGCGACCTCGTCGGCAACCGCCTGCCTGTCGGTATAGGTGTCGCTGCCGGAGCTGGCGCCCATCGACAGCAGACGGTTCTGACGAACCTGGATCAGGCGTTCCGGCGTTGCGTGCAGGCTCACCACCAGCGGCCGCGTCAACGTCTCCAGTTGCGGCGGCACCGGAATGCCYGGCACCAGCGGCACGTTGGCGGTGCGGATGCCGCGATTGGCGAGATAGATCGACGTCGGCGTCTTCGAGGTGCGGGAGACACCGACGAGCACGACGTCCGCATCGTCAAGTCCTTCGACATGCTGGCCGTCGTCATGGATCATCGTGTAGTTCAGCGCATCGATGCGCTTGAAATATTCTGCATTGAGGACGTGCTGGGCGCCGACCCGGCCGGTCGTCGCCGCCCCGAGATAGGCTTCGAACAACTGCATCACCGGACCGATGATCGACAGGCTCGGGACATTGATCCCCTTGCACTTGTCCTCGAGCCTCGAGACCAGATCCTTCTCGAGCAGCGTGAACAGCACGATTCCCGGCGCTTCCTCGATCTCGTCGAGCACGCGATCGAGCTGCTTCTGGCTGCGTACCAGCGGATAGACATGCTCGACCGGCGTCACGGCGGCGTATTGCGCCGCGACCGCGCGCGCCACGGTGATCAGCGTCTCACCGGTTGAGTCGGAGACGAGGTGGAGATGGAAATAATTGCTCGAAGTCGGCACAAAAACTCTTTGTATGGAGGCGGTGTGGTTTGTGGATTTCTGTGGACCTTAACCCCTCGGAAAGGGTTGCGCGACACCAGGGGCGGGACAAGTGCCAATTTTCTTCACACCACTGCCCGTCAGAACAACTTCGACGCCCGGGCAAAGCAGAAACGGGATTGCGCGGACAACCCCCTTGATAAGCTGCCGACAGCCGCGCGCAAGCCCTTGAGGCCGGACGACTTATCCGGGCAGGCCGGACCTTCGCGGGACATGTTGATGGATGTGAACAAGCGCGCGTGAAGCGGCGGACGGCATTGCGTGAGTCCAATCCACCGTCACTAAGACTCAAACCTTAAGATTCTAAGATTCTTTATTGGAGAAGGGCGCTCCAGATGGATATCTGTGCGCTGGAAGACCTTAACGAGTTCTTACTATCCCCAGCCACCGGAAGGCCGGGCGCAAATTTGGATGCTGGGAATGTTTGAAAACGTCTATCTCTGGATCAAGGCGCTGCACGTGATCGCCGTCATCTCCTGGATGGCCGGCATGCTCTATCTGCCGCGGCTGTTCGTCTATCACTGCGACGCGGAGGTCGGCTCGAAGCAGTCGGAGACGTTCAAGGTCATGGAACGGCGGCTGCTCAAGGCGATCATCAATCCCGCCATGACCGTCACCTGGCTCGCCGGGCTCTACCTCGCCTGGTCCGGCCACTGGTTCGCGTCGCCCTGGCTGCACGTAAAACTTGCACTGGTCCTGGCGCTGTCCGCGGTCCACGGCTTTTTTTCGCGCTGGCTAAAGGATTTCGCCGCCGACCGGCGCCTGCGGACCCAGAAATTCTATCGGATTATCAATGAGGTGCCGACCGTCCTGATGATTCTCATCGTCATCATGGTGATCGTGAAGCCGTTCTAGGCAAGGATCGTGAACGATCGCTCAGCGCTTCGGCTTGCGGAGTGAGGAGCGATTTTCTATATTGGCGATATCCCACCCAACGCAGGCGGATGTGGTTGTGTCTGAGCTTTCCAGAGGCCGGACACCGCATCAGGTTTGAAGCCTCACCCGGCGCTCACCTTGCCAGACCTGCGGACCTTACCTTCTCACGTCCGCATTTCCGAGCCTCCTCGCACCCCCTCCCAAGGTTACCCCACAGGACCACCCCAATGCGGGAAATTAAACTCCAGGACCTCAAGTCGAAGACGCCGGCCGAGCTTGTCTCGTTCGCGGAAGAGAACGGGGTCGAGAATGCCAGCACCATGCGCAAGCAGGAGCTGCTGTTCGCCATCCTCAAGCAGCTTGCGCTGGCGGAAACCGACATCGTCGGCGAAGGCGTCGTCGAGGTGCTGTCCGACGGCTTCGGCTTCCTCCGCTCGCCTGACGCCAATTATCTGCCGGGCCCGGACGACATCTACGTCTCGCCCTCGCAGATCCGCCGCTTCGGCCTGCGCACTGGCGACACCATCGAAGGTCACATCCGCAGCCCGAAAGAGGGCGAGCGCTATTTCGCGTTGCTGAAGGTCAACACGCTCAACTTCGAGGATCCGGAAAAGGCCAAGCACAAGGTCAATTTCGACAACCTCACGCCGCTGTTTCCCAATCAGCGCTTTCGCATGGAGATCGACGATCCGACGCGAAAAGACCTTTCTGCAAGGGTGATCGACATCGTCGCGCCGATCGGCAAGGGCCAGCGCGCACTGATCGTCGCGCCGCCGCGCACCGGCAAGACCGTGCTGATGCAGAACATCGCGCACTCGATCACGCACAATCATCCCGAATGCTATCTGATCGTGCTGCTGATCGACGAACGTCCGGAAGAAGTCACGGACATGCAGCGTTCGGTGAAGGGCGAGGTCGTGTCATCGACCTTCGACGAACCGGCCGTGCGCCACGTCCAGGTCGCCGAGATGGTGATCGAGAAAGCCAAGCGCCTGGTCGAACACGGCCGCGACGTGGTGATCCTGCTCGACTCGATCACGCGTCTGGGCCGCGCCTACAACACCGTGGTGCCGTCATCCGGCAAGGTGCTGACCGGCGGTGTCGACGCCAACGCGCTCCAGCGCCCGAAGCGCTTCTTCGGTGCCGCCCGTAACATCGAGGAGGGCGGCTCGTTGACCATCATCGCGACCGCGCTGGTCGATACCGGCAGCCGCATGGACGAAGTCATCTTCGAAGAGTTCAAGGGCACCGGCAACTCGGAGCTGATCCTGGACCGCAAGG
Organism: Bradyrhizobium sp. P5_C12; assembly: GCF_054049735.1. Lineage (NCBI taxonomy): Bacteria > Pseudomonadati > Pseudomonadota > Alphaproteobacteria > Hyphomicrobiales > Nitrobacteraceae > Bradyrhizobium > Bradyrhizobium sp. P5_C12. The sequence continues at coordinate 29,557 of NZ_JBFULU010000025.1, forward strand.
TCTCGGACAAGCGGACCTTCCCGGCGATCGACATCTCCCGCTCCGGCACCCGCAAGGAGGAGCTCATCACCGATCCGCAGGTGCTCAAGAAGATGTACGTGCTCCGCCGCATCCTGAACCCGATGGGGACGATGGATGCGATCGACTTCCTGCTCGACAAGCTGCGCTCGACCAAGAGCAATTCCGAGTTCTTCGACTCGATGAACACCTGAGCTGGCCGCAGCAAGGGATCAGAGGGCGCCTTCGGGCGCCCTTTTCGTTTTGTGCGGCTTTGCTGCAGCAAAGTGCAGCAAAAGGAGCGCCCGACAGGTTCTCGGGATGTCAATCAAGTATTTGGTTTTACTCACTGATATTCTTTATCGGCCACGCCTGGGTGGGTTGAGCTGGGAAAACCCGCAGCAAAATGCAGCGTCCTTATGCTGCAACGCAACATAGAGCGTTTGCTGCGGGATAATCGCAGCAAACGAAGGTCTCGCGGTCATGAAACGATATTTGCCTTTTCGCCGGTAGCCGGACAAATAGGCCATGCACCCGCGGGACCAGACCATCTTTGCGCTGTCGTCAGGCAGGCCTCCGAGCGCGATCGCCGTCGTGCGGGTCTCCGGCCCGCAGGCAGGGCCCGCGCTGACGACACTCGCGGGGAAGCTGCCTGCGCCCAGGCTCGCGGGCCGCCGGCTGCTCCGGGACCGGAAAGGGCAGCCGATCGACGATGCGGTCGTGCTGTGGTTTCCGGGGCCGGCTAGCGCGACCGGCGAGGACGTCGCCGAATTTCACGTCCATGGCGGCCGTGCCGTGCTGTCGGCGCTCCTCGCCGCAATTTCTGAAATTCAGAATGTCCGGGCGGCCGAGCCCGGCGAGTTCACGCGGCGCGCCTTCGAGAACGGCAAGCTCGATCTGACCGAGGCCGAGGGCCTCGACGATCTCATCCACGCCGACACCGACCGGCAGCGGCGCCAAGCGCTGCGGCAGTTGCAGGGCCTGCTGGGCGATCGTGCGCGCGACTGGCGCGAGCGTATCATCGAGGCCTCGGCGCTGATCGAGGCCGGCATCGATTTTTCCGATGAGGGCGATGTGCCCGCGGAGCTGAGGGCGCCGGCCGTGAAGGCGATCAAAGCGCTGCATGAAGAAATCACAAAAGTCCTTGCGGCGCAGGGACATTCTGAACGCCTGCGTGACGGCCTGGTGGTTGCGATCGCGGGCGAGCCGAATGTCGGCAAGTCGACGCTGATCAACCAGCTCGCGCGCCGCGACGTCGCGATCGTTTCGCCGCATGCCGGCACGACGCGCGACGTGATCGAGGTGCAGCTCGATCTCGACGGTTATCCCGTCACGGTGATCGACACCGCCGGCATTCGCGAGACCGATGATCCGGTAGAGCAGGAGGGTGTGCGGCGGGCCCGGGCGCGGGCCGAGGACGCCGACCTGGTGCTGTGGCTGGCGGAAGGACGGCAGGCCATCGATCCCGAGGCAATGCGATCGCTGCGGAAGGCGTCCGGCAAGATCGATCGGTCCGGCGGCTCGGTCTGGATCGTGCGCAACAAGATCGACCTCGTTGACGCCGGCGGCGGGCCAGGCGGCGAGTTCGGGATCTCGGCCAGCCGGGGCGATGGCATTCCCGAGCTGGTCGACGCGCTGGTGAAATTCGCCTCGGAGTTCTTTGGAACAAGCGAGGGTGCGTTGGTGACCCGGGCGCGCCAGCGGGACCTGCTGCGCCAGGCGTCAGACAGCTTGCGCCGGAGTCTGGAGCTTGTAGAAGAGGGCGAGGAACTCGCCGCCGAAGAGCTGCGCGCCGCAGCCTATGCCCTGGGCCGGCTGTTGGGCCGGGTGGACGTCGAGGACGTCCTTGGCGCCATTTTCCAGAAATTCTGCATCGGAAAGTAGCGCTAGTTCTTCATTGTAGGATTAGCGCTTGTTCCGCTTCTTGGTTGTTTCACGTGAAACAGGCTGAGCCGGGTTCCAAGCCGTTTCACGTGGAACACGCGCTATGCCGGCGGTGACAGTCATGAGCGCCCCAATCTCGTCATTGCGAGGAGCTCTTGCGACGAAGCAATCCAGGCTAGCTCCGCGGAAGGATTCTGGATTGCTTCGCTGAGCCTGTCATCGGGCCGCGCGTTCGCGCGGACCCGGTGGCTCGCAATGACGGAGTATGGCGCCGCCGTCGTTCGTCGGGGCCGCGCGCCGAGGTAACAACCCTTCGCGCCTCATCTTTCTCCCGCGACCCAATTTGTTTCACGTGAAACAGAAGGCATTTCAAGGCGCCTTCTACTGTGCATGGGGTTGTTTTGCGAAAAATGCGTGGGAGTCCTCCGAGGTATCCTGTTTCACGTGAAACAACCGCCCGCCGAGTTTTGACTTCCGGCTTTTTCCACTCTGAGCTAGAAGTCCGCCCATGCGTACAGGGCGAGAGAACTTCGACGTCATCGTGATTGGCGGCGGCCATGCCGGCTGTGAAGCCGCTTCTGCTGCTGCCCGGATGGGCGCGACGACGGCTCTGGTGACGCACCGTTTCTCGACCGTCGGCGCGATGTCCTGCAATCCCGCCATCGGCGGTCTCGGGAAAGGCCATCTGGTTCGCGAGGTCGATGCGCTCGACGGCCTGATGGGACGGGTCGCGGACGCCGGCGGCATCCAGTTCCGCGTTCTTAATCGGCGCAAGGGTCCCGCTGTCCGTGGTCCGCGGGCCCAGGCGGATCGCAAGCTCTATGCGGCTGCGATGCAGGCTGCGATCCGCGAGACCGAGGGTCTTTCGGTCATCGAAGGCGAGGCCGATGAGCTGATCGTGGTCGGTGGCCGGGTGACTGGTTTGCGCCTGGCAGACGGGCGGGAGCTTGGGGCGGGGGCTGTTGTCGTCACCACCGGCACCTTCCTGCGCGGTCTGATCCATCTCGGTGAGAAGAACTGGCCCGCCGGCCGTGTCGGGGAGGCCCCCGCAATGGGTCTTTCGGCCTCCTTTGAGCGCGCCGGCTTCACTCTTGGACGGCTCAAGACCGGCACTCCGCCCCGTCTGGACGGTACCACGATCGACTGGTCGGCGGTCGAGATGCAACCCGGAGACGAGCCGCCGGAGCCGTTCTCGGTGATGACGGAGCGGATCACCACACCACAGATCCAGTGCGGGATCACCCGGACCACGTCCGCGACCCACGAGGTGATCCGGTCCAACGTTCATCGCTCTCCGATGTACTCCGGCCAGATCAAGAGCTCCGGACCGCGCTATTGCCCCTCCATCGAGGACAAGATCGTCCGCTTCGGCGACCGTGACGGCCACCAGATCTTCCTGGAGCCGGAAGGGCTGGACGATACGACGGTCTATCCCAACGGCATCTCGACGTCGCTGCCGGAGGAGGTCCAGCTCGCGATCCTGGCCAGCATTCCCGGCCTGGAGCGGGTGAGGATGGTCCGTCCGGGCTACGCCATCGAATACGATCACGTCGACCCGCGCGAACTCGACCCGACGCTCCAGACCAAGCGTCTGCGCGGCCTGTTCCTGGCTGGGCAGATCAACGGCACCACCGGATACGAGGAGGCCGCCGGCCAGGGCATCGTCGCCGGCCTGAACGCCGCGCTGGCGGCGAGTGGCGCCGCGTTGACGGTGTTCGACCGCGCCGATGGCTATCTCGGGGTGATGATCGACGACCTCGTCACCCGCGGGATCAGCGAGCCGTATCGGATGTTCACCTCGCGAGCCGAATACCGGCTGACCCTGCGGGCCGACAATGCCGACCAGCGCCTGACCGAGAAGGGGGTCGCGCTCCGATGCGTCGGCGGGGCCCGAACCCGGCATCACCGCGCCAAGATGGACGCCCTGAATGCGGCCCGGGCGCTCTCCAAGTCCCTGACCATCACCCCGAACGAGGCGATCAAGCACGGACTGTCCCTGAACCGGGATGGTCAGCGTCGCTCGGCCTTCGAGCTGATGGCCTATCCGGAGATCGGCTGGGAGCAGGTCCGCACGATCTGGCCGGAGCTGTCGGCGATCGACCCTGTGATCGCCACCCATCTGGAGATCGACGCCAAGTACGATGTCTATCTGGAGCGCCAGAGCGCCGACGTCGAAGCCTTCCGGCGCGACGAGGGGCTGGTGCTGTCAGAGGTCGACTACCAGCTGGTCCCCGGGCTCTCCAATGAGGTCCGTGCCAAGCTGGAGAAGGCGCGGCCGTTCACCGTCGGCCAGGCCGGCCGGATCGACGGCATGACGCCGGCGGCGCTCGGCATCCTTGYGGCGTACCTTCGCCGCGAAGCACGGAAGACTTCCAAAGCAATTGCATAGGCGTTTCACGTGAAACAGCGCGGACCGGCCGGCGGCAGACCGTCATCAGGGAAACCGTCGGCGGGTGAGGGCGCCCGGCGCCGAGCCGAACCTGCACCGATCACATCGAAGATCGACAAGGCCAGCGCCAACGATCCGTCGTTGGACTCCGTCATCGCCGCCGACAAGATCGCAGCGCTGAAGCTCGCATCCGTTTCACGTGAAACCGAGGCCCGGCTCGATCGCTACATCGCGCTGCTGCGGGAGTGGCAGGCGAAGACCAATCTGGTCGCGCCCTCGACCCTGCCGCATCTCTGGACCCGGCACATCGCCGATTCGCTTCAGCTCGTTGACCTCGCGCCATCGGCAAGGCGCTGGGCCGATCTCGGCAGCGGCGGCGGCTTCCCCGGCGTCGTCCTCGCTTGCGCCATGGCCGGGACGTCGGGCGCCAGCGTCCACCTCGTCGAGCGAATCGCCAAGAAGGCGGCGTTCCTGCGCGAAGCAATTCGCATCACCACATCTCCGGGAGTCGTACATCTCGCTGAGATCGGGGATAATGTGGATAGAATCACCGGCCCCGTCGATTGCGTCACCGCGCGTGCACTCGCTCCGCTACATCAACTCATCGGCTTTGCGGAGCCGCTGATGCGCCAGGGCGCAAAGGCGCTGTTTCCGAAGGGTCAAGATGTAGAGGCTGAATTGACCGAAGCCGCTAAATATTGGAATATTCAGCCGCAGCTCCACCAAAGCCGTACCGGAGACGGCTGGATCGTGGAGCTCAATGCCGCCGAACGGCGCAGCTGAGACGTTCAGGGGCGAATGGGGAATTGCGATGAGCGTGATTGACGAGCCGCAGCAAGAGCAGACCGCCCAGGAACAGGCTGTGGTCCCGCAGGGCCACCCGCGCATCCTGGCGCTGGCGAATCAGAAGGGCGGCGTGGGAAAAACAACCACAGCGATCAATCTCGGCACGGCGCTCGCAGCGATCGGTGAGCGTGTCCTGATCGTCGATCTCGATCCGCAGGGCAACGCCTCGACCGGACTCGGCATTGATCGCCGCAACCGCTCCTGCTCGACCTATGACGTGCTGATTGGTGAAGCGGCCTTGCGCGAGGCGGTGGTCGCCACCGCGGTGCCGCGGCTGCACATCGCGCCCTCGACCATGGATCTCTCCGGCCTCGAGCTCGAGCTCGGCACCACGCCCGGCCGCGCCTTCAAGCTGCGCGATGCGATCTCTTCGCTCAACAACAACGTCTCGCCGGACGCCGACTACACCTATGTGCTGATCGACTGTCCGCCCTCGCTCAATCTGCTCACGGTCAACGCGATGGCGGCGTCGGACGCGATCCTGGTGCCGCTGCAATGCGAGTTCTTCGCGCTCGAAGGTCTGTCGCAATTGCTCCAGACCGTCGAGCAGGTGCGTTCGACGCTCAATCCGAACCTGTCGATCCACGGCATCGTGCTGACCATGTTCGACTCGCGCAACAACCTCTCGAACCAGGTCGTCGCCGACGTCCGGCAGTTCATGGGCGAGAAGGTCTACAAGACCATGATCCCGCGCAACGTGCGCATCTCGGAGGCGCCGTCCTACGGCAAGCCGGTGCTGGTCTACGATCTCAAATGCGTCGGCAGCGAAGCGTATTTGCGGCTCGCCACCGAAGTGATCCAGCGCGAGCGCGAGCTGCGCACGACGCATTGAAGCTGCCGTAGGGTGGGTTGGCCGAAGGCGTAACCCACCAATTGTACCGCCTCGAACAAGCCAATGGTGGGTTACGCTGCGCTAACCCACCCTACGATCGAAAATTCGAAATTCAGTTCTGGAGTGCTGCTGGTGAATCCAAGGGAGCTGGCGATGGCCGACGAAGCGCGTTCGCGACTGGGCCGGGGTCTTGCGAGTCTGATCGGCGACGTCGGCGGAGAGGCCGCGCATGTCGACCGGCCGCGCGCGCAGCGCAAGGTGCCGATCGAATTCATCAAGCCCAATCCGCGCAATCCGCGCCGGACCTTTTCGGAGGCCGAGCTCAAGGAGCTGTCCGAATCCATCAAGCAGCACGGCGTGATCCAGCCGATCGTGGTGCGTCCGGTGAAGGGCGCGCAGGATCGCTTTGAGATCATCGCCGGCGAGCGGCGCTGGCGCGCCTCGCAAATGGCCGGCCTGCATGAAGTGCCGATCGTGCCGGTCGACATCAGCGACAGCGATGCGCTGGAATTCGCGATCATCGAGAACGTGCAGCGCGAAGACCTCAACCCGATGGAAGAGGCGCAGGGCTATCACGCGCTCGCGGGCGAGTTCAAACGCAGCCAGGACGACATCGCAAAGGCCGTCGGCAAGAGCCGCAGCCACGTCGCCAACATGATGCGGCTGACCAAGCTGCCGGCCGAGGTGCAGGCCTTGATCGCGACCGGCGAATTGTCGGCAGGCCATGCGCGCGCGCTGATCGGCGTGCCGGATCCGCTCGCGGCCGCCAAGCGCATCGTCGAGGAGGGCCTCAACGTCCGCCAGGCCGAGGCGCTGGCGCACGAGGAGGGCGTGCCGGAACGCAAGCCGCAAAAGGCGCGCGCCGGTGCGAAGGAGAAGGACCCTGACACGATCGATCTGGAAAAGCGCGTCAGCGACGCGCTCGGTCTCAAGGTCACCGTCAACCACCGCGACCCCGGCGGCTCCGTGCAGATCAACTACCGCAACCTCGACCAGCTCGACGAAGTGATGAAGCGGCTGGCGAAGGGCGCGATTTAGCCGACCCTCGCGGTCGTCCCGGCGAAGGCCGGGACCCATACCGCGTGATCTCTCGATGGGAGCCGGTCGCAGTACCGGACCAACAATCTTCGCAAAACCTCTCGTTGGGGTAATGGGTCCTGGCTTTCGCCAGGACGACAGCTGAGTGTGTGGCGCACATCTGCTTCCACATCGTCATTGCGAGCGCAGCGAAGCAATCCAGAATCTTTCCGCGGAGAGACTCTGGATTGTTTCGCTACGCTCGCAATGACGTGGAGAGAGCCGAGCCTTACCCCCGCCGCTTTGCGTTCGCGGCGATCGCCATCAGCGTGCGCTGGGCGATCGCCGCGGCGAGCGTGGATTGCTTGCGGGTATCGAGCGCGGCGGTCGCGAGCTGCTCGATGATGGCGGCAAGCCGCGTCACGCTGAAATTGCGCAACGCGGTTTCGACCGCCGGCTTTCGTGAAAAATGCAGCCGCGGAAATCCGCCATCGAGCACGGCGGAGGCGGGTGTGCCATCGGCGATGGCGAGCGCGGATTTGTGCAGCCATGCGGCCTGGCGTTGCGCAGCCGAGATGATCACGCCGGGATAGGTGCCGGCGATCATGGCCTTTGCGAATTCGGTCTCGACGATGTCGGGCCGGCCGGCGAAAGCGCCGTCGACGATCGGGTCGAGCTTCAGCTCGGAGGCATCGGCCACCACGGCCATCACGTCGTCCAGCGTGATCTCGCCCTTGCCGTGGGCGTAGAGCGTGAGCTTGCGCAGCTCGTTGCGCGAGGCCTGGCGGTCGCCGCCGAGAAAGGACATCAGCGCGGCGCGGGCGTCCTGCGCGATGCGCAAATTCGCGATGCGGAGCTCGTCCTCCATCAGCTTCGCCAGATCGCGCTCGGTGTCGGGGTAGCAGCCGATCGCCACGGCGGCCTTGGCGCGCTCGCAGGCTTTGCGCAGCGGCGATTCCGGGCGCAGCTCGCCGGCCTCGATCACGATGCGGCAATCCTTCACGCTCATCTCGGCCAGCGTGTCGACACCGCTGGCAAAGCTGCGCGAGCCGGCCCGCACGCGGATGGCGCGGCGGCCGCCGAACAGCGGCACCGTCATGGCTTCGTCGACGAGACGCGACGGCTCGGCGGAGAGCTCGTCGCCGTCGAGCTTCACCAGCGAGAAGGGATCGTTGGGGTCGTCGACGGCGGAGGCGATCAGCGCATCGGCGCGTTCGCGCACGAGACCGGCATCAGGACCATAGAGCAGGATGATCGGTCGCCCCGCATCGGGCCGGGCCAGGAAGGCGTCGATCTCTTTTCCGCGCAGCGCGACCATGTTGTCTGATACCCGTCATTCCGGGGCGCCTCGTCAGAGGCGAACTACGGTGCGCAATTGCGCACCTGAGAATCCGGAGATTGGAGATCGAGATTCCGGGTTCATGCTTCGCATGCCCCGGAATGACGGAATTGAATCAGGTGCCCGCGGTGAAGAACGCGGCGAGCCGGGTATTGATGTTCTCGGCGATCTCGTTGGCGGCACGATCCTCCGCATCGCGGATGGCGCGGCTGCGGGAGAAGCGCTGGTAGGAGCCGGGCATGTCATAGGACACCCGCGAGAACGTCGTGCCGGTCATCACCGACTGGCCCGTCGCCAGGTTGATCAAATTGTACTGGGCGTCGATGCCGTAATTCTCGCTGGTCGGCAGTCCCGTTGCCTGGCTGACGATCAGGGACGACCGGCCGGAGTTGAAGCGGATCTCCAGGCGGTGGGTCGGCGGCATGCCCGTGGCCGTGCCGTACAGCTTGAAAGCCAGGGCATTGCGGACTTCCACGCCGACCCGGGCTTCGCGGGAGGCATTGGGCTTGGCGATCGGGGGGAGCTCGACCCCCATCAGCTTGTCGCGCAGGCCAGGGGTGCCGTCGCCACGATCGGCATACATCGGCTGGAAGCAGCCGGCCGTCAGCGCCGCCAATGCGGCGACCGCCAGCAGGCGGGCTGCGATGCGGATCCTAGCCGACAACATTCACGATCCTCTTGGGGACGATGATCACCTTGCGGACGGGCTTGCCGTCCAGCGCCAGCTTTACCGCATCGAGGGCCAAAACGGCAGCCTCGATTTCCGGATTCTGGGCCGCTGTTGCAACCGTGACCTCACCCCGCTTCTTGCCGTTGACCTGGACCACCAGGGTCACGCTGTCTTCAACCAGCAAATCGCGTTCGATTTGCGGCCAATTGGCCTCCGAAACCAGCCCGCCATGGCCCAACACCTGCCAGCACTCCTCGGCCAGATGCGGCATCATCGGGGAGAACAGCTGGACCAGGATCTGGCCGGCTTCGCGGATCGCCCAGGCGAGGTCCGGGGTAGGCTGGCCGGGGCGCTGCAAGGCCTCGGACAGGGCATTGGCGAATTCGCGGATGTGGGCGAGGCAGACGTTGAAGTGCAGCCGCTCGATGCCCGTGGTGACCTTGTCCAGGGCGCCATGGGCGGCCTTGCGCAAGGCGGTCGCATCCGGGCCGAACGAGGCCGGCCGCGCCGCGGGCGCGCCGTTGCCGAGTTCCGCCGCCTCGTTCACCAGCCGCCACAGCCGCTGCACGAACCGGGAGGCGCCCTGGACGCGCTCGTCGCTCCAGATCACGTCGCGGTCCGGCGGGGAGTCCGACAGCATGAACCAGCGCGCGACGTCGRCACCGTAGGTCTCGATGATGTCGTCGGGGTCGACCGTGTTCTTCTTCGACTTCGACATCTTCTCGATCGCGCCGATCTGGATGTCTTCGCCCGTGGCCAGCAACGTGGCGCGGCGGCCATTGCCGCCGGTGTCGATCTTGACCTCGACCGGCTGGACGTAGGTGCCGTCCGCCTTCTGGTAGGTCTCGTGAACCACCATGCCCTGGGTGAACATGCCGGCGAACGGCTCATCCATGGCGATATGGCCGGTCGCCTTCATCGCGCGCACGAAGAAGCGGCTGTAGAGCAGATGCAGGATCGCGTGCTCGACGCCGCCGATATACTGGTCGACCGGCATCATCCGGTTGGCGACCGCGGGCGTCGTCGGCGCGTTCTCGTTCCAGGGATCGGTGAAGCGCGCAAAGTACCAGGACGAATCCACGAAGGTGTCCATGGTGTCGGTTTCGCGCTGCGCCTTGCCGCCGCATTTGGGGCAGGTGACGTGCTTCCAGGTCGGGTGATGATCGAGCGCATTGCCCGGCTTGTCGAAGGTCGCGTCGTCCGGCAGCTTCACCGGCAGGTCGGCATCCGGCACCGGCACGACATCGCATTTCGGGCAATGGATGACGGGGATCGGGCAGCCCCAATAGCGCTGCCGCGAAATGCCCCAGTCGCGCAGGCGGAAATTCACCTGCCGCTCGCCAACGGGCGCATTGCCGCGCAGCTCGTTTTCAAGACGTTTCGCGACCTCATCCTTCGCCTGCTCGATGGTCATGCCGTCGAGGAAGCGCGAATTGATCATGCGGCCGTCACCGTCATAGGCGGTGTCGGTGATGACGAACGATTTCGGATCCTGGCCTTCGGGGCACACCACCGGCGTGTTGCCGAGCCTGTACTTGTTGACGAAGTCGAGGTCGCGCTGGTCATGCGCGGGACAGCCGAAGATGGCGCCCGTGCCGTATTCCATCAGCACGAAGTTGGCGACATAGACCGGCAGCTTCCAGCTCGGGTCGAACGGATGGACCGCGCGGATGCCGGTGTCGAAACCCTGCTTCTCCGCGGTGTCGATGACTTCCTGCGCGGTGCCGATCTTCTTGATCTCGCCGATGAACTCGGCGAGCTTGGGATTTTTGGCGGCGGCCGCCTGTGCCAGCGGATGATCGGCCGAGATCGCCATGAACTTGGCGCCGAACAGCGTGTCGGGGCGCGTCGTGAAGATCTTCAGCTCGGTCTCGCCGGCCGGCGTTGTGGCCTGGTCCAGCGCGAAGCGGACCAGCAGGCCTTCGGAGCGGCCGATCCAGTTGCGCTGCATCAGCCGCACCTTGTCGGGCCAGCGGTCCAACCCGTCCAGCGCGGCGAGCAGCTCCTGCGAATACTTCGTGATCTTGAAGACCCACTGGTTCATTTCCCGCTGTTCGACAACGGCGCCCGAACGCCAGCCGCGGCCGTCGATCACCTGCTCGTTGGCGAGCACGGTCATGTCGACGGGGTCCCAGTTGACCTTGCGCTTCTCGCGCTCGGCGAGGCCGGCGCGGAGGAAGTCCAGGAACATCTTCTGCTGGTGCTTGTAGTAGGAGGGATCGCAGGTCGCGATCTCGCGGCTCCAGTCCAGCGACAGCCCGATCGAGCGGAGCTGCTTCTTCATCGCGGCGATGTTGTCGTAGGTCCAGGCTTTCGGCGCGACCTTGCGCTCGATGGCGGCGTTCTCGGCCGGCAGGCCGAAGGCGTCCCAGCCCATCGGGTGCAGCACGTTGAACCCCTTGGCGCGCATGAAGCGGGCCAGCACGTCGCCGAGCGTGTAATTCCGGACATGGCCGATATGGATGCGCCCGGACGGGTAGGGGAACATCTCGAGCACGTAGTATTTCGGCCGCGAATCGTCGTTCTTGGAGACGAAGATCGCCTGTTCGTCCCAGGCAGCCTGCCAGCGCGGTTCGGCGTCGCGGGCGTTATAGCGTTCGGAGGTCATGGAATCGTTGGGTTTTCGTGAGTTCGGGCCGCCTTAAAGAGGGCGGACTAGGCCATAAAAGCCTGTAACGGGTCAATGGGTTGCCGGATTGGGACAGATTCCCCCGTCCCGCGCTCCGGCCGTCCGGTTCACTGCGGAGATGGGTCCATTTTGGTGCCCAATTGACGCGTGGGCGCCAATCGTGCGGGTGCTGGAACCGGGAATCCCACCATCATCGCCAATGCTTTCGACGCGTGAACGCGTTGGCGGCCAGCTAGCCCGCCATCGCGATCGCGGCTGCACCGTTATCGATCACCATGATGCCGTGCTCGACGACATTGTTGCGGCCGCGGTGTTTGGCGGCGTAGAGCGCGGCGTCGGCCGCCTCGATCAGGTCGCCGGGCCGCAAGGTCTCGTTGGGCTTTGTCGCGGCGACGCCGATCGAGACGGTGACGATCATGTGGGCGGAGGTGATGTGCGGCAGGCAAAGCCTCAGCACCGCCGCGCGCACCTGTTCGCCGATCTCGACGGCGCGCGTCACGTCGGTGTTCGGCAGCAGCAGGCAGAATTCCTCGCCGCCATAGCGTGCCGCAAAGCCCATCGTGTCGGCGGCGATGCCGGACAGCGATTCGCCGAGCCGGGTCAGGCAGGAATCGCCTTCGAGGTGGCCGTAGGTGTCGTTGAAGAGCTTGAAGTGGTCGACGTCGATCATCAGCAGCGCGAGGTCGCTGCCATATTGCTGCGCGCGCATCCATTCGAAATCGAGCCGGCTCTGGAAGCCGCGGCGGTTGGCGAGCCCCGACAGCATGTCGATCGATGCCATCACCGTCAGCCGATCGTTGCTCGCGATCAGCTCGCGTTCGCGCTGGCTCAGTTGCGCGGCCATCGCATTGAACGCGCGCGCCAGCGGCACGAATTCGGACGGCAGGCGATTGCGCGCCGCGCGGGCCGACAAATCACCCTCGCCGAGACGCTTGGCCATGTCCGCGAGCATCTCGATCGGCTTGATCACGAGCTTCTCGGCGGCGATCAGCGCGCCGAGCAGGACGAACATGACGACGAAAGCGAGCTGGAGATAGGCGGTGCGGATGTCGCGGCTGACCGCCGCGGACACCTTGTCCTCGTCGATGCTGGCGATCAGGCGGGCGTTGGTGCCGGCGATGCGGATGTAGCTGACCGCGCGGCGGGAGCCGTCGGCGGCGAGGAAAGAGAGTGAGCCCTCGTCCTGGTCCGAACGCAGCGCCCTGTCGGCGATCGCCGACATCAGCGGCATGTTGTCGAGCGGACGGCCGATCGCGCTGTGCTGGTCGGCCGGCGCGGCCAGCACGGTGCCGGCGCTGTCGACCAGCACGGCGGTGATGCCGGCGCGGCCGCCGAGATTGCTCATGACCTTCGACATCCAGTCGAGATTGACCGTTGCCAGCACGACGGCGTCAGCTACGCCGCTGAACGCGGACACCGGATAAACCGCCATGACGGTCGGCGTCGGCACCGGCCGCGACAGGATGAAGTCGCTCAGCACGAAGCGGCCGGTTTCCTGGGCCTGCTGGAAGTAAGGCCGGTCACTGAGGTCGAGGCCGACATACATGTTGTTGGTGGCACACTGGATGCGTCCGTCCTGACCGGCGATCAGAAGCGTGCGGATCCATGGAAGGTTCGACGGCAGGCTCGCGCGCAGCACGTCGCAGCTCTTGCTGATGCCGCCGACGGAGGCGCGGATGAAGGCTTCCGATTTCAGTATGGTCTCGACCGACGAGATCACTTCACGCTGCGCGTCGGCGCTGTGCCTTGCGACGGTGGTGAATTCGGCCGCGGCCTGCGCAATCTGCTTCGTTCGCGTGTCTTCGAGCGAACGGATGCGCTCGAGCATCAAGGGGGCCACCAGAATCACCGCGAGCAACGCAAGCCGCGCCCTGATTCCGAGGACCTGCTTGAGTTTTGCTCGTTTGCGGTTGAAACTGACGCTTGCCATCTTCGCTGCCCACCCCATCGGGCAAGGTAAAGCGAAGGGTTCAAAAACTCTTTCTTGAACTCGGTAAAATTGGACCTACCTCCGCAACAAGCAGTGCTGACCGACATCATGACCGAAGCCAACGCCGCGCCGCTAACCGGGCATTCACCAAACGGGCTCGCCGCCGTCGAGGCGGAAATCGCGCGTGCCTGCAAGGAGGCGCGGCGCGATCGCACCTCCGTAACGCTGATCGCGGTGTCCAAGACCTTCGCCGCGGATGCAATTACGCCGGTTATCGTCGCCGGACAGCGCGTATTCGGCGAGAATCGCGTCCAGGAGGCCAAGGGCAAGTGGCCGTCGTTAACTTCCGCCTACCCCGATATCGCACTGCATCTGATCGGGCCGCTGCAATCCAACAAGGCGAAAGAGGCGGTCGCGCTGTTCGATGCCATCCATTCGGTTGACCGCCCGAGCATTTGCCAGGCGTTAGCCAAGGAAATCGAATCCCAGAAAAAGCATCCCGAGCTCTTCGTCCAGATCAACACCGGCGAGGAGCCGCAGAAGGCCGGCATCGCGCCCGGCGAGGCCGACGCGTTCCTCGCGCGCTGCCGTGACAGCTATGGGCTGACCATCACCGGGTTGATGTGCATCCCGCCGGTCGACGAGCCGCCGGCCGCGCATTTCGCGCTGACCGCCAAGATCGCCGCGCGCAACGGATTGAAGAATCTCTCGATGGGCATGAGCGCCGATTTCGCCACCGCCATCATGCTCGGCGCCACGCATGTGCGCGTGGGGTCGGCGATCTTCGGGCATCGGTGATCGCTGTCGTCTATTTTGGTCGTCCTGGCGAAAGCCAGGACCCATTACCCCAGGGAGTGGTTTAGCGAAGATCGGTCGTGAGTCCTGGCTTTCGCCAGGACGACAGCAGTGATTACGCGAACCCCACCGACACCTTCCCCAACACGCCAAAATCCACCGCGAAATGATCGCCCGCCTGGATCGGCAGCGGTGGGTGACACGTGCCAGTCGTCACCACCTCCCCTGCCCTCAAGGTAAGGCCGAGCCCGCGCAGCTCGTTGGCAAGCCAGGCCAGTGCGACACGGGGGTCGCCGAGCACGTTCTTGCCGTGGCCGACATAGCGCTGATCGCGCAGCATGGTCACGGGTCGCTCCTCGACGAGATCCATCGCGCGCCAATCGGCCTTGGCCGGCGCACCCAGCACGAACAAATGGGCACAGGCATTGTCGGCGATGAGCTGCGCCTCGCCGGCGCTGGCGAAATCGGTAAAGCGCGAATCCGGAATCTCGATTGCGGGATGGAAGGTATCGACGGCGGCGAGGACCTCTTCCACGCTGTAAGGCGCAGACCGCGGCGGAAGATCGCGCCCCATGCGGAAGGCGAATTCAGGTTCGCCGACGCGCATCCTGTTGCCCTGCATCGAAGCTGTGCCGCCATCGGCGATGACGGTGTCGCTCAAGATGCGTCCGGCCATCGGGCCTGCGACATTGATGTGCCTCTGTCCGGATTCGCTGGTAGCCGCGATCTTCCAGCCGAACAATTGTCCGGTCGATTGCATTTCGAGCGCGGCCTGAACGGCGTAACCCGCGGCGCGGCTCCGCGGCCGCAAGGATGCCTCCAGCGCATCGAGCTTGCTGCCGTCGCGCCAATGCTGCACGAGGACGCGCGATGCGGCCGCGATCTGATCCCTGTCGAGCATGTATCCTCACCCGATGATGATTTTTGTCCGCGGTCCCATCCGCCGCAGCACTTGTAGCATCGCCCCTCTTGTCATGGAGACGCAGCCCGCAGTCGGCCCGAAATTGTCGCGGGCCAGATGCAGGAACACGGCGCTGCCGCGGCCGGCGATGCGCGGCCTGGTGTTGTGGTCGATCTCGATGATGAAGTCATAGAGATGGTCGGTCCGCTTGAGTCGGTCGCCGCCCTGCTCCCGCCCGAGCCGGATCGGCTGGTTGTAGTGACGATCTTTGGGGTCCTCGCACCAGCCGTCCTCACCGGTGATGGCCCGCGCCGGCAAAAATGTCTGCGGGCGGCTGTGGCGGTCGCCCCGCCACCACAATTGCCGCGGCCGGAAGCTGCCCCTTGGGGTGCCGCCGTCGCCCTCGCGTTTGTTGGCCAAAATGCCGCCCCGGCCCAACGCGACCGGAATTGTCAGCTGTCCCGCCGTCAGCCAGCCCCGGCGCGGATTACCGGCGGCAGGCTTAACGCGGATCGCGACCAGCGGGCCGGAGCGCCGTTTCCTCGTGTAACCAATTGAAGTAACTTCATTTTTCATGTGAACGTGCGATGCCGAATTCATTACAGGACATTCATCAAAGCGCCCTGCTATTCTAGGTTAGAGTGCTTCTGGCTTGTGAATCGGTAACAGCCCACTACTTCAACACGAACAACAATAATAACGGCGACCCCTAACTTTCCCATCACGGCCGGGCGCGGGATGTATGCGCGCCGAGCCGGACCCAAAAGGATGATCCCCTATGGCCAATGCCCGCAAGATCCTGATCGTGGATGACGATACCGATCTGCGCGATACGTTGGTGGAGCAATTATCGCTGCACGAAGAATTTGAAGCCTCCGCCGTCGATACCGGCGCCAAGGGCGCAAGCGCCGCCAAGGCCAACTCCCCTGATCTCGTCCTGATGGATGTCGGCCTGCCCGACACCGACGGCCGCGAGGTGGTCCGCTCCCTGCGCAAGGGCGGGTTCAAGGCCCCGATCATCATGCTGACCGGGCACGACACCGATTCCGACACGATTTTGGGCCTGGAATCCGGCGCCAACGATTATGTCGCAAAACCCTTCCGCTTCGCCGTGCTGCTCGCCCGCATCCGCGCCCAGCTCCGCCAGCACGAAGCCAGCGAGGATGCCGTGTTCTCGGTCGGGCCCTACAGCTTCCGCCCGGGCTCCAAAATGCTGACCGCCGCCAATGCGCGCAAGGTGCGGCTGACGGAGAAGGAGACGGCGATCCTGCGCTTCCTCTACCGGGCCGGCCAGATGCCGGTCTCGCGCGAGACCCTGCTCCAGGAGGTCTGGGGCTACAATTCCGGCGTCACCACCCACACGCTGGAAACCCACATCTACCGTCTTCGCCAGAAGATCGAGAAGGATGCCGCCAACCCGGAAATCCTGGTGACGGAAGCCGGTGGCTACAAGCTGGTGCCGTGATACGCTTGAGCGGCGTGCGAATCGTTTTAGATCGCATGCCTTTGAGCCTCGGACCTGAATGTCAATCGACGACGACGTAGCGCTTCTCGAGCGTGTCCCGACATTGCGCCTGTTGGGAGATGCCTCGTTGCGCATGCTGGCGATCGGCTCCGAGCAGCGCGACTTCGTTCGCGGCGACGTCCTGTTCAATCTCGGCGACGACGCCGATGCCGGCTACGTGGTCCAGCGCGGCGCCTTTCGGGTCGATGACGGCGCCGGCGCCGAAATGATCGCAGGTCCCGGCGCGCTGATCGGCGAACTCGCGCTGGTGGTGCCGATGAAGCGGCCCTCGAGCGCGATCGCGATCGAGCACTCGTCGGTCATCCGCGTCGCGCGCAGCCTGTTTCAGCGCGTGCTCGAAAGCGACCCGGCTGCTGCG
Source organism: Bradyrhizobium sp. P5_C12 (assembly GCF_054049735.1). NCBI lineage: Bacteria > Pseudomonadati > Pseudomonadota > Alphaproteobacteria > Hyphomicrobiales > Nitrobacteraceae > Bradyrhizobium > Bradyrhizobium sp. P5_C12. The sequence continues at coordinate 46,669 of NZ_JBFULU010000025.1, forward strand.
GTGCGCCTCCGCGACGAATTCGCCATCCGCTCCAGCCAGATCGCCAGCGATATCCTGATGGCCGGTGCGAAGCTGACAACGTAGCCGTCGTCCTGCGTTCGTGGTCGCGCATCGCAGTTGATGACCCCTCCTCCCTCTCCTCGCCGCAGATCTCATCCGCCGTTCAATTGATACAGTGCGCTGCGGCCGCCCTGGTACAGGCGCCGCAATCGCGGCAGGGCCGTCACGTGCGCTGCGTCGACGTCGAGCAGCCATACATATTCGAAACGATCGCGAGGAATTTGCGCGATCCTGTGCGCCAGCGCAGCACTCAGGTCGCCCTCGCAGCCGCCCGGAAGCGGCTGGATGTACTGAGATGGATCCGCATTGAACTCGGTGCCGCGCGCACGGAGCGGCGTAAGGAGTTGCTGGCCGGCCGACGCATCCCATTGCGAATTGACGAAGGCGTCCCGTTGCACGATGGCGAGCGACCCGAGATGCGCCACACGCGGTGCACGCCATGGCTCGCAGGAGGGCGGCCGTGTCAGGACCGCAATGCTCGCGCCCCGCGGAACGTCATTCAGCGCCTGCAGATGCTGCGCGAAACTGGCGTCATAGGCCGCGAACCCGACAGCCATGGCGACGATCCTGATGCCAAAAACGGCCAGCGCCATGCCTGCTACGATGGCGGAGCCACGCCACGGTCGGTCGGTGGGCGCGATGGCGGTGAGGCCGACGATGAAGAAGATCGGCCATAGCCGGACATCGGCATAGACCGCGCCGAACATCAGGCCCGGCATCAACAGGATCAGAACGAGGAAGATCGCCGCTCCGACGAGCAGAGCTGGGTTCAGCCGAACGTCGCGACTTCGTATTGCAAAATAAAGCAAGCCGATGGCCAGCAGCAGGGTCAGCGTGTCCAGCCCGATATTCTGATCGCGCAGCGTCCACACCAATCCGAGGAGCTTTGCGCTCATATCAAGGAAATGGCCCGTCGAAGCCGCGCCGGTGCCTTGGCGCCAAACGATCATGAGGACGGCCGGAATCATGACGGGCCAACTGCGTCGCAGAATGACAAGCGCCATGGAGGGCCATGCCCTTGGCTCGCGACGCCAGTTCCGGCAGAGCTCAAAGGCGCCGACGAGAACGACCAGAACGACCCAGCCATAGGCATGGGCCAACCAGACCAGGCAGGAGGCCGCCGCGAACAGCGCGGCGCGTAGTGCCGAACCATTCCTTTGTGCTCCCTGGACCCAGGATGCGAACACGTGAAATGCCAGGGCACAGCCCAGCCAATAGTTCACGAAGCCAAGCTGGAACGGATAGGACATCGTGAACCAGACGGCCGCGATGGCGAAAGGCGTGAGCTGTCCGTACATCGCCCGGCTGATCCGCGCGATTCCCCAGATCATGAGCGGAGGAAGCGCGAGCGCAATCAGCCAAACGGCGCGGTCGAAACCGAGAAGGCCCGCGAGCGGCACGATCAGCAGCTCAACACCGAGATTGCCAACCACGTGCCAGTGAAAATCCCAGTTTCGCTGCAGCGCCGGCGAGTCCGCCAGATGAAGCTGCACGTGGTAGCGACCGATATGTCCCAGGAAGTCGATCAGCGGCGGCGTCCGCACGAACCAGAAGGGGATCGTGCTCAGCAACATCAGTCCCGGGACGACGAGACGGGAATTCCACCAAGCACCAACCGGTGGTTCTCTGTGCTCTGGCGGCGCCGGCGTGCCCATCGTCTTCTCCGCAGGCTTATCAAACGTCCAGCGTCACCGTCACCGGCACGTGGTCCGACGGCCGCTCCCAGCTCCGCGCGTCGCGCAAGATCCTGAAATCGCTGACCGCATCCTTCAGCGCCCGCGAGACCCAGATGTGATCGAGCCGGCGGCCACGGTCGCCGACGGTCCAGTCGGCGGAGCGGTAGCTCCACCAGGTGTAGACCTTCTCCGACATCGGAATGCGCTCGCGCGCGACGTCGATCCATTCGCCGGCGTTCAGGGCGGCCTGCAGCTTCTCGGTTTCGATCGGGGTGTGCGACACCACCTTCAGCAGCTGCTTGTGCGACCAGACGTCGTTCTCGTGCGGGGCGACGTTGAGATCGCCGACCAGGATGTGGCGGTCCTCGCCGCGCGGATGCAGCGGCTCGCAGGCCGTCATCTCGTCGAGGAAGCGAAGCTTGTGATCGAATTTCTCGTTCAGCGCCGGATCGGGAATGTCGCCGCCGGCGGGCACGTAGAAATTATGCAGCACCAGCGGCTTTGCGATGTTCGCCTGCGTCCCGAAAGATACAGAAATGTGGCGCGAATCCACCTTGTCGCAGAAGGTGCGGATGTCCTTGGACTCGAACGGAATCTTCGAGACGATGGCGACGCCGTGATAGCCCTTCTGCCCGTTCAGCGCGACGTGCTCGTAGCCGAGCCGCTTGAAGCGCTTCAGCGGAAAGGCATCGTCGATGCACTTGGTCTCCTGGAGGCACAACACGTCGGGCCGCGCGCTCTTGAGAAACTTCGCGACCAGATCGATGCGCAGCCGCACCGAGTTGATGTTCCAGGTTGTCAGGGAAAGACGCATGGAGATGCGTCTTAGCATGGATTGGCGTCGGGAAAATGCTTGTCCACAGCGAGCTCTCGTAGGGTGGGCAAAGCGAAGCGTGCCCACCATGCCTACCGCGAGGAGGAGAGATGGTGGGCACGGCGCAAGTGCGCCTTTGCCCACCCTACGGCAGCGGAGCGCTTATCCCGGCGACGGGCCGTAATTGGTGAAATCGATCTTGAACATGCTCGGGTCGAGCTTCTTGCCCGCATCGAGATTGTAGACCGCAATCGTGGTGTCGTAGCCCTGCGGGTCGGTGACGGTCCATTGCTTGAGCTGGCCGTCCTTGGCGCCGAACATCAGCATCAGGCGGCTGGTGCCGACCAGCGCCTGCTTTTCCTCGATGGTGACGCTGACGAAGACGTCGTCGGCGGTGACGTTGACGACGTTGGTGTCCTTCATCAGGTCGATCCGGTCCGACAGCAGGAAGCGCAGCGGCGTCTGCGACAGCGGATAGACGTCCTGGGTGGCGAGCTTGCGGTCGCGCACCACGACCGACGATCCGTCGGCGACGATATCGATCGGGCTCGGCGGATCATATTCGAAGCGCACCTTGCCCGGCTTCTGGATGTAGAAGTCGCCCTGCGTCTTGCTGCCGTCGGGACCGACCTGGACGAAATTCCCGACCAGCGTCTGAAGCGAGGACAGATAGGCGCTGACCTTGGCGGCCTGTGCTTTCTGGTTGGCATCGAAGGTCTGGAAGATGCTGCTCGGCACGTTGCGGCGCGGATCCGGAATCACCGGATTGGGCGGCGCCTGGGTCGCGCCCGTGATCGACGGCCCCCCCGAGGGCGGAGCACCGTCACGGCCCTTCGGCGCGGGCTTCGGCACCGGCACGGTCTGTGCAAAAACGACCTGTGCGAAGGACGTCGCGGTCACCATCGCGGCGGTGACGAGAAGCACGCCGGCCACGCGCGCGCTTCGCGCGGCGATGGAGGCAGCGAATCGAATGTCCGGATGTCTGATCAACGCGTCGTCCTGTGTGGCTGGCCGCCTTTTTAGCGTGATTTCGGCCAAAAGCAGATAACGTTTTTGCGTGAAATAGTGTTCTGAGGCCCCCGCCTCACATATGGCTGTCTTCTTCCTCGACCAGAATCTCGCGTTTGCCGGCGTGGTTGGCGGGGCCGACAATGCCTTCCAGTTCCATGCGCTCCATCAGCGAGGCGGCCCGGTTGTAGCCGATTTGCAGGCGGCGCTGGATGTAGCTGGTCGACGCCTTGCGGTCGCGTTTGACGATGGCAACGGCCTGTTGGAAGAGATCGCCACCGCCATCGGCGCCCATGCCGCTGGCGTCGAACACGGCGCCGCCGTCCTCGTCCTCGGTGGGCTCCTCGGCCGTGACCGCTTCGAGATATTCCGGCTGTCCCTGCGTCTTGAGGTGGCGCACGACCTTCTCGACTTCCTCGTCCGAGGCGAAAGGCCCGTGCACGCGGCTGATGCGGCCGCCGCCGGCCATGTAGAGCATGTCGCCCTGGCCCAGCAGCTGCTCGGCGCCCATCTCGCCCAGGATGGTGCGGCTGTCGATCTTGGAGGTGACCTGGAAGGCGATGCGGGTCGGAAAGTTCGCCTTGATGGTGCCGGTGATGACGTCGACCGACGGACGCTGCGTGGCGAGGATCACGTGCAGGCCGGCGGCGCGCGCCATCTGCGCGAGACGCTGCACCGCGCCTTCGATGTCCTTGCCGGCGACCATCATCAGGTCGGCCATTTCGTCGACGATGATGACGATGTAGGGCAGCGGCTCGAGCGAGAGCTTCTCTTCCTCGTAGATCGCCTTGCCGGTCTCCTTGTCGAAGCCGGTATGCACCGTGCGCGTCGGCTCCTCGCCCTTGGCCTTCACCTCGAGCAGGCGCGCATTGTAGCCGTCGATGTTGCGCACGCCGAGCTTGGCCATGTTCTTGTAGCGCTCTTCCATCTCGCGCACGGCCCATTTCAGCGCGACCACGGCCTTCTTCGGGTCGGTTACGACCGGCGTGAGCAGATGGGGGATGCCGTCATAGACGGAGAGTTCGAGCATCTTCGGATCGACCATGATCAGCCGGCACTGGTCCGGGCGCAGCCGGTAGACCAGGCTGAGGATCATGGTGTTGATCGCGACCGACTTGCCGGAGCCGGTGGTGCCGGCGATCAGCATGTGCGGGGTGCGCGCCAGGTCGATGATGACGGGATCGCCGCCGATGGTCTTGCCGAGGCAGAGCGGCAGCTTCGCCACCGTATCGACGGTTTCCTTGGCGACCAGCAATTCGCGCAGATAGACCTTTTCACGATGCGCGTTCGGCAATTCGATGCCGATGGCGTTGCGGCCGGGAACGACGGCGACGCGCGCCGACAGCGCGCTCATCGAGCGGGCGATGTCGTCGGCAAGACCGATGACGCGCGACGATTTGATGCCGGGTGCCGGCTCCAGCTCGTACAGCGTGACCACCGGGCCCGGATTGGCTTTCACGATCTCGCCGCGCACGCCAAAATCCTGGAGCACGCCTTCGAGCGCGCGCGAATTGGCTTCCAGCTCGGCCTTGCTGAGCGGCTGGCGATCGCCAGCCTTCGGCGCGGCCAGCACGGACACGGACGGAAGCTCGAACTTGTCGGAGGATTTCTTGGCGGCGGCCTTCGGCGCAGCCTTCTTGCGCGGTGCGCGCGCGGCCGGCGCTTCCTCTTCCTCCTCCTCGTCCTCCTCGTCGTGCCCGTCCTCGTAATCCTCGTCCTCGGATTGCGGCGAGATCGGCGGCGCGCCGCGGCCGCCACCGAGATTCGGCTCCTGACGATCGAAGGCAATCGCGCGGGGCTTCGGTCCGCTCGAGACCAGCGAGCGATAGGCGGTGCCGAGTAGCCAGGTCAGCCGCGCCTTGGTGCTCATCAGCGCATGGAACAGCCAGCCCAGCGACACCGAGCCGCGCTCGCTGCCCTCGTCCTCGTCGAGCGGCGCATCGTCATCCTCGATCTGCGAAAGCTCTTCGTCGTGCTCGCGCGCGCCGAGACCGCAGGCGATCAGGAAGGTCGCTGCCATCGCGACGAACAGGATGACGCCGAGCACGATGCGATAGATTGTGCCGGCGGGTCCGAAAATCACCGCGGGCGCGCGCACCAGCGCGTCGCCGACCACGCCGCCAATTCCGGTCGGCAGCGGCCAGGCGCCGCCGTGCGGCCAGCAGCTCGCAAACCCCGCCGCGATCACCGTGCAGAGAATCCAGCAGCCGAGCCGCAGCGCTTCGCGGTCGAACGGGCGGTGGGTCAGCATGCGCCAGCCCCACACCGCGACGGTCAGGATCAGCATGATCGCGCCGAGCCCGAGGATCTGCATCGCGAGGTCGGCGCCGATGGCGCCGGCATAGCCGAGAATGTTGCGGATCGGCCGCGAGGTCGCGTGGCTGAGACTGGGATCCTGGACCGACCAGGTCATCAGCGCGGCCGAAGCGACGCCCGAGAGCGTGATCAGCCCGAGACCGGCGAGCTCGCGCACACGCCGCGTCAGCGCCTCGCGGATCGAGGGCGGCAGATGGCCGACCAGGGGAATGACACGTTCGATTGTCGACATGCTCACGGGCCCCGCCTAACCCAGAGTCTCGACCAGGCGGTGCAGCGCCGCCGCCGTGGTCTCGCCATCCTGCACCAGCGCGAGCCGAATGTAGCCTGCGCCGGGATTGAAGCCGTCGGGCTGGCGCCGCGCCAAAAAGCTGCCGGGCACCACGCGCACGCCTGCTTCCGTGAAGAGTTTCAGACACACCGATACGTCGTCGCCGATCTCGGACGTGTTGAGCCAGACGCAGAAGCCGCCGTCGGGCCGGCGATAGCCGTAGCGATTGCCGATGATCTGGTCGGCGAGATCGAACTTGATCCGGTACAGCCTGCGATTCTCCTCGACATGCGCTTCGTCGCCATAGGCAACAGTCGCGACATGCTGGAGCGGCACAGGCACCTGGGGCGCTGCGATGTTGCGCTGCTCGAGGAACATGCCGATGAATTTCCTGTCGCCGGCGGCGAAGCCGACGCGCAGGCCCGGCAGGTTGGAGCGCTTCGACAGCGACTGGAACGCAACCACGCGGGTGAAATCGGGGCCGGCGCATTCGAGCGCGCTGCCCGGTGCTTGCCGGGTGTAGATCTCGGAATAGCACTCGTCGCTGAGGATCACGAAGCCATAGCGGTCGGCGAGCTGCTTCAACCGCCTGAAATAGTCGGGCTTGGCGACCGAGCCCTGCGGATTGGCCGGCGAGGCCAGATAGAACGCCACCGTGCGTGCCAGCGTCGTCTCGTCGATGGCGTCGAGATCTGGCAGGAAGCCGTTCTCGACCGTGGTCGGCAGATAGACCGGCTCGCAGGCGGCTGCGCGGGCGCCGGCGCCATAGACCGGATAGAACGGGTTCGGCATCAGGATCGCGGGCTTGCCGGGGCGCGGGCCGACATAGCGCGCGGCCGTGATCGCGGCGAGGAACAGCCCCTCGCGGCTGCCATTGAGGACGAGAATCTCGCTCTTGGGGTCGAGCGGCCGTGGCAGCTTGAACCGCGACGACAGCCAGGCTCCGGCGGCATGGCGGAACGGGTCGGTGCCCTGATTCATCGGGTAGCGGCCGAAATCGGCGATGTGCTTGGCCAGGACCGGGCCGACGAAGTCGGGTACAGGATGCTGGGGCTCGCCGACGGCAAGCGTAATCAAGGGCTTACCGGGCTGATGGGGTGCCAGCAGCTCGTTCAGCCGGACGAAGGGTGAGCGTTCGCTATCGGAGCTTCCACCTTCCAGCAGCGGCGCACGGGATGAAGCGGTTATAGCCATTCTGGACGCCAGCACTCTTGGAACAGCCGGTCGCACGAAAGCACCGGCGGGAAGCGGTTCAGTTCACCATAGATAGGGCGAGGTTAAGACGCGATTAACCATCGGCAGGCGGGCCCGTCCAGAGTCGAATAATCATGCCGGATAACAACGGGATGCGCGGCGAACCCGGGATTGTCACGGTTCCGGCACCCGGCATTTGAGACAAGTCCCTCGGGCGTTGTTAACCCACGGCGTCAAGAACGTCCACGCATTGGCAGTTCGGCATCGCCCTTGGTGCTATGCACCATCAGCGGCAACGGGGCGGCGCGTGACCTTTCAGATCTCGACTCATGGTGATGTGCTTCGCCACGCCGGCAAGCGCGCGGCGATCGCTGCGGGGCTGACCATCGTCATGACCGCGACGACGCTGCTGCTGCATCTCGGCACCGATTTCAGCGCGACGGTGAGTGTCGGCTACATCATCGGCTTCAGCCTGTGTCTCGCAACGGCGATCTCGGCCTTGCTGTCCGCTGCTCTCAGCTATCGTTCGGCGCTGCTGATGCAGGATCTGACGCTGACCCGCAGCGAGCTCGCGCGCATCTCCCAGACCGATCAGCTCACGGGACTGTTCAACCGGCGCGGCTTCGATGAGGCGGCGGCGCTGGCCCTGACCTCGGCGCGCAAGCGCAGCGTGCCGGTCAGCGTCTTTGTCTGCGATATCGACCACTTCAAATCGATCAACGACCGCTTCGGCCACGAGGCCGGAGACAAGGTTTTGGTCGAAGTGGCCGAAATCCTGCGGCAGCTCGCCCGCAAGGAGGGCGTGCTGGTTGCGCGCTATGGCGGCGAGGAATTCGCCGGCCTCCTGGTCGGGGTGACACGCGATCAGGCCGAGCACTATGCGGAGCTGGTCCGCACCGCCTGCGCTGCGCGCGAAATTGCTCTCGGCGACCACCTGGAGCGCGTGACCATCAGCCTCGGCTTCACCGTATCCTGCGCCGACGCCGGGCTGCCGGAGCTGATGCGGATCGCCGACCGCGCGCTCTATGCCGCGAAGCGTCGCGGTCGTGATCGGGTGGTCGAGGCGGACGACCGCGCCGTCGCCGCCTGATAATGTTCCCGGCGGGGTTGGTTCGCGGGCGTCAGTGCCCGGGCAGCTTCTCGAACGCCGGCATGCCCGACGGAATCTGGTGGAACGCCTGCTTGTCGCAGGTGTAGATCGCCAGCTGCGGCTGGAACTGGGACGGCTCGTCCAGCGTGCCCACCTTCACGACGGCAGCAGGCAGGCCGGGAACCTTGGTCACGAGGTGGGTGCCGCATTCGGCGCAGAATTCGCGCGTCACCGCGCGCTCGAGGTCCTTGCGCGTGAACTGCTTGGGCTGCCCGGTGATGTAGCTGAAGCCGGCCGCCGGCATCGCAATGAAGGTGTTGGGCGCGCCGCCCGAGATGTACTGGCACTCGCGGCAATGGCATTGCGCCTGCATCAGCGGGTCGCCCTCGGCCACGTAGCGCACTTCGCCGCAATAGCATCCGCCTTCCAAACGCATGACGACCTCCCGATTGTTGTTCGTTGTGGTCGATATTTCTGCGCCGGCAATCTGGAATGGCAACCTTTTTCTTTCCTGCGAGCGGACAAGGGCAGACCATCCGCAGCCGGTTCGGCGGCATCTATCTCCTTGCAAGTCCGCAGCCGTTGAATCCGCGGCCATGCCAGCAGCCAGTGCTCATGCACTCGGCTTGCAGCCGTGGGCAAGCGGTTGAAGCGCAATTCGCGGCGCCGCCCAGACTGACGCAGGCCGTGGCGCACCTGTCCCGCATGAACGAACAGGTCATTCCGCTGCCAGTCTGCCGAGATTGCCCTCCGCCCTGATCTGGCGGCAGCACCGCCGTTTTCTCGTCGCGCTTCGTGGCCCGCTTCGGATCGGCTTGACCCGGATTTGCCCCCGGGCTCTGCGGCGCCAGCTTCGTCAATTCCATCCGGCATGGCCGTGCAGTTTCGGTGCGAACGCCGGTCCCGCTCGAATCCTTCAGCGCGAGAGCAAGCTTGTACTGATAGGAGCTGCCGGCGGGCCGACGTAGCGGGTCGTTCTCGCCAATAATACCTTTGACAGTGATGCTGGCGCTGCCGTCGGTCTCGATCATTCCGCCATAAACGGTTGAACCGGGTTTGCCCTCGTCGCCAAAGGTGCCTTGAAGCACCCCATCCTTGACGCGCAGGGCGTACTGGTAATAGCCCTCGGCAAACGGAGGTCTGCTCTCGCAGGTTTCCTTGCCGATCCAGGTTCCGTCGAAGGCGGTGGTGCGCTTCACGTCGTCTGCGGGTTTTGTCAGCGCCGCGATGCGAGATTTCGCGAGGTCCGCGAACGTACAGGTCGGGAAGCGCACGAGGTGGTCCTTGAATGCGGCAAGCGTTCCCAGAGCTTCCGCGCTTCGCCAATGATCTCCGGCATCGGCACAAGGATCGCCCTGGGGCATTGCTGGGGATAGCGCCGCAGTCTCGGGCTTGCCGTTCAGGTAGAACTCGCCGAAGAATGACAGTGAAAGCTCGGGGACCTGCGAGCCTTTGGTCCGCTGGTAGACGCCGGCGCTGATGATCTGAAACACCGTATTGATATTGTCCCTGTCACGAATGTGCTCAAGGAACGCGCTCGTATAGGGACTGTTGCGGCCGTTGCCGTCGTCGGCCGTGCGCCCGGCCTGAGTCGCGTAGGAGATGATGGTGCCCTCCGGGCTCTCCATCTTGGCCAGTCCGCGTGCGACGGTTACGCCGCGACCCTGTCCAACGTTTCGCCGCAGCTCGTCGGCGAATGGATTGTCGCGGCAGGCGTCGAGCACGAGAATCCGCAGGTTCTTGGCCTGCTGCAGGTCCGCGAGGATCTCGTCGGCGCGTACCAGGCGCCGCAGATCGACCTCGTCGCGCACGACGGCATCGACAGGCACCAGATAGTTGACACCTGCGAACTGGAGGGCGTGGCCGCTGTAATAGAACAGGGCCACGTCGGCGCCGCGGGCCTCGCGCGCGAAGCGAAGAACGGTCTCCTGCATGGCGGCCTGATCGAGATCGGTTGCGACGAGAGGATCGAATCCCGATCGCTTCAGGGCCGCGCCGACGTCAGCCGCATCATTGGTCGGATTGGCGAGTGTGGGAACGTTCCTGTAGGCGCCGTTGCCGATCACCAGCGCGACGCGCTTGTCAGCCTTGGCCTCGAGGGCCGACAGGGCAAGCGACAGGAAACACAGGGCCAGGCAATGCAGCAAACGCATAAGATCGGGCTCCCAATGGGAGCATGATACGCGCCGGTATCGAAACAATGCAATTTGGCTCTGCGCCGGTTCCGCCGCTGCGACGATGCGGCGGGCCAAAAAGAACAAAAAGAAAGGGGCTCCAGCTTGCGCTGGAGCCCCTCAACGGTCGGGGCATTGCCGGGTATGTGCCCAAACCGTAGTTCTGGGCGCGATCCCCGAGAGGATCGCGCCCCGGGAGGAGACTTACATGTTGTAGGCGCGCTCGGTGTGCTCGGTGATGTCGAGGCCTTCACGCTCGGTCTCGACATTGGCGCGGAGGCCAACGATCACGTCGACGACCTTGTAGAGGATCGCCGAACCGATGCCCGACCACACCAGCGTGGTGCAGACGCCCCAGAGCTGGGAAATCATCTGCGCCGCGAAGTCGTAATCGGCAACCTTCGGCGGGATCGCGGTGTAGTCCACGATGCCCGCGCCGCCGAGAGCGGGGTTGACCAGGATGCCGGTGCCGAGGGCGCCGATGATGCCGCCGATGCAGTGCACGCCGAACACGTCGAGGGAGTCATCGTAGCCGATCGCGTTCTTCACCACGGTGCAGAAGAACAGGCAGACCACGCCGACCACGAGGCCGAGAACGATCGCACCCATCACGCCGGCGAAGCCGGCCGCAGGGGTGACCGCCACGAGGCCCGCGACAGCGCCGGAGATGACGCCGAGCACGGAGGGATGCCCCTTCACGATCCACTCCGCGAACATCCACGACAGCGCGGCGGCTGCGGTGGCGACGAAGGAGTTGGTCATGGCGAGGGCTGCGCCGCCGTTGGCTTCGAGGTTGGAGCCGGCGTTGAAGCCGAACCAGCCGACCCAGAGCAGCGAGGCGCCGATCATCGACATGGTCAGCGAGTGCGGAGCCATCAGCTCCTTGCCGTAGCCGGTGCGCTTGCCGATCAGGAGAGCGCCGACGAGACCTGCGATGCCGGCGTTGATGTGCACCACGGTGCCGCCTGCGAAGTCGATCGCGCCCTTCTTGAAGATCCAGCCGGCGTCGGCGTTGACCTCGTCGAGCTTGGCCTGCGCCGCGGTCTTCGCCGCCGCGTCAGTGGCAGCAGCGAGCGCCTTGGCCGCATCCTGGATCATGTCCGGGCCGGGCCAGTACCAAACCATGTGCGCGATCGGGAAGTAGATCAGCGTCACCCAGAGCGGAATGAACAGCGCGATCGCCGAGAACTTCATGCGCTCGGCGAAGGCGCCGACGATGAGGGCGGGCGTGATCGCCGCGAAGGTCATCTGGAAGCACATATAGATGAGCTCCGAGATGTTGGCGTCGACCGAGAAGGTCGCCGCCTTCGAGTCGGTGGTGACGCCCATCATGAAGGCCTTGGAGAAGCCGCCGATGAAGTCGGAGCCGCCGGTGAAGGCGAGGCTGTAGCCGTACACGGCCCAGATCACGGTGACGACGCAGACGGTGTAGAACACCTGCATCAGCACCGAGAGCATGTTCTTGGAGCGGACGAGGCCGCCGTAGAACAGCGCGAGACCCGGGATCGTCATCAACAGCACGAGCACTGTCGATGTCAGCATCCAGGCGTTGTCTCCCTTGTTGACCGTTGGCTCGGCGTAGGCTGCGGTCGCAGCGAACAGGCCGACTGCGAGAGCCGCCAATCCCGCGCCATAGGGACGCTTAAACGTCATTTTATTTACTCCTGATTGGATAAGGTTGAGCGCGAAATCAAAGGGCCGCGGCATCGGCCTCGCCGGTGCGGATGCGAACCGCATGGTCGAGGTTGATGACGAAGATCTTGCCGTCACCGATCTGTCCGGTTTTCGCGGCGGACGTGATGGCGTCGATGGTCTTGTCGACCTGGTCGGAGGCGACAGCGACCTCGATCTTGATCTTGGGCAGGAAGCTCACGGCATATTCGGCGCCGCGATAGATTTCCGTATGGCCTTTCTGGCGGCCATATCCCTTGACTTCCGTCACCGTAAGACCGTGAACGCCGATGGCGGTCAGGGCGTCACGGACTTCTTCCAGCTTGAATGGCTTGATAATCGCCATAACAATTTTCATGGGTCCTATCCCCGCTTGGGCCCGGTCCGGACGTGGCCGGGCGTTTCTCGACTGGTTCGCCACGAGGGAGAAGTTCACTACGCGGGCACAGCCACGCCCCCTAGAATCAAATGCCGTGCCAGATCGGCGGCGTTGCCTAACGGACTATGAAAGCGGGTGTTTTCGCGTTTCGCGCGTATTGCGCCGCAGTGCGCTATTACGTCGCGCTCAAAACGTGGTCACATCTGCTCAAAATACGAGCAAGACAGGCTGCCGACACAATGTTGCTCACGCGTCGGGCAGCAGGAAGGTAATTAAGTAAGGGAACCGCCCATTGCAGGGCTTGGCCGTGCCGCGAAATATCCAGCCCCTCACGCTGGTGCTCACGGGATACGCGCAGGGACATGAACAGGGCGGCCCGATTGAGCAGGATGAAAGCCTGCGGCTGCCGACCAGACGAAGGTGACGGCGACCCCGTGGAGGCGGATCAGCGCCTGTTGCGGGTGGGCCTCGATCAGGCCCAGCGGCGCCGCCGAAAGCCGGACCGTCAGGCTGCGTCGCGTTCCGCAAAGACCCTGTCGATCAGTCCCCATTCAACCCCTTGCTGCGCGGTCATGAAGTGGTCGCGGTCCAGAGTCCGTTCCACCTCCTCCTCGGGGCGCCCGCAATGCTGCGCATAGAGCCGGATGATGCGCCGCTTGGTTTCCTGCATTTCGGTGGCATGGATCAGGATGTCGGACGCCTGGCCCTGGAAGCCGCCGAGCGGCTGATGCACGTGGAGGCTCGCATTGGGCAGGGCGGCGCGGTGACCGGGCTCGCCGGCCATCAGCAGGAACGAGCCCATGGAGCGCGCGGTGCCCATGCACAGCGTATGAACCGGCGCCTTGATGAATTGCATGGTGTCGTACATCGCGAGGCCACTGGTGACCACGCCGCCATAGGAGTTGATGTAGAGATTGATCGGCCTGTTCGGATTCTCCGCTTCGAGGAACAGCAGTTGCGCGCAAACCAGTCCGGACATCGCATCATTGACCTCCCCGTTCAGGAAGATGATGCGCTCGCGCAGGAGCCGCGAATAGATGTCGAAGGATCGCTCGCCGCGGGCGGACTGTTCGACGACCATAGGGACGAGCTGAAGCATGTCGCGCATCGGCGACCTCCATTTCTGCAGGTGATGAAGTCTTTTGCTGTTAGGCCGCCATCATCAGGCAGCAATTGGTGTTGGCCGGCTGCGGCAGTTTCGCGAGGTCGTCGCAGGCCTGCTGAATGATGCGGAAGCGGGTGCCGCCGTCCTCGTTCGGTTCGATCCGGAAGATGACGTGGCTCTCGCGAAACGGTGGCTCTGAATCGCGAAGTCGGTAGCGCACCTCTTCGCCTGCGATCGTTGATTCCGGCTCGGCGCCCGCAAGGTCGCAATCCGGCAACCAGCGCTCGCGCAAGGCCGGAATGGTCACGGCGCGCCAGACCTTTGCTGGCGGCGCATCGAAATCATGTTCAAGCACCAGGGCTTCGTCGGGGCGATCAGGCTTCGCGGCGTCGCTCATCGGTTCCCAGTCCTTATTGATCCATGTCCTTCAAGAGATCGGAGAGCGCTTCGATGCGCTGCGGCCAGTAGGCGCGGTAGCGCGCAAGCCATGTCCCGATGGTGGCGATCCCGTCCGGATCGACCTCGTAGTTCACAAAGCGGCCCTGCCGCTGTTCGCGCACGAGGCCTGCCGCACGCAGCACCGCGAGATGCTGCGACATCGCCGGCTGGCTGATCTCCAATCCGTCGCGCAAAGCGCTGGCATTCAAGCTTCCGCCAGCGAGCTTTTCAAAGACCTTTCGGCGCGTCGGGTCGGCCAGCGCCTTGAAGATGTCGGCTTCGATCATGGCAACACATAAGCATATACTTATGTCTTGCGCAAGCCGGAAGCGAGCCGAGGCGGTCCGGTGTTGCGAGCGACCCGCCCGCGGCCGGCTGCGCTACTGCAACGCCTCGCCGTGCTGCGAAATATCGAGCCCCTCGAGCTCGTGCTCACGGGATACGCGCAAGGGCACGAACAACCCGACCAGCTTGAGCAGGATGTAGCTCACCCCGGCCGACCAGACGAAGGTGACGGCGACCCCGTAGAGCTGCAACAGCAATTGCTGCGGGTGGCCCTCGATCAGGCCGGCCGTTCCGCCGATCGCGCTGGTGGCGAACACGCCGGCGAGCAGGGTGCCGGTCAGCCCGCCGATGCCGTGGACGCCGAACACGTCGAGCGAATCGTCATAGTCGAAACGGTGCTTCAGCCAGGTGCAGGCCCAGTAGCAGACGAGGCCGGCGATCACGCCGATGACGATGCCGTGCCACGGCGCCACAAAGCCCGAAGCCGGCGTGATGGTGCCGAGGCCTGCGACCGCGCCCGAGATCATGCCGAGCACGGAGGGCTTGCGCCGCGTCGACCATTCGATCGCGCCCCAGGTCAGTGCGCCGGAGCAGGCCGCAAGATGCGTCGCGATGATCGCCATCACCGCGCGCGAATTGGCCGCGCCCGCCGAACCGCCGTTGAACCCGAACCAGCCGACCCACAACAGTCCCGTGCCCATCACCGCGAGCGAGAGATCGAACGGCGAGAGATTTTCGGTGCCGTAGCCATGACGGCGCCCCATCACCTTCGCGGCGACCAGGCCGCCGGTGCCGGCCGACAGATGCACGACCAGGCCGCCGGCAAAATCCAGCACGCCCATGCTGGCGAGGAAGCCACCGCCCCACACCCAATGCGCCAGCGGGATGTAGACGAAGATGAACCAGGCGACGGAGAACAGGAGATAGGCGGAGAACCGCATGCGATCGGCGACCGAACCCGCGACCAGCGCCACCGTGATGATGGCAAACGTCATCTGGTACAGCATGAACAGCGATTCCGGGATCGTCTTTGCGGCCGGATTGACGCTGTCCATCGTCATGCCCGCGAGGAACCAGCGGTCGAGCGTGCCGATCCACGGGCCGTCGCCGACGAAGCACAGCGAATAGCCGAACGCGACCCAGAGAATCGAGATCAGCGTCACCGCGGCAAGGCTCTGCGCCATGGTCGCAAGCACGTTCTTCTTGCGCACCATGCCGGAGTAGAACAGCGCCAATCCCGGAATCGTCATCATCAGCACCAGCGCGGTGGCGACGATCATCCAGGCGGTGTCGGCGGTGCTGATCTCGGAGCCCGCGGCGTGCGCCGGCGATGCTATGACGGACGCAAGTCCAATCGGCGCAGCCATAGCCGCGCGGCGCAACACATCCGCCATGTCGTTTCCCCCAAGCACATTGATTGCGTCGCACGCTGTGGCGTCGTTGCCCGGTGCGATCGAAGACGGTCTTACCTAGAGCGCGTCGCTGTCGGTTTCGCCGGTGCGGATGCGCAGCGCGTGGTCGATCGGCGTGACGAAGATCTTGCCGTCGCCGATCTGCCCGGTGCGCGCCGTCGCGGTGATCACGGCGACCGCCTTCTCGGCGACATCGGAGGCGACCGCGATCTCGATCCGCAGCTTGGGCAGGAAGTTCACGACATATTCGGCGCCGCGATAGATCTCGGTGTGGCCCTTCTGACGGCCATAGCCCTTCACCTCGGTCACGGTCATGCCGTGCACGCCGATCGCCGTCAGCGCCTGGCGGACTTCATCGAGCTTGAAGGGTTTGATGATCGCGACGACGAGTTTCATGGTCAGGCCTATTCCCCGGGATGCGCCGCGCCGTATGTCCCCGGCGCAGCGTCAATCTGGCATCTTTCCGGGCAAATGGCATAAAAATGTTGCAGGTTGAAGCGGAAAAACGTTTGGCCATGTGAACGGCCGCCTCTGTACAGGGCAGCCGTTCATCCTCCACAATGCATTTTTGGCATGGATGCGGTGAACCCAAGCGTCCCGGCCGGTACAAAAGTATGTTTAGGGGGGCGCGTCATGGCGAGTTGGTTCTATGCATCCGAGGGCAAGCAGCAGGGGCCCTATCCTGAAGGGCAATTCCGCGACCTGGTCGCGCAAGGGATCGTGCGCCCGGACACGCTGGTGTGGTCCGAAGGCATGGCGGGCTGGCAGAAGGCCGCCGAAATCCCCGGTCTGATCGGCGGCGGCGGTGCGCCCCCGATGGTCCCGGCCGGCGGCCCGCCGATGATGGGCGGCGGTGGCTACGCCGGTGCCGGCGGTGGCGGATCGCTGGCGATCGACTTCGGCATCCTCGAGTTCACCTGGCGCAGCATCGTCATGCTGATCGGCATGTGCTTCATCATCCCGGTGCCATGGGTGTTCGTCTGGTACACCAAATGGATCGTGTCCTGCGTCAAGGTTCCGGGGCGGCCCAACCTCAGCTTCACCGGCAATGCGATGACGCTGGTGCCCTGGTTTTTCGGCTTCATCGTCCTGGCGATCGCCATCGCCTTCACCGGCATCCAGTTGCTGAGCAACCTGCTGTTCATCGTCCAGATCGTTCTCTACTGGCTTCTGGCCAAATGGATGGTCGCGAGCCTCGCCTCCAACGGGCAGCCGCTTGGTCTCAGCTTCACGGGCTCGGTCTGGGCCTATATCGGCTGGAACCTGCTGTTCGCGATCTCCATCATCACGATCGTCGGCTGGGCCTGGGTCGCCGCAGCCCAGATGCGCTGGTTCTGCCGCAACATCGAGGGCACTCGGCGCGAGATCGTCTTCAGGGGCAGTGGTCTCGAGATTCTCTGGCGTGGAATCGTGGCTGCAATCCTGTTCAGCCTCATCATCCCGATCCCGTGGGTGTATCGCTGGATCATGAACTGGTTTGCGTCGCAGACCGAGCTCGCTCCGCGCGGGTCGGTCTGAGCATGATCCGGAAAAGTGTGAAGCAGTTTTCCGAAGAGATCATGCTCCAGTAATCCCAGGCGCGATGAAATCGCGCTTGAGCAATCAGCTCTTCCGCTCGCRCACGGAGCCTTCCTGCGCGACGGAGGCGACCAGCGTGCCGTCGGGCTTGAAGATCAGGCCGCGGGTCAAGCCGCGGCCGCCTTGCGCGCTCGGCGAATCCTGCACGTAGAGCAGCCATTCGTCGGCGCGGAACGGGCGGTGAAACCACATCGCGTGGTCGAGGCTCGCCGGCATCATGCGCTTGTCGAACAGCGTGCGGCCGTAGCGTGCCATCACCGCATCCAGCAGCGAGAAGTCGGACGCATAGGCCAGCGCGCACAAATGCAGCGCCGGATCGTCCGGCAGCTTTGCCGCGGTCCTGATCCAGACGTGAATGCGGCCGTCCTCGATCTTCTCGCCGAAATAGCGGCCGAGCTCGACCGGGCGCAGCTCGATCGGACGATCGGACTCATAGTAGCGGCGGATGAATTCCGGCATCTCGCGGAACATCGGCTGCTTGGCCACCTCCTCCGCGGTGAGTTTTTCCGGCGGCGGCACGTCGGGCATCTTGTCCTGGTGGTCGAAGGCGCCCTCCTCCTCGGCGTGGAACGACACCATGATGGAGAAGATCGCGTTGCCGTGCTGGATCGCGGTGACGCGGCGTGTCGAATAGCTCTTGCCGTCGCGCAGGCGCTCGACCTGGTAGATGATCGGAATCTGCGGATCGCCCGGCAGGATGAAATAGCAATGCAATGAGTGCGGCAGCCGGCCCTCGACCGTGCGGCAGGCCGCGACCATGGCCTGCCCGATCACCTGCCCGCCGAACACGCGCTGCCAGCTCGTCTTCGGGCTGTTGCCGCGGAACAAATTCACCTCGAGCTGCTCGAGGTCGAGGATCGAGATCAGGTCGATCAGGCTCTTGGACATGGTGGTGCTTTCGAAAATCTCGTCATTCCGGGGCATCGCGCCAGCGATGAACCCGGAATCCCGAGCGATAATCTCTGGATTCCGGGTTCGCGCTTCCGCGTGCCCGGGAATGACGGAACGGAGCCGTTCCGCCCTTGTTTCACCGCACTGTTTCGCCCACCTCAAGTCTGCTAGCAAGTCCAAGAGTTAGCCGGGAATTTGGGCAGAAGAATATGTCGGTACAGGGTAGCATTGTCATTGGCGGGGGCGCGTTTGCCGGCCTGGCGCTGGCCCTGGCGCTGCGCCAGGGGCTCGGCCCCGAGATTCCCGTCATCGTTGCCGACCCGGCGCTCAGCATGCGGCCGAGCCGCGACCCGCGCGCCACCGCGATCGTGGCCGCCTGCCGCCGCCTGTTCGAGGCGATCGGCGCCTGGGACGACGTCAAGGGTGAGGCGCAGCCGATCCTCGACATGGTCGTCACCGATTCCAAGCTGGAGGACGCCACGCGTCCGGTGTTTTTGAACTTTGCCGGCGACGTCGCGCCTGGCGAGCCCTTCGCACACATGGTCGAGAACCGCCGCCTGATCGATGCGCTGGTGGCACGCGCCGAGGCCGAGGGCATCGATCTCCGCGCCACCGTGGTGACGTCCTACGATACGCGCGCCGATGGCATCGACGTGACGCTGGGTGATGGCAGCGTCATTGCAGCAAGCCTCCTGATCGCCGCCGATGGCGCCAAGTCGAAGCTGCGCGAACGCGCGGGCATCGCCACCCATGGCTGGGAATACGATCAATCCGGCATCGTCGTTACCGTCGGCCATGAGCGCGACCACGAGGGCCGCGCCGAAGAGCACTTCCTGCCGGCAGGTCCGTTCGCGATCCTGCCGCTGTCCGGCAAGCGATCGTCGCTGGTGTGGACCGAGGGCCGCACTGAAGCCGCGCGCATCATTGCGCTCAGCGAGGAGGAATTCCACGGCGAGCTCGAGCAGCGTTTCGGCCTGCATCTCGGCGAGGTGAAAGCGCTCGACAAGCCGCGCGCATTCCCGCTGTCCTATTTCGTGGCGCGCTCCTTCATTGGAGAGCGCCTGGCGCTGGTCGGCGATTCCGCGCATGTCATCCATCCGATCGCCGGACAGGGCCTCAACATGGGGCTGAAGGATGTCGCCGCATTGGCCGAGGTCGTCGTCGATGCCGCCCGGCTCGGCATGGATATCGGCGAGGCCGGCGTGCTCGAGCGCTACCAGCGCTGGCGCCGCTTCGACACCATGGCGATGGGCCTTGCCACCAACTCGCTGAACTTCCTGTTCTCCAACCAGTCGACGCTGCTGCGCACCATGCGCGACATCGGCCTCGGCATCGTCGACCGAGCCCCGCCGCTGAAGAATCTGTTCATCCGCCAGGCCGCCGGCCTCACAGGCGAGGTGCCGCGATTGCTGAAGGGCGAGGCGCTTTAGTTCTCGCTGTCGCCCCATTCTCCGCTCGTCGTCCCGGACAAGCGCGCCCCAAGCGCGCGCAGATTCGGGACCCATACGCCGCAGCAATAGTTTTGCGAGGACTCGGAGTTACCAGCTCGTGCGACAACGCAATTCGTGGTTATGGTTCCTGGCCTTCGCCAGGACGACACCGAGGGTGTGGAGCGACCATCGCGCAGCAACGTCGTAGCCCGGATGGAGCGCAGCGCAATCCGGGACCCCGCCCCAGTTCGAAGAATCCCGGATTACGCTGCGCTCCATCCGGGCTACAAGTTCCTCAATCGATCTTCCGCGCCTCTTCCGGCAGCATGATCGGGATGCCGTCGCGAATGGGATAGGCGAGCTTGGCGGAGCGCGAGATCAGCTCCTGCTTCGCGGAATCGAATTCCAGCGGGCCCTTGGTCAGCGGGCAGACCAGGATCTCCAGCAGTTTGGGATCGACGCTGTTTTCGGGGCGTTCGGTGGGCGCGTTCATCTTGGTCTCCGGCAATCGGGCTGCCTGTAGCACAGAAAATCGCGGCCGCCCATTGCTGCGGCTAGGCAGAGACCATCCGCAGGATCTCGTCGAGCAGCCCCTGGAGCCGTGCCGCCGGCACCGGTGTGCCGGACAAGGCGAAGCCGAGAAAGGTCCAGTACAGGATCTGCGCGCGGGCCTGCGCCATCGCGGGCGTCAGTCCGCGCTTCTCCAGCAGCGTCTCGATATAGTCGAGCCTGCGGCGGTCGATCGCGCGAACCGCGGCTTGCGCGGCCGCATCGAACGCCGCCCAGTTGCGCACCGCACGTTCCAGGTCGAGCCGCGCGCCAAAGGTCCTGCGCAGCAGCGCCGCCAGCGGCTCGCCGCTGTCGGCCTCGACGTCGGCGATGATCTGCTCGGCCGCGATCTCGCGCCAGCGCTTCAGGATGGCGGCGTGGAACGCGCCGAGATCGGCAAAGTGCCAATAGAAGCTGCCGCGCGAGACGCCCATGGCCTTCGCGAGCGGTTCGGCCTTCAGCGCGGTGAAACCGTTTTTGGTCAGCGCCTTCAGGCCCTCTTTGATCCAGTCGTCGGCGGAGAGTTGTTCGGTCATGACCGGTTCCAGAATCGTGCCATACACTAGTGTATTGACAGGCGCGGGGCCAGCGCCTATGTCACCATACAGAACTGTATGGACGAAGCTTCAGGGAGCTCTGCCGATGCGTGATCTCTTGCTCCAGTGCGCCGGCGTCGTGGCCATTGCCGTGGCCCTCATTCATGGCATTCTCGGCGAGACCAAGGTGTTTCCTCGCGCCCGCATCGAGCCGGAACGGCTGCGCACCCTGATCCGGCTGGTCTGGCAGGCCTCGACCGTCGCCTGGATCGGCGGCGGCGTGCTGCTGATCGCGGCGCCCTGGATGGAATCGGAGCCGGCGCGCCGCTGGATCGTCGTCACCATGGCCTGCGTATTCGRCTTCTCGGCTGTCGCCAACGCATGGGCCACGCGCGGCCGGCATTTCGGCTGGATGGCGCTCAGTGCCGTCGTGGCAATGGCGGTCGCCGGCTACTGAAGTCGAACCGAAAAGGTTGCGCGTCGCAGCGGAGCTTTGAGGCAAAGACAGCGGCCGATCCAAGCCCGTGAGACGTAAGGCCGCAGCGGCCGCGCAAATGTGCGCTGCGTGCGGAGAGCACTGATCTTTTTGCGACCGTTAGAATAACTCTAAAGCGAATCAGCCTCGAACCGGATTGACTTCACCATCTGCTTTGCTTCCTTCGGTCGCGCTTCGCGCAAGCCGTTGCGCGCACGACAGAGAAGGAGACGTTCGTGAAGGTTATTCGTGTTGTTGCCATTGCACTGACGATCGGGATTGGCGCGGGATCGGCGGCCATGGCCGACGGTTTCAAGGATTGCACCAAGCTCGACAAGGCGTCGTGGAAGCCGGCCAGCGAAGCCGAAGCCAAGGCGAAGGCGCTGGGCTACGAGGTGCGGCGCTCCAAGATCGAAGGCTCCTGCTATGAGGTCTACGGCGTCAAGGAAGGCAAGCTCTACGAGCTGTTCTACAGCCCGGAAGATCTCAGCCTGAAGCACACGATTGCAAAGTAAGCTGCGCAACGTGAACGGTACAAAGTGAACTGACGCTTATGGACGAGCCGGTGCCGGAAGCGGGCGGGGAGCCGATTAGGCCCCCCGCGAATCGAATCGCTTCGCGGACGGTCGAGGTCTGGGACCTCCCGCTGCGCCTCTGGCACTGGGCTCTCGCCATATCGGTCCTGGCCGCGTGGTTCACGCCCACCGTCTATAACGGACTTCACCGCATCGTCGGCTATGCGGTGATCGGCCTGTTGGCCTTTCGGCTGGTCTGGGGTTTTTGGGGAAGCCGTTATTCGCGCTTTCGGATGGTCGGCGTCAGGCTTCGCGCCGCACCGCATTATGTCTGGAATCTGCGCCGTGGCATGACCGGCCGGTATATCGGGCTCAATCCCGCCGGCACCGTGATGCTGGTGGCCCTGCTGCTGTCGCTCGCCGTCTCGGCGATCACGGGCGCAATGTCGGTGACCGTCACCTTCTTCGGCGTCTGGTGGATCGAGGACACCCATGCTTTTGCATCGGACGCCGTCATCGTCCTGGTCGTGCTGCACGTCGTCGGTGTCGTGCTGATGGGAATGCTCCAGCGCGAGAACCTGATCCGCGCGATGATCACGGGACGCAAGCGCATCCGTAGTTCCACCTGAGCAGGGCTGGTTTGGTTCGAACCGATGGAACCGCGGGCTCGCTCAACCGCGTAGTTTCACGGGACTCAAAGTCCTCGCCCGCACAGGCTTACCGCTAAACGGCGCCATTGCCGAGCTGGGTTTACCTCACGATAGGCATGCAACCGGGCATTGCGGAAAATTAACGCGAAGAAAGCCTATCGGATCGATCCTTGCGGATATTGACGAGGGAGGCGATTTCGATGTTCCGCGTTTTTACCTGCCTCACGGCAGAGCATGATTGGCGGCTTGTCATGCTGGCCGGTCTGGTTTGCTTCGCTGCAAGCATTGTGGCCGTCAGCATCTTTCATCGCGCGAGCGCGTCGCGCGCCTGGGCGCGGCTGATCTGGATTGCGATCGCCGGCGCCGCCATCGGCTATGGAATCTGGGCAACGCATTTTGTCGCAATGCTGGCCTACGAACCCGGCGTCTCGACGGGTTACGGCATCGTTCTGACAGCGCTGTCGCTCGCCGCGGCGATGATCCTGACGTCAGGCGGTTTCGGCGTTGCCGTCAGCAACTCCGGCCGGTGGCGCGCGGCTGCGGGCGGCGGCATCATCGGCGCCGGTATTGCGAGCATGCACTATCTCGGCATGTGGGCCCTCGAAGTGCCTGGCCGTGTCACCTGGTCGCCGCAGCTGGTGTTGGTCTCGATCATCCTCGGCATGGTCCTGGGCTACGCTGCACTCGCGGTCGCCCTGGGCCGCAAGGACAAATGGGGGACCTTCGTCGCGGCGCTGCTGCTGACGCTCGCCATCGTGTCGCATCATTTCACGGCCATGGGGGCCGTGCAGATCGTTCCAGACCCGACGCTGAACAGCGATGCCTTGTCGCTTTCGCCGGCCTTCCTCGCCGTGGCAATTGCGGGTGTGGCTCTGTCGGTGCTCGGGATGAGCCTTGTCGGCGTGCTGGCGGATCGCCGGCTTGCGACCCGAACCAGCCGGTTCGAGGAAATCATCCGCGAGCTTTCGCTCGCCAGGCAACAGGTGGAAGATTCGCAAAAGGAAATCCACGACCAGAAGATCAGGCTGGACACGGCCATCAACAACATGGTCGAGGCCCTGTGCATGTTCGATGCGGAGAAGCGACTTGTCGTCAGCAACGAGCGTTATGCCCAACTCTATCGGCTGCCGCCGGAACTGCTGAGAACGGGGACGCCGCACGCGGACATCATCAGGCATCGTATTGTGAATGGCCTCCTCAAGGGCGACTCCAGCGAGGGCGCTGCCGGGCAATTCATCTCGAAATTGGCCGCGTTGCCGTTCGATGCAGTCTCGAGCAGGATCGACGAGTTCGCCGATGGACGGCTGATCTGCGTGACGCGACAGCCAATGGCCGGCGGCGGGTGGGTGGCCACGCATCTCGATGTCACCGAGCAACGCCGGTCCGAGGCCAAGATCACTCATATGGCGCAGCACGATGCGTTGACCGATCTGCCAAATCGCGTGCTGCTCAGGGAGCGGATGGAACACGCCATTGCGGTTACGCGCAATGGCGGTGTTGATCTGGCCGTGCTCATGCTCGATCTCGATCGCTTCAAGGAAGTCAACGACACGCTTGGACATCCGGCCGGTGACTCCCTGCTGCGCGCCGTCGCCGCGCGGCTGCGCGAATGCACCACGGAAACCGCGTTGATCGCCCGGCTGGGCGGCGACGAGTTCGCGGTGATCGACTACGTGACCAACCCGGCCGTGGAGGCCGCGACCCTCGCCGAGAAAATCAGAAAGGCGCTCTGCGAACCCTTCGATCTCGGCGATCACCAGGTCACGGTGGGCACCAGCATCGGCATTGCCATCGCGCCGCGCGATGGCAACGATTCCGACGTGATCATGAAGAGCGCTGATCTCGCCCTCTACTCGGCCAAGAGTGGCGGACGCGGTGCATTCCGTTTCTTCGAGCCGGAACTCGACAAGCTCATGCATGCGCGACGCAATCTGGAGCGCGACATGCGGGATGCGCTTGCCGGCCTTCAATTCGAGCTCCACTACCAGCCATTCGTCGATGCCGCGACCGGCAGGACCAGCGGCTTCGAGGCCTTGCTGCGCTGGCATCACCCGCAGCGAGGCCTGGTCATGCCCGGCGAATTCATCCCGCTTGCGGAGGAGACCGGCCTGATCGTGCCGCTGGGAGAATGGGTCTTGAGGGCCGCCTGTGCGGAAGCCGCCAAATGGCCCGCCGATATCAGGATCGCGGTCAACCTGTCGCCCGCTCAATTCAGGAGCAAGGAGCTTGTCCCGGTCATCATCAGCGCGCTGGCGAGCTCGGGCGTTGCGCCGCACAGGCTCGAGCTCGAGGTGACCGAGACGGTGATCATGCACGACAGCGAAGCGGTGTTCGCAGTGCTCGGTCAACTGCACGAGCTCGGCGTGCGAATCGCCCTGGACGATTTCGGCACCGGCTATTCGTCGCTGAGCTTTCTGCAACGATTTTCATTCGACAAGATCAAGATCGACCGCAGTTTCGTCAACGACCTGTCCAGCGCGAGCGCGGAGGCGCACCATCTCGCGCGAGCAGTTGTTCGTTTCGCAGTCAGCCTCGGCAAGACGACGACCGCCGAAGGCGTCGAAACGAAGGCGCAGCTGGACATCCTCCGTGAAGAGGGCTGCATCGAAACCCAAGGCTATTATTTCAGCCGGCCGATGCCTGCATCCGGCATCGCCAAAATGCTGCGGCGGGGTCCCGGAGCGGTCGTCTGCGCCGCGTGAGCATTCAGGCCGTCACTGCAACGGCGGATCGCCGCTGGTGCGCTTCTTGGCGAGATCCATCTCGGTGACCGCGATCAAAATCTCGGCGCGGGTCTTCAGGTCCGGCGCCTCCAGCATGGCCTGCTTCTCGGCCGGGCCGTAAGGCGACATCATCGCCAGTGCGTTGACCAGCGCCTCATTGGGGGCGCTCTCGACGCCTTCCCAGTCGACCTTGAGGTTGTTGGCCTTCAGGAAATCCGCCAGCGCCACCAGCAGCGCCTCGCGGTTGACTTCGTCCTCGCCCACGCGCGCGGTAAAATCGTCGGCGAAGGTGAAGAAGTCGACCTTGCACTGCCGGTAGGCGGTGAGCACCTCGAGCTCCTCGACCACCTTGAACCGCGCGACCCCGGTGAGCTCGAGGATGTAGCGGCCGTCACCGGATTCGGCGAGCTGTGTGATGCGGCCGACACAGCCGACGCGAAACAGCGCCGGCTTGTCGGAGTTCTTCGGCGAATGCGCGATGTCCGGCTGGATCATGCCGATCAGGCGATGGCCGTCGCGCAAGCAATCGTCGACCATCGCGAGGTAGCGCGGCTCGAAGATGTTGAGCGGCATCTGGCCGCGCGGCAACAGTAGCGCGCCCGGCAGCGGAAACACCGGAATGATCTCCGGAAGGTCGGCGGGCCCGCGATATTCGATGTTGATCGGCATCTGGTCCCCGCTGACGTCGCTAGAGCATGATCCGGACCCGAAGGGCCGCGTTAGCGCAAAGAGTGCAGCGGTTTTCCGACAAGATCATGCTCCGGCAATAACCACGCTCCAGCAATCATCACGCCTACGAAAACAGGATCGTCGACAAGCGCTTGCGTCCCTCGATCGTCGCTTCGTCCGTGCTGCCCCAGGCCTCGAAGAACTGCACGAGCTGCTTGCGGGCGCCGTCGTCGTTCCATTTGCGGTCGCGCTTGACGATCGCGAGCAGCTGCTCGGTCGCCGCCACCCGGTTGCCCTGCGCGTTGAGCGCGGTCGCAAGGTCAAATCGCGCCTGATGATCGAGCGGGTTTGCGGCGACTTTCTGTTCCAGCTCGGCGACGGGCCCGAGCGATTGCGCCTGCTCGGCGAGGTCGATCGCGGTCTGCACGGCCTTGACCGCGGGGTCGTTGCGCTTGGATTCCGGCACCATGGCCAGCGTCTGCTTGGCCTGCTCCATCGCACCCGAGACGGCGTAGCACTTCGCGAGCCCGGCCAGCGCTGCGATGTTGGTCGAATCGTGCTGGAGCACCTCGGCATAGATCTGCGCCGCCGCCGCAGCGTCGCCCTCGGCGAGCACGGCCTCGGCCTCCTGCAGGATCTCGGCGATGTTGACCTCGCCCGGCGCGGTCACGCCCTTGGTCAGCTTTTCGATGAAGGCGTTGAGCTGGCTCTCCGGCACCGCGCCCATGAAGCCGTCGGCGGGCTGGCCGTTGACGAAGGCGATCACGGCCGGAATCGACTGGATGCCCATCTGGCCCGGGATCGCTGGGTGCTGGTCGATGTTCATCTTGACCAGCTTGACCTTGCCCTTGGCGGCCTTGACCGCCTTTTCCAGCACGGGCGTGAGCTGCTTGCAGGGGCCGCACCACTCCGCCCAGAAGTCGATCAGAACCGGCTGGCGCTTCGATTCCTCGATGACGTCCTTCACGAAGGTCTGGGTGGTGGTGTCCTTGATCAGATCGGCCGCAGCCGGGCCAGCCGCTCCGTTACCCTGGTCGATGATCGTCACGGGATCCCCTCGTCTGATGTCTGGAATGGCGGGTCTTTAGCACGTCGCCAATTCATATGCTTCGCTGTCGGCCCCTAAAATTGGGCCGGGACGGCCGAATTTCAATCCATGGCAACCGATTCGGCGGTTCAAGGGCATTTTCGGCCGATTTGGCCGGGATCGGGGTCCATATGGGGCGCTGGAAGCGAATCTATCCCGCCGGTAGCTGTTGCATTCGCCGTCCGCTTTTGGCATACGACAGCCGTTGCCGGGCGCGTCACGCGGCCGACACAGGATGCGGGTGTAGCTCAGTGGTAGAGCACGACCTTGCCAAGGTCGGGGTCGAGGGTTCGAGCCCCTTCGCCCGCTCCAATTTTTCCCCAAGCATCCAAAATCCCGTAAGCGCAATTCGCTTCGGCTTGCCTTGAGCAAGCGCTGCGGATCAGGGAATCAATCCCGAGATGCGGTAGGCCTCGATGGTACGATCGTAGATCGAGATGTCGTTGCGACCGCGCGCAATCAGCTGCGCGCCCGCGATCGCGGCATAGATCGCCATCGCGCGCTCGTTCCTCTCCTCTTCGCTGGAGGATGGCTTGATGGTTGCGAGCACACGCGCGATCCACCCGATATTCATGCGCGGAAAACGATCAATCTCGCGCCTCACCTCTTCCGGAAGATCGTCGAGCTCGGCGCTCATGACGCCGCTCAGGCACATGCGATTGCCGTTGGCCAGCGCGGCACGAAAGATCTCGACGTAGCGGTCGAAGCACGCATGCGGATCGGGTGCTGTCGCGAGAATCTCCTCCAGATAGGCGGCCCCCTCCTCGGTGTAGCGCCGGGCCAACGCCACTCCGAGATCGCCCTTGGTCGGGAAGTGATAGTGCACGCTGGCACTCTTGATCCCCACCTCCTTGGCCAGCTCGCGAAAGCTCAGCGCGGTGTACCCGCGTGCCTGCACGGTCGCCCGGGCAGCCGCCAGGACGGCCTCTCGCATGTCGGTTTTGGTCTTTGCCATCGATTTCGTTACCTATCGATCGATAGATAGCCGTTGACGGCTGGGATGAGAAGGGGGTACGGGTACCACGCGTGCCTATCTATCGATAGACAGTTAAAAAGGTGCCAAATGAGAATCTATGATCGTCCAGGCTTTCCAAATCCCACCCGCATCCGCATCGTGCTTGCGGAAAAGCAGATCGACTCCAAGGTCGAGTTTGTCTCGGTCGACCTCATCGGGGCCGAGCACAAGAGCCCTGCGTTCCTGCAGAAGAACCCATCCGGCGTCCTGCCCGTGCTTGAACTCGACGACGGCACCTTCATCTCGGAATCCACGGCCATCACCGAATATCTCGATCATCTGGACGGCCGCCCGAGGCTGACGGGCACGACGCCGAAACAGAGAGGGCTGATCCATATGATGCAGCGGCGCGCGGAGGCCGAACTGATCGATCCGGTCGGCGAGTACTTCCATCATGCGACACCCGGCCTCGGCCCCAAGCTTCAGGCCTTCAAGAGCCTCGATTGGCACGGCCGCGCCGAGTGGGGACGGCGGCAAGGCGATCGCGCGCGCGCCGGGATGAGCTATTTCAACAGCGTGTTGGAGCGGCAGCCCTACGTCGCCGGAGACTCGTTCTCGATGGCGGACATTACCGTATTTGCCGGTCTGCTGTTCGCCGACGCCGCCGGCCTTACACCTCCCGACAACTCCTCCGCACTCATGGCGTGGCGCTCGCGAATCGCCGATCTGCCGAGCGTAAAGCATCGCAGTGGCCAGGCGTTTCTCGCCGACGATGCGCGCCGCCTCGGCCTGTGATTGACGGCAAGCCCTTCCGGGCCCAAACGGTTGCCGGATGGGAGGTGACGCGAGGCAGGCTGGAGCAGTTCAGTTTCGTCTCGCGCATCGCGGAAGATCAATCCCGGAGGAGCAATGACAATCCTGGTCACCGGCAGCGCCGGCCACCTCGGGGAGGCTATTCTCCGCACGCTTCGCGGGCGCGGTTCGCCCGTGCGCGGTGTCGATCTGAAGCCATCGCCCTTCACCGCTGCCGCTGGCTCGATCGTCGACCCAAGCTTCGTGCGGCGCCAGATGGAAGGCGTCAGCGCCATCATCCACACTGCGACGCTGCACAAGCCGCATGTGGCGACCCACGGCAAGCAGGATTTTGTCGACACCAACGTCACCGGCACGCTCAACCTGCTTGAGGCGGCCGCGGCTGCCGGGGTGAAGAGCTTCGTCTTCACCAGCACCACCAGCGCATTCGGCTCGCAGCTGCGGCCGGAGGCGGGACAGGCCGCCGTGTGGGTCACCGAGGATCTGCCGTCGGTGCCGAAGAACATCTACGGCACGACCAAGCTGATGGCGGAGAATCTGTGCGAGCTGTTCTTTCGCGAACATGGTCTGCCGGTCATGATCTTGCGAACCTCGCGCTTCTTTCCGGAGGACGACGACGATCCCACGATGCGGGCTGCCTACGCGCTGGAGAACGCGCAGGCCAACGAGCTGCTCTATCGCCGTCTGGATATAGCGGACGCGGTGAGCGCCCATCTTCTTGCCGTCGAGCGCGCGCCGAAGGTCGGCTTCGGTCGCTACATCGTCTCCGCCACGAGTCCCTTCGAGCCGGGCCATCTCGCCGCGCTTGCGCGCGACGCGGCCAGTGTCGTGCGCGAGCTCTATCCGGATTGCGCGGAGCTCTACGCCGCGCGCGGCTGGCGCCTGTTCCCGCAGCTCGACCGCGTCTATGTCAACGATCGTGCGCGGCGCGAGTTGGGATGGCGGCCCGAATTCGATTTTGCCCATGTCCTGGACAGTCTCCGCGCCGAACGGGACTTTCGCAGCGCGCTGGCGCGCGATGTAGGCTCGAAGGGCTATCATGACGCGGTATTCGACGACGGGCCTTACCCCGTCGCCTCGTAATCGCCGCTTTTGCCGTTTCGCTCGACGTGTCAGGTGTCTGCGCGGTTTTGCCGGGAGCAAGCTGGCCTGAGGCGTTCTACTGTGCATGGGGTTGTTTTCGCGATTTTTGCGACAGCACGACATTCGTGCTGCCTGGAAATTAGCCGCGCGCCATTTTGATTCCGCGTTGCAGCGAGATCGTTGCCGCCGTTGCATTCGCCTCGCGAGAAATTCCGTCTCAATTTTTACTGAGCGCAACCGCACTGCATGCGACGCGCTTCTCACCGCTCGCAGATGTGCTAACCTTTTTGCGTCTGTCCTCTCGACAGACGCCGAACCTCGCCTCTCGACTAGCAAAACAAAATAACGTGCAGCCCTGATGGCTGCCTTAGGGGAGTGACGCGATGAAATTCCATCGATCCGTCTTTCAATCTGTCCTGGCGCTTGCAGCGGTTGCCCTTCTTGCGGGGACAAGCGCCGGCAACGCACAGCAGCCGGACAAGAACAAGCCGCTGAAGAAATACGAATCCGGCACCAAGGAATTCTGGACCCATCCGCCGGATGACTGGTTCCTCGGCGACGAGACCGAGGCGCAGAAGGGACTGGCGCCGCCGTCGGGACCGCCCACTGGCGCGTCGGAGGCCGAGCTCGCGGCGATGATGAAGAAGATCAAGCTGCCGGCCGGCTTCAAGATCGAAGTCTATGCGCCCGGCGTGCTCGCGGCGCGGCAGATGGCCTGGGGTGACAAGGGCACGCTGTTCGTCGGCTCGTTCGGCCTCGGCAACGTCTATGCCATCAAGGACAACAACGGGAAGAAAGAGGTCAAGACCATCCTCAAGGGGCTGAACATGCCCACCGGTCTCGCCTTCAAGGACGGCGCGCTCTACGTCATCGCGGTCGACAAGCTGATCCGCTACGACAACGCGGAAGCCAATCTGGACAAGCTCGGCGACGGCAAGGTCGTCTATGACGACATGCCGTCCTATGCCGCGCATGGCTGGAAGTACATCGCGGTCGACAAGGAAGGCTGGTTCTATTTGCCGTTCGGACCGCCCTTCAACGTCGGCGTTCCCCCGACCAGCGTCTCGCAGATCCGCCGCGTCGATCCCAAGACCGGCAACGCCGAAATCTATGCGCTCGGCGTCCGCAATTCGGTCGGCGGCGACGTCGATCCGCGCACCGGAAAGTTCTGGTTCACCGAGAACGCGCGCGACTGGGTCAGCGACGATCTTCCCAGCGACAAGCTGAACATGATCTCGAAGATCGGCGAGCACTTCGGCTATCCCTATTGCCACCAGGGCGACCTGCCTGATCCGAAGTTCGCGATGGGCCACAAATGCTCCGAGTTCACGCCGCCCGTGCTGAATCTCGGCGCGCATGTCGCTCCGCTCGGCATGAAGTTCTATACCGGCGATCAATTCCCCGCCGAGTACAAGAACAACATCCTGATCGCCGAGCATGGCTCCTGGAATCGGCACAAATACCAGGGCGCCCGCATCAAGCGCGTGATCGTCGGGCCCGACGGCAAGAACGCCAAGCAGGAGGTGTTCGCCTCCGGCTGGATCGAGGGCGACCAGGGCTATCTCGGCCGTCCCAACGACATCATCCTCGCCAAGGATGGCTCGATCCTCGTCGCCGACGACTGGGCCGGCGCGATCTACCGCATCAGCTACAGCAAGAAGTAGCGCACGACGATATGGAGGCTGCGGTGGCCCAGAGGCGCCGCAGCCTCTCCCATTTCAAGTTCGCACGCTGTCGTTCCGGATTGGGCGCCGCTTGCGCGCAACTCCGGAACCCATAGCCACGAAACGGGGTTATGGATTCTCCGATGCGCAATTGCGCAATGTGGAATGACGAAATCGTTAGAGCGGAATCCCCATCATGTGCCGGCAGTCCATCTCGCACGCAATCAGCGCGGTTGCGCTCCTCACGCTCGGCTTCCTTCCGGCAGAGGCCGCCGATGTCGCCGCCGGCAAGGCCAAAGCAGAAATCTGCGCCGGCTGCCACGGCGACAACGGCGTCTCGCAGATGGAGAACATTCCCTCGCTCGCCGGCCAGCCCGATCAATTCCTGCAATGGCAGCTCGTGTTCTTCCGCGCTGGCTCCCGCAAGAACGAGCAGATGCAGCCGATCGTCGAAGAGATCAACAACGAGGACATCCGCAATCTCGGCGCCTATTTCGCCTCGCTGACGCCGCCGAAGGCTGCGGAGGACAATGACCCCGACCTGTCCAGGAAGGGCGCGCAAGCCGCCGCCGGCCGCCGCTGCGCCTCATGCCACACCGACACTTACGCCGGCACCAAGGCGGTGGCGCGGCTCGCCGGCCAGCGCGAGGAATATCTCGTGAAAGCGCTGAACGACTACAAGACGAGCCAGCGCGTCGGCGGTGCCGGCGCCGCGATGGCCGACGTCGCCTACTCCCTGAGCGAGGAAGAGATCACCGCGCTCGCGCACTATCTGGCGCATTTGCAGTAGCGGAGGCAGGAGGCATCACCAAACTCCGCCGTCGTCCCGGCGAAGGCCGGGACCCATAACCACAGGAGGGTGTGGTTACGGGGACTCGGAGTGACGACTTCGCGCACAATGTAGGCTTGTGGCTATGGGTCCCGGATCTGCGCTTACGCTTGTCCGGGACGACAGCGGAGTGTGGAGCTGGCTACCCCGCCCGCTGCTTCTCATACGCCTTCAGATGCGTATAGGCGATGCGCAGCTTCGGCACCGGCACCTTGGCGGCGTCGCCGCGCGCGATGAGATCGCCGATGACGTGATCGGCCTCGACCGGAAGGCCCGCCTTGATGTCGCGGAACATCGACGCCGTCATCGGCGACCCCTCGGTGGTCAAATTGCCCTTGACCCGCTCGAAGAACGGGCCGCCTGGCGTGTAGCCCGACGCCGTGGCGACCGCGCTGGTTTCATCAAGCATGCCGAGCAGGAAATCCCTGCCGCCGGGCGCAGCGAGGATGTTGCCGACGGAGCTGCGCATCAGGCTGGTGGAGGCCGCGAGCGAAGACAGGAACACCCACTTCTCCCACATGTCCTGCATGATGTTCTGGCTGGCGGTGGCACCATTGATGCCGCTCTTGAAGGCCTCGTCGATCGACTTGACCCGGTCCGACAGTATGCCGTCGCGCTCGCCGTAATTGATCGACTGCATCGGCTGCAGCTGCACCACCTCGCGCTTTTCGTTCAAGGTCGCTGCGATGGCGCAGAGGCCGCCGAGCACGCGCTCCTTGCCGAATTTGGCATCCAACGTGTCGAGATGCTTCATGCCGTTGAGCATCGGAATGATCGCCGTATTCGGCCCCACCGCCGCCGCGAAGGATTTGATGGCGTCGTCGAGGTCGAACGCCTTGCAGCTCAAGAGCACGACGTCGAATTTTTCGGACAGCTTGTCCGCCTCGACCCGCGGCGGATCCTTCAGCGTGACGTCGCCGTTCGGGCTCTTGATGACGAGGCCGGCGCTGGCGAGCTCGCTGGCGCGCCGCGCCCGGACCAGGAAGGTGACGTCGCGGCCGGCCTGCAACAGCCTGCCACCAAAATAGCCGCCGATGGCGCCGGCGCCGACCACGAGGATACGCATGGGATTGTCCTTGTTGTTTCTTCTTTGCTGTCGTCCTGGCGAAAGCCAGGACCCATTACCCCAATTGTTCATTGTCGGGCAAATTGGAGATCCAGCCCACCGCTTCAATAACCTTCGGTGGTTATGGGTCCTGGCCTTCGCCAGGACGACCTCGGGGAGATTGCGAGCTTTCCCCGCGATGCGGGAATCACATTCCCGACACCATCTCCTCGACCTCGCGCAACTGCTCCTTGCCGAAGAACATCTCGTTGCCGACGAAGAAGGTCGGCGAGCCGAACGCGCCGCGGGCCACCGCCTCCTCGGTGTTCTTGATCAGTTTGCCTTTTACCTCCGGCTCCTGGGCGCGGGCGAACAGTTTCTGGGCATCGAGGCCGGAGGACGCCAGCGCCTTCGCTGCCACTTCCGGATCGTCCATCTTCTTCGGCTCGCGCCACATATGGTGGAAGGCGGCCTCGACATATTTTTCGAACACGCCCTCGGCCTGGGCGGCGATCGCCGTGCGCATCAGGTTCAGCGTGTTGACGGGGAAGAAGGGGTTCATGACATAGGGCGGAACCTGGAAGCGCTTGAGAAAGCGCTCGGTCTCGACCGCCTGGAATTCGCGCTTGTTCTTGACGCCGGCGAGCGTTTCGGCCGGCGACTTGTTGTTGGTCGACTTGAAGATGCCGCCGAGCAGGATCGGCACATATTCGAATTTCACGCCGATCCGCTGCTCGATCGCCGGGATCGCCAGATGGCTGAGATAGGCGTTCGGGCTGCCGAAATCGAACAGGAATTGCGGGGCTGCGCGGGTCAAATTCGTCCTCCCTGGCGTCGCTTTTTGACATTGTGGCGCAGGGCGCGCCGCAGGTCTACCGTTTAATGATGGTCATAATACCTTGATGATCCGGTCAGATCAGGCGCCGGATCGCGCGCTTGCGCCACACCAGGAGGTAATAGCCCATCTGCAAAATGAACATGGCGCAGAACACGATCGGATAGGCGGCCCATACGCCCTTCAGGCCAATCGTGCGGCTCAGGATGATCGCGGCCGGCAGCTCGATCGCGACGATGGCGAAGATCGCCAGCAGCATCGGCGTCAAGGCGAAACCGGCGGCACGCATGGCGCCCGAAAACACGGTGGCCAGGCCGAACGGAACCGAGCTCCACAAGGCGATGTGGAGCAAGTCCTTGGCGAGATCGAGCACCGCGCCATCGGTGATGAAGATGCCGAGCACGGCGCGGGGTGCCAGATAGATCAATGCCACGAGGCCACCGGTCAGGATGACGTTGAACAGCAGACCGGTCCGTACGATGCCGTCGAGCCGCGCCCTGTCGCCGCCGCCGACCGCCTGAGCGCCGAGGATCGAGACCGCAATCGAAATCGACATCGCCGTGAACTGCGTGTAGCCCATCACCTGGTTGACGGCGCCATAGGCGGCGGTGGCGTCGGAGCCAAAGCCGTTGACGAGCCCGAGCAGCACGAGCTCCGCGATCGCCATCACCACCATGCCGATCGCGCTCGGCAGTCCGATGCCGAGAATCTTGCCGAGCACGGATCCGTTGAGCCGCAGATGACGCAGCAGCGCGGCATCAGGAGCAACCGCATGCTGCTTTCGCCGCAGATAGACGGCGAGCGCAATCAGCGTCAGCGCGTTGGCGATCGCGGCCGCCCATGCCGGGCTCGCGATGCCGGCCGCCGGCAATCCGAACGCGCCGCGGATCAGCATCGGCGTCAGGATCAGGCCGATCGCGGTCGACAACGCCAGCGCCAGCAGAGGCGTCAGCCCATCGCCGACACCGCGGATCATCGCCGTCATCAGCAGGAAGACGAAGCCGAGCGGCATCGTCAGCAGCATGATGCGCGCATAAGCGGAGGCCTGATCGAGAATGTCTGCGGGCGTCGCGAGCGCCATCATCAATGGCCGGCTGAACAGGCCGCCAACCAGTGCAATCGAGATCGAGAGCAGCAGGCCGACCGCGAGCGTCGCGCCGACAACGATTTTGATCCGGCCATGTTCACCGGCGCCAAACGCCTGCCCGATCAGCACGGTGGCGCCGGTGCTCAGGCCCATGACGAAGGCGAACAGGAAGAACATCACCGGGAAGAACGCCGAGACCGCCGCGAGTGCGTCGACGCCGATCATCTGGCCGAGATAGACGTTGCTGACGGTGCCGAACAACGATTGCAGCGCGTTGCTCAGCATCAGCGGTGCGAGGAAATGGAGGAAGGTGGTCCAGAGCGGCTTTGCGGCGGACATGGATTGGCCTTTCATCAGGGCGTGCGAAGCCGTTGTCGCGCAAGGTGCGCGGCTCGGCCGTTGATGGTTGATGGAAAGCGGTGCGCCTAGGCGCGGTCGCTGTAGGCGAGCTTGACGATGTGGTCGCGGATGTCGGTGGGCCAGTCGGCGATCAGTCCGGTGAAGCGCCGCCGGTCATCGGCGAACAGCGTCCGCGAAGCTTCCTCGAATTGCGGCAGGTTGCCCGCCATGGTCGACATGAAGTGGTAGGCCGCATCGCGCGCCTGCCGCTCGCGGTCCTTGTCGCCGCTCGCGCGCCGGGCCTCGTCGACGAGCTTTCGCAGCGCGACCGACGCACCGCCGGGCTGGGCGTTGAGCCACTCCCAGTGCCGCGGCAGCAGCGTCACCTCGCGGGCGACCACGCCGAGCTTCGGCCGGCCGCGGCCGCGCGGCTCGTTCGGTGGTGCGGTCTCCTCGACCGGGGGCGGCACAAGCTTCGCCACCCGTGCCAGCACCTCGCGATCCCCGCCGCGCAGATCGAAGTCGATCGATCGGCCCGTAGAGTCCTCGAAGATGATGATGGGCTCGTCCGGCGGTGGTGCGATCCGCTTCACGACCAGCGCGACCTCTCCGGCCGACCCGGACGCCAGGCGGCGCGGGCCTTGGAAGGCGGTGAAAGTCCTTTGCATCGGGATCATTGCCATATTTTTTGATGACTTTGGCCAATTAATACCCGGGTAAATTAGTGACGTCAATATACCCGGGTGAAAATATCCGTCCGGATGGCTCGACATTGCGGTCCCGGGCTGGCACGAACGCGCGGCCAATCGACCACGCCAAGCCGGGGACCACGCGATGCTGATCGTTCACCACCTCAACAATTCACGCTCGCAGCGCGTGCTGTGGCTGCTCGAGGAGCTGGGCGTGCCCTACGAGATCGTGCGCTATCAGCGCCAGCCCGACATGCGCGCGCCGAAGGAGCTGCGCGCCATCCATCCGCTCGGCAAGTCGCCCGTCATCACCGACAACGGCAACACCATCGCCGAGTCCGGCGCGATCATCGAATATCTCATCGCGACCTACGGCAATGGCCGGCTGATCCCGCCGCCGAACACGCCCGAGCGGCTGCGCTTCACCTACTGGCTGCACTATGCCGAAGGCTCGGCGATGCAGCCGCTGCTGCTGAAACTGCTGTTCACGCTGATGCCGAAGCGCGCGCCGGCGTTGCTGCGGCCGCTGGTGCGCAAGGTCTCGAACCAGGCGCTGACGGCGCTGGTCAATCCGCAGCTCAAGCAGCACATGGATTATTGGGAAGGCGAGCTGGGAAAGAGCGAATGGTTCGCCGGCAGCGACTTCACCGCCGCCGACATCCAGATGAGCTTTCCGCTCGAGGCCGCCCAGGCGCGCGGCGGGCTCGAGCAGGGTCACCCCAAGGCGATGGCGTTCCTCGAACGCATCCACGCGCGTCCGGCGTACAGCCGCGCTCTCGAAAAAGGCGGGCCGTATCAGGTGGGGCGGTAGGCTTCCTCACCGTCATTCCGGGGCACGCGAAGCGTGAACCCGGAATCTCGAGATTGTAGAGTGAGATCCCGGGTTCGATGCTTCGCATCGCCCCGGGATGACAGCCAAAGACTTAGTCCGCGTGCAGCACGCGGCCGCGCGTCTCCGGCAGCGCGAATGCGGCGATGAAGAACACCGTGTAGGCGACCACCGCGAACATCGCGATCGCATTGGCGAGCGTCGTCGTCGCCGACAGCGCGCCGACCAGGAACGGAAACAGCGCGCCGATGCCGCGGCCGAAATTGTAGCAAAAACCCTGGCCCGACCCGCGCAGCCGCGTCGGATAGAGCTCGGTCAGGAACGCGCCGATCCCCGAAAAATAGCCCGAGGCGAAGAAGCCGAGCGGGAAGCCAAGCACCCAGAGGATCTCATTGGTCAGCGGCAGCTGCGTGTAAAGCAGCACCACCGCGACGGCGCCGAGCGAGAAGGTCAGGAACAGATTGCGCCGTCCGATGCGGTCGGCAAGCCAGGCGCCGACGAGATAGCCGATGAAGGAGCCGATGATCAGCGTCGAGAGATAACCGGTCGAGCCGACGATCGAGAGATGCCGCTCCTTGGTCAGAAACTGCGGCACCCAGAACGTGATCGCGTAGTAGCCGCCCTGGCAGCCGGTCGCCATCAGCGACGCCAGGATCGTGGTCTTCAGGATCGGGCCCGAGAAGATCTCCCAGAGCGCCGGGCGATCGCCGCTCGCAGCCTGCTTGGCGCGGGCCGCAGCCGCGATCTCCGGCTCGGTGACGGAGCGGCGGATGTAGAATACCAGGAGCGCCGGCAGCGCGCCGATCACGAACATCCATCGCCACGCCGTCTCCGCCGGCATCAACGAGAACAGGATCGCCTGCGACAGCACCGCGAGACCCCAGCCGACCGCCCAGCCCGATTGCACCGAGCCGACCGCGCGCCCGCGATATTGCGGCCGGATCGCCTCGCCCATCAGCACCGCGCCGGCCGCCCATTCGCCGCCGAAGCCGAGGCCGAGCACCGCGCGCGCGATCAGGAGCTGTTCGAAATTCTGCACGACCGCGCAGACCAGCGAGAAGAACGAGAACCAGATGATGGTGATCTGGAGCGTCCTGACCCGGCCGATATGGTCGGAGAGATAGCCGCCGAGCCAGCCGCCGATGGCGGAGGCAAGCAGCGTCACGGTACCGGCTAGGCCCGCCGAGGCGGCGTCGACTTTCCACAATGCGATGATGGTGCCGATCACCAGCGGATAGATCATGAAGTCCATGCCATCGAGCGCCCAGCCCGCAGCGCAGGCCCAGAACGTCCGTCGCTCCGGCGCGTTCATGTCGCGATAGAAGGCGAGAAGGCTGGTGTCTTCGATCTCGGCGCGTTCGATGCGCCCGGTCGGATCGGTCGTGGTCATGTGCGTTTCCCCGGCAGTTTTTGGCTGGGCGGTGGTAGCACGCGCGGCGGCCGGCGCAAGCCGGCGCGAGCCTTCGCGCCATGCGGCAGACGAGTTACTGTCCCGCTGCTTCGGCGCCCCGGGTGCGCGGATCGGGCGCCCCGAGCGGACCGTTGGCGGTCACGAGAATCGAATTGGCGGAGGTTTGTCCCATCGGCTCGACGATCAGATGGTCCATTGCCTTGAGCTCGAACAGGACGGCATCGGGGAAGCCGCGCTCGACGCGCACCTCGTCCGGCAGCCATTGGTGATGCAGCCGCGGCGCGGCGACGGCGGCGGCAACGTCCATCCTGTAGTCGAGCACGTTGACGATCACCTGGAGCACGCTCGAGATGATGCGGCTGCCGCCGGGCGAGCCTGTGACCAGAACCGGCTTGCCGTCCTTCAGCACGATGGTCGGCGACATCGAGGACAGCGGTCGCTTGCCCGGTCCCGGCAGATTGGGCTCGAAGCCGACGAGCCCATAGGCGTTGGAAGCGCCGACCGCCGCGGTGAAATCGTCGAGCTCGTTGTTGAGCAGCACGCCGGTGCCGTCGGCGACGAGGCCGACGCCATAGCTGAAGTTCAGCGTATAGGTGTTGCTGACGGCATTGCCTCTGCCGTCGACCACGGAGAAGTGCGTGGTGTTGCTGCCCTCGCGCGGCGAGGTGGCGGCGGAGACGAGTTTGCTCGACGGTGTGGCACGGTCGGTGGAGATGCCGGCGCGCAGCTTGGCGGCGTAGTCCTTGGCGGTAAGGGTGTCGATCGGCGCGTTGACGAAGGCGGGGTCGCCGAGATAGCGCGCGCGGTCGGCATAGGCGCGTTTCATGGCTTCGATGAGGAGATGCAGCGAGGCCGGCGATCCCTGCTTCAGGTCGGCGAGTTGAAAGCCTTCGAGGATGTTGAGGGTTTCCACCAACACGACCCCGCCGGACGAAGGCAACGGCATCGAGACGATGTCGTAGCCGCGATAGGTGCCGCGCACCGGCGCACGTATCACCGCCTGGTAGGCTTTCAGATCGGCTGACGTCATGATGCCGCCGGCATCGGTCACGGCCTTGGCGAGCTTGTCCGCAACCGCGCCGTCGTAGAAACCGCGCGGGCCTTGCGCCGCGACGGCCGCCAGCGTTTCGGCAAGATCGCTCTGCACGAGCCGGTCGCCCTCGCCGAGCGGCGTGCCATCGGGCCGCGAGAAGATCTTGGCCGTGGACGGCCAGCGCGCGAGGCGCCGATGCCAGCCCGGCAAGGTGTCGGCCATGTCGTCGCTGACGATGAAGCCGTCGCGCGCGAGCGTGATCG
The DNA here is from genome assembly GCF_054049735.1 of Bradyrhizobium sp. P5_C12. Taxonomy (NCBI): domain Bacteria; kingdom Pseudomonadati; phylum Pseudomonadota; class Alphaproteobacteria; order Hyphomicrobiales; family Nitrobacteraceae; genus Bradyrhizobium; species Bradyrhizobium sp. P5_C12. Next base: position 86,540 of record NZ_JBFULU010000025.1, read on the forward strand.
CGGGCTCGAGCAGCTGCGCCAGCGTGAACTGGCCCGAGCCATATTTTTCCAAGGCCAGCGTGAGGCCCGCGACCGTGCCGGGCACGCCAACGCCGAGCGCGGAATCGCGCGACTTCGCGGCGTCGGGCTTGCCGTCAGGGCCCAGGAAGATTTGCGCCGTCGTCGCTGCCGGCGCCGTCTCGCGGTAGTCGATCGTGATGTCCTCGTTGCGGTCGGCAGAATGGATCACCATGAAACCGCCGCCGCCGATATTGCCGGCGCGCGGATAGGTCACGGCCATGGCAAAGCCGGTCGCGACCGCGGCATCGACGGCATTGCCGCCGCGCCGCAGGATATCGGCGCCGACCTGCGCGGATATCTTCTCCTGAGCCACCACCATGCCGTGCTCGGCGGCAACGGCTTGGACCGTGTCGAGCGCCGGTGGAACATACGCCCGGCGCGCATCCTGTGCGGTGGCGGGCCCGAGACCGAACGCCAAAGTGGCTATGAACGCGAAAAACGTCCGCCGTGTCGAGAATGACGACATCATCAAACTTCCGTCGTGGCCTCCGGCCAATTCACACGCGTCGCTATAATGCTATACGGTTTGCGCTAAGAGAGACAAAACTGTTTGTGATGGGACATCAATGATGACGACGATCGCCTCGGACGCGCGCCTGGCCGGCACGGAGCGGACCTATCCGCCGCGCGCCGCCGTCATCAGCTGGATCTTCTTTGACTGGGCCGCCCAGCCCTATTTCACGCTGATCACGACCTTCGTGTTCGCGCCCTATTTCGCGACCAGCATCGCGCCAGATCCCGCCACGGGGCAGTCGTTATGGGGATTTGCCGCGGCCGCAGCCGGCCTCGTCATCGCGCTGCTGTCGCCGGTGCTTGGCGCCATTGCCGACGCGTCGGGCCGGCGCAAGCCGTGGATCGCGACATTCGGCGCTATCCTGGTGCTCGGCTCCAGTGCGATGTGGATCGGCAAGCCCGGCGACCCCAGCATCATTCCGCCGCTGCTCACCGCCTTTGCGCTGGCGAGCGTCGGTGCGGAGTTCGCGACCGTCTTCAACAATGCAATGATGCCGACTCTGGTGCCGCCGGAGCGGATCGGGCGGCTCTCGGGCACCGGCTGGGCCACCGGCTATATCGGCGGCATCGTCAGCCTGATCATCGTGCTCGGCTTTCTCGCTGCAAATCCCGAGACCGGGCGTACGCTGCTCGGCTTCACGCCGCTGTTCGGGCTCGATCCCGCGACCCATCAGGGCGATCGTATCACCGGACCGCTGACGGGCTTGTGGTTCATCATCTTCGTGACGCCGATGTTCCTGTTCACGCCGGACTATCCGGCCAAACGCCCGGTGCGCGAGGCGTTGCGCGAAGGCTTGTCGGATCTGAAGCGATCGCTCGGTGAATTGCCGAAGCAGAAATCGCTCGCGGCGTTTCTGCTCGCCAACATGATCTACACCGACGGGCTGGTGTCGCTGTTCGCCTTCGGCGGCATCTATGCCGCCGGCACGTTCGGCTGGCACACGCTCCAGATCGGCACATTCGGCATCATGCTGGCGATCGCCGGCACGTTCGGTGCGTGGCTCGGCGGCAAGCTCGACGATTCCCTCGGGCCGAAGCGCGTGATCGCTGGCAGCCTGCTGATCCTGCTGCTGTCGGTGGCAGCCATCCTTCTGGTCGACAAGGACTCGATTTTCTTCATCAAGGTCACCCCTCCCGTACCGGGCGGTCCCTTATTCGCCGGCGCGGCCGAGCGGGCCTATCTCGTGCTGGGTTGCCTGATCGGTGCCGCCGGCGGCCCGCTCCAGGCCGCCTCGCGCACGCTGCTGATCCGTCTCGCGCCGAAGGACCGCATCGCGCAGTATTTTGGTCTGTTCGCGCTGACCGGAAAGGTGACCTCCTTCATCGGCCCACTGCTGATCGGCGTGATCACGGCCGTGACCGCGAGCCAGAAGGCCGGCATGGCCGTGCTGGTGGTGTTCTTCGTCGCGGGGCTGGGGCTGTTGATGCGGGTGCGCGATTAGCTTCGTAGCCCGGATGAAGCGAAGCGCAATCCGGGACCGCTATCGCCAAGCACACCGCTGTCGTCCCGGCCTGCGCCGGGACGACCCGCTGAGAGTTTAGTGCACCAAAAGCTTAATGCCGGAAGTGCCGCGTCCCCGTGAACACCATGGCGATGCCGTGCTCGTCGGCGGCCTTGATCACCTCGTCGTCGCGCATGGAGCCGCCGGGCTGCACCACGGCGGTGGCGCCGGCTTCGATGCAGGCGAGCATGCCGTCGGCGAACGGGAAGAACGCATCCGACGCCACCACCGAGCCCTTGGTCAGCGGCTCGGCGAGCTTCAGTTCATTGGCCGCATCCTGCGCCTTGCGCGCCGCGATCCGGGCTGAATCCACCCGGCTCATCTGGCCGGCGCCGATGCCGACGGTGGCGAGATCCTTGGCGTAGATGATGGTGTTGGACTTGACGTGTTTTGCGACCCGGAAGGCAAATTTCAGGTCGCGCATTTCCGCATCGCTGGGCGCACGCTTGGTCACGACCTTGAAAATCATGTCGTCGACCACGGCGTTGTCGCGGCTTTGCACGAGCAGGCCGCCCGCGACCGTCTTGGCGGTCAGGCCCGGCGCCCGCGGATCGGGCAGGCTGCCCGCGAGCAACAGACGAAGGTTCTTGCGGGCGCCGATGATCGCGATCGCCTCTTCGCTCGCATCGGGCGCGATGATCACCTCGGTGAAGATCTTTGTGATCTCGCGCGCGGTGTCGGCGTCGAGCGCGCGGTTCATTGCGATGATGCCGCCGAACGCCGAGGTGGAATCGCAGGCCAGCGCCTTGCGATAGGCGTCGACAAGGTTCGAGCCTTCAGCGACGCCGCAGGGATTGGCGTGCTTGACGATGACGCAGGCCGCGGTGCGCTTGGTGTCGAACTCGCCGATGCATTCATAGGCCGCGTCGGTGTCGTTGATGTTGTTGTAGGACAGCTCCTTGCCCTGCAACTGCCGCGCGGTCGAGACGCCCGGGCGCTTGTCGGGCGTCGCGTAGAACGCCGCGGTCTGGTGCGGGTTCTCGCCGTAGCGCAGCGACTGGATCAGCTTGCCGCCGAAGGCGCGGAAGTCCGGCGCGTCGATCTCGAGCTGGCGGTTGAACCAGTTCGAGATCGCGGCGTCATAGGCCGCGGTGCGCGCATAGGCCTTTGCCGCAAGCCGCCGGCGCAAGCCGAGCGTGGTCGCGCCCTTGTTGGCGGCGAGCGCGTCGAGCACGGCCTGATAATCCTGCGCCTCGACCACGACGGCGACGTCATCATGATTCTTCGCGGCGGCGCGGATCATCGCGGGGCCGCCGATGTCGATATTCTCGATGCAATCTTCGAAACCTGCGCCCTTCTCGACGGTTGCCTCGAACGGATAGAGGTTGACGACCAGCAGGTCGATCGGCGCGATGCCGTGCGCCTTCATCGCGTCCGCATGGTCCTTGTTGTCGCGGATCGCGAGCAGGCCGCCATGCACCTTCGGATGCAGCGTCTTGACGCGGCCATCCATCATCTCGGGAAAACCGGTCAGCTCGGAGACGTCTTTCACCTTGAGGCCGGCCGCGGCGATGGCCTTGGCGGTGCCGCCGGTCGAGACCAGCTCGACGCCTTGCGCGGCCAGCGCCTGGGCGAATTCGATCAGGCCGGTCTTGTCGGAAACGGAAAGCAGGGCGCGGGTGACGCGGCGGGGATGGTCAGTCATGAGCAAGATCCTCTGTCTTAAGGAGTGTCTATGCCCAGGCGCGCGGCGGATATGTCCCGCGCTTCCCGATGGTGCTCCATCCAAGGTCGCCAGTCGCGCGAGCGAGCGCTCGATAGCAGCTTTCGGCGCTTTTCTCAACGGCTAGATCGGGCTGAATCACGCGTGACTACAGCGGAAGTTCCGGCTCGCGCCGGGCGTTGCGGCGGGCGTTGGTGACGGAAGGCGAGGCGGTGGAGCGGACAAAGCTCCAGCGGATCGAGGGCGCCTGGCGGGCGTCCTGGCGGATCACGATCTGCGCGGTGCGGCGGGGCCCGTCATTGCCGGCCAGGAACACGCTGTCCTCGAGGTCGACCTTGTCGTCGAGCGCCTCGAAGGTCCAGACGTCGCGGTTGGGCAGCACCAGCATGACGCCGCGGGCATCCGACAGCCGGCTCGCCTTCACCGCCGGATGTAGATGGAAGCGCACCGCGAAATCGGCGTCGCCGCCCTTGAAACGTCCACCCTGCGGCGGCGACAGCGTGTCCTCGCCGTCGATCCGCGCGCCGTCATTGGCGATCATCAGCACGCGGCGGTGGATCGCACCGAACTTGGCCATGTAGCCGTCATGCGAGGTCGTGAGCAGCGTGCCGTTCTGCACGATCTCGCGGTAGCTCTCGACCTCGACCGGCCCGCTGATGACGGGTGCGCCATGCAGCAGCCGCTTCATCGCCGACATCTCCACGAACTGGCACGACGACGTGTCGTGATAGGTCAGCGTCGAATGCGCCGCCGTGCCGCGCGCGAACGGCCGCCAATTGTCGCGCCCCGTCGTCGGCATACCGCAATTGGTGACGATGCGGCTGATGCCGGAGGACAGTTCGAACGACAGGCAGCCGGCATGGGCGTCATGGCTCACGCCCGCCGGCGGCGGGGGGCCGGTGTCGATGATCAGCGTGGTCTGGCCGGCGTCGAGACGCTGGAAGCCGGTATGCGGCATGTTCGCCATCGGCGCGCCGTGGGTGTCGTCATAGGCGAGCAGCGTGGCGAGCAGGTCCGAGGGCGTCGCGCTCATGCCGTTGAACAGCGCGAAATTGCCGTCGCCGTGCCGGAAGAAGCGCAGCATCGGCATCATGCGATCGATCGCGTTGAGCAGTGCGGGTGGCGGCGCGATGTTGCGCGCGGCAAAGGTCTGCCGCAGCGGCAACAGGTCGATCAACAGCTCGATCAGCGCGCCCGGGTTGCGCGAGATGTGGCCGCCGTCGGGCAGGATCTGCCGCTGCAATTCATCCGAGAGTTTTTTCGAGGCGCTGCGGATGTGGCTGGCCTGGTTGGCGAGGCAGAGTGCCGTGTAGCACAGCGCGATCAGCACCTGGAGCTTCGGCACCCCGTCCGGGATGTTGAGCATGGTGTAGCGGAGGAAGCGGATCTCGCGCGCCAGCGCGCGCAGATAGCGGCGGTAGAATTTGTTGTCGGTGTCGTTGAGCACCAGCGGTGCCTGCGACAGCAGCGAGATGACGCGCCGCGCCAGCACATCGGCGCGCCGCGCGACGGGGCGGCGCTTGTTGGCGGGGTTGGCGATCCAGTCCTCGACCAGCGCGCGCGCATTCGCCCGCGTCAGCGCGGTGTCGGCGGCGCGCAAATGGCGCAGCCAGCCGAAGCCGAGCAGCGCGACTTCCCAATCCTCCGACGGCGGCTCGAGATCGAAGATCGAGCGGCCATGACAATTGACGATCTTGCCGGCGAAGACGAAACGGCCGGCATAGATCTCGGCGGCGCGGGTCGCGTCTGCCGTGCGCAGGTCATGCGGCGCGATGATCAGCCGGTCGGTGCGGCCCGGCCAGACCCGCGACAGGGCCACGGAGCCGCCGCTCGCGCGCGCGAGCATGTTCCGCGCGAAGCGGTTCATGACCAGCGTCGAGATTCGTCTGCGTTGAGCGACCGACACGCCTTGCCTTGTAAGGGGGAGAGGATTCCGACGAATCCTTTTAATCCCAAAATCGGACGCCTGACACCACCTTGAAAGGGGGCGAATCAGCGTCGTGACCGCAAAAACCGGTGCAAAATCAGGATTTAACGAGCCTGGCGGCGTAAAATCCGTCGAGCCCGCCAAGCTTTGGATCGGCGTTCGGCAGATGGCTGGGCAGGGTGCGCAGGTCGCCATCGGCGGTGATGATCTCGGAGAGCCCGGAGACCTCGGACGCTTCGATCGGCACGCGCCGCAGCGCAGGCTCCGCGGCCAGCAGCGCGGCGATGGCCTGCTCGCCCTCTTCGGGCTCCAGCGAACAGGTGCAGTAGACCAGTGTTCCGCCGGGCTTGAGCAGCGAGACGGATTTTCGCAGAAGGCGCTGCTGGAGCGTGGTCAAGGCCGCGACGTCGGACTCCTGCCGCAGCCATGCCACGTCGGGGTGACGGCGAATCGTGCCGGTCGAGGTGCAGGGCGCATCGATCAGGATACCGTCGAAGCCGTCCGCCGGGCCGGGCCATTCCACGGCGTCGGCGACGACCGTCTCGGCCTGGAGCGACAGCCGTGCCAGATTTTCGCGCAGCCGCGCCACCCGGGCGGGCGAGCGGTCGATCGCCGTGACATGCGCGCCGGCCTGCACCAGTTGGGCGGTCTTGCCGCCGGGGGCCGCGCAGAGATCGGCGATGGATTTGCCGGCGATGTCGCCGAACAGCCGGGCCGGCAGCGCGGCGGCCGCGTCCTGCACCCACCATTGTCCCTCGGCGAAGCCGGGCAGCATGGTCACCGCGCCGTGCAGAACCGTGCGCACCGATCCGGTCGGCAGCACCTCGCCATGCAGCCGGCTCGCCCATTGCTCGGCGTCCGACTTCACGGTCAGATCGAGCGAAGGGTCGTGGCCGAGCGCGAGCGCCATGTCCCGTGCGACGGTCTCGCCGTAATGCGCGCTCCAGCGCGCGAGCAACCAGGGCGGCAGGTCCAGCGACTGCGCGGCAACCTCCTCCACCAGCGCCTTGCCCTCGCGCGCGCAGCGGCGCAGCACGGCGTTGACGAGGCCGGCATAGCGCGCGGCGCGCCGGTCGGATTGCACGAGGCGAACGGAGAGATCGACTGCGGCGTGATCGGGCACGTCCATCCAGAGGATCTGTGCGGCGCCGATCAGAAGCGCGCTCTGCGCACGCGGTGCGTCGGATGGAATGCCCTTGTCGAGCAGGCGAGAGAGCACGTGGCCGAGCGTGCCGAGCCGGCGCAGGATGGTCGCCACCAAGCGCCGCATCAGCGCGCGGTCGCGGTCGGCCAGCGTCTTGAGTCCGGGATGAGCGCCGGCGCCGTCGAGCTGATCGTCGAGCGTACGGCGCTTGTGCAGCACACCGTCGACGATATCGGCGGCGATCCGCCGTGCCGCGAGACCGGGCACTTCGGACGGAGGTGCGAAACGTTGAGATGGCATGCGGCTTAAGGTTCTGAGCGAGCGGCAGTTCCGCCGAAGGGGCGCATGCCTTAACAACCCCAGCTGTGGCACGCGAATATGCCAAATGTAAGAATGACCTCTGGCGTTTACATCCCGTGACGATCATTTCAGCAATGTTTTATTGGACGTCGCGCGCGTTCCGATCTTGCGCTAGGAACCCAGACGATGAGTGACCAGCCCTCCGTTCCCGATCGCAAGCCGCTTTCCCCAGCCGCCCAGCGTGCGCTGGCCGAAGCCGAGGCGCGACGGCAGGCCGCGGCTGCCCAGGCCGAGGCGGCGCCGAAGGAGTTGCAGGGACCCAAAGGACCCGAGCCCACCCGTTACGGCGATTGGGAGCGCAAAGGCATCGCCTCGGACTTTTGAGACGCTGGCCTGTAAGGTCGCCTTGTAAGGCTCTCTTGCCGCCGCGCCCGACTCAGCCCTAGCGTGCGCGGATGTCGCGCTTCGATCCGAGCCATCCATATCGGCCTTCCTACAGCGGCGCGCCGTTCGGCCGGCGCTTCTCCGGATTGTTGCCGTGGATGTTCGTGGTCGGCGTCGCGGTGGCGGTCGTGCTTGCTTTCCGCCACGGGACGAACTGGCCCATTCCGCAGATAGCCGATGGTCGGCCGCAAGATGCCGAAATCATCTTGCAGCAGGCCAATCCGGACATCCGCAAAACGGTCGACGTCATCCGCACCATCGACGGCGATACCTTCCTCGCGCGCGTGCATCAACGCGATGGCCRCGACCTCGTCGCGCGCGTTCGCCTGCGCGGCATCGATGCACCCGAGATGAAGGCATCCTGCCAGGAAGAACTGGACAAGGCTCAAGCCGCAGCCGACGCGCTTCGTAATCTGCTCGGACAGGGCGGTGTCACGATTTCCAATCTCGGCCCGGACAAATACGGACGCATTCTCGCCGACGTCGCCACCAGGGGGACCGCCAGCGTCTCGGCAGCGCTGCTCGCAGGCGGCTATGCGCGCAGTTACAATGGCGGCCATCGCGACGGTTGGTGCGCGCGGAGCTGGCGCTTCTGGTAACAAAAGAGCCGCGTCGCAAGACGCGGCCTTCGCCGTCCGGCTCCGATCGGCGCGATCAGCGCGCCACGACCACCGTCGTGCCGACGGAGACGCGGCTGTAGAGATCGGTGATGTCGTCGTTGAGCATGCGGATGCAGCCGTAGGACACGAAGCCGCCGACCGAGCCCGGCACGTTGGTACCGTGGATCGCATATTCACCGCCGGCCAGCGTCATCGCGGCGACGCCCATCGGATTGCGCGGCGATCCGCCCGGAATGACGTCGGGAAGCTGCGGCTTGTCGCGCCTCACTTCGGCCGGAGGCGACCAGGCCGGATTAAGGTACTTGCCGTCGATGCGGGTGGTGCCGGCCCATTGCTTGCCGGACTTGCCGACGCCGACCGGATAACGCACGGCGTGGCCGTTATCGAGGATGAGATAGAGCCGCCGCTCGTTGGTTTTGACCACGATGGTGCCCGGCGAATAATCGGCCAGGCGTGTTCCCACCATTTCCGGCCGCGCCTGCGCAGCCGTCGACATCAAGATGCCTGCCCCGATGGTGGCGGCCAGCGCCACAGCAATCCTCATCGCCATCAATGCTTCCCCTTGCCCCGAACGGGTCGTCCAAATCTACGCAGAACTCGGCAATCGCTGCCTCGCCCAGACATTCTTAACCGCACCTGTTAACCGGATGGTTTCCACGCGCGGCCGCCGAGGGCCAGCCAGCAGGGGGAACAAAGGAAATGTTCGAAATAAAGTAAATGACAAGAAAACAACACTCGGGGGGAAAGATGCGGGCGCGGCCGAACGCGCCCTGACAAGTGCGTGACGATGTGAACGGCCGTCATTCCGGGCGCGCGACAGCGCGACCCGGAATCTCGAGATTCTCAGGCGCGCAACGGCGCGCCGGAGTTCGGTCCTGCGGACCGAACCGGAATGACGATGTGTTGTGAGCTTACGCCGAGGTCTGCTTCTTGTTCTGCCGGTTCTTGACGAGGTCGTCGACCACGGCGGGATCGGCCAAGGTCGAGGTGTCGCCCAGGCTGCCCGGCTCGTCCTCGGCGATCTTGCGCAGGATGCGGCGCATGATCTTGCCGGAGCGGGTTTTCGGCAGGCCCGGCGCGAACTGGATCTGGTCGGGCGAGGCGATCGGGCCGATCTCCTTGCGCACCCAGGTGACCAGCTCCTTGCGCAGATCCTCGGTCGGCTCGACGCCGGCCATCAGGGTCACATAGGCGTAAATGCCCTGGCCCTTGATGTCGTGGGGGAAACCGACGACGGCGGCTTCCGAGACCTTCTCATGCGCGACCAGCGCGCTCTCGACCTCGGCCGTGCCCATGCGGTGGCCGGAGACGTTGATGACGTCGTCGACGCGGCCGGTGATCCAGTAATAGCCGTCGGCATCGCGCCGGCAGCCGTCGCCGGTAAAATACTTGCCCTTGTAGGTCGAGAAATAGGTCTGCTCGAAACGGGCGTGATCGCCATAGACCGTGCGCATCTGGCCCGGCCATGACCGCGTCAGGCAGAGATTGCCCGTGGTCTCGCCGTCCAGCACCTTGCCGTCGGCATCGACGATTTCGGGCGCCACGCCGAAGAACGGCTGTGTCGCCGAGCCCGGCTTCAATTTGGTCGCGCCCGGCAGCGGCGTGATCAGGATGCCGCCGGTCTCGGTCTGCCACCAGGTGTCGACGATCGGGCAGCGGTCGTCGCCGACGACGCGATGGTACCACTCCCAGGCTTCGGGATTGATGGGCTCGCCGACCGAGCCGAGCAGGCGCAAGCTCGCACGCGAGGTCTTCTTCACGGGCGCGTCGCCCGACTGCATCAAGGCGCGGATCGCGGTCGGCGCGGTGTAGAAGATGTTGACCTTGTGCTTGTCGATGACGTTCCAGAACCTGGAATTATCCGGGTAGTTCGGCACGCCCTCGAACATCAGCGTGGTCGCGCCGTTGGCCAGCGGCCCGTAGAGAATGTAGCTGTGGCCGGTGACCCAGCCGACGTCGGCGGTGCACCAGTAGATGTCGCCGTCGTGATAGTCGAAGACGTATTGGTGCGTCATCGCGGCGAACACGAGATAGCCGCCCGAGGTGTGCAGCACGCCCTTGGGCTGGCCGGTCGAGCCCGACGTATAGAGGATGAACAGCGGATCTTCCGCGTGCATGTGCTCGGCCGGGCACTCGGTCGTCACCATCTTGGCCGCGTCGTGGTACCAGAGGTCGCGCGACGGATTCATCTCGACCGTGCCGCCGGTGCGCTTGACCACGATGACCCAGTCGACGCCGTCAGCCTTGGTGAGCGCCGCGTCGACATTGGCCTTCAGCGGCACCTTCTTGCCGCCGCGCAGGCCTTCATCCGCGGTGATGATGACCTTGGATTGGCAGTCGTTGATGCGCTGGGCCAGGCTGTCCGGCGAGAAGCCGGCGAACACCACGGAGTGGATGGCGCCGATCCGCGCGCAGGCCAGCATCGCATAGGCCGCTTCCGGAATCATCGGCAGGTAGATGGTGACGCGGTCGCCCTTCTTGACGTTGCGGGTGCGCAGGATGTTGGCCATCCGGCAGACCTCGTCGTGCAGCTCCTTGTAGGTGATGTGCCGGGATTGCGAGGGATCGTCGCCCTCCCAGATGATCGCGGTCTGGTTGGCGCGCTTGTGCAGATGCCGGTCGATGCAGTTCCAGGCGACGTTGAGGACGCCGTCCTCGAACCATTTGATCGAGATGTTGCCGGGCGCAAACGAGACGTTCTCGATCTTGGTGGGCGCCTTCATCCAGTCGATGCGCTTGGCCTGCTCAGCCCAGAAGCCGTTCGGGTCCGAGATCGAGCGGGCGTACATCTCCTTGTATTTGGCCTGGTCGATCCAGGCGCGCTTAGCCCACTCCACGGGGACGTCGTAGATCTTCTCGGACATGTTTCCCTCCACATACGGCAAGCCGAACCCAAGCGACTGGCGAGCTGACCTGATCGTTGAACTGATTATGCGTCGGGCTAACCGGACCCGACAAGGAGCACAAGCTGGACCTTCGGTGGGCCGCCGGCCATGCGAAGGATCAAGGGGTGAGGGGCGACTGTCGCAGATCTGAAACAGGCCGGAACCTGCCTTTCGGCTCTTTACCCAAGCCGCCGAAACAGGCCGGCGCAGGCCCCATGCGTCCGTAGGAGGTATTTAGAAACCTCTCCTCACTGATTCGGGACTCGCAATACGGTTCGGAACACCCTAAATGGCCAACCCGGGGCCCAACGAGGCCCCTTGGAACAAAAATCAGAACAATCGCATTGACCGATAACAGGCAGGGCTAAGGCATAACACTATGATGGATCAGCAGAATCTCGGGACAATGCGGCCCGCTTCAGCCGATCCTTCTGCTGTTGCACTGGCCAAAGCCCTCGGACAATGGCCGAAACCGGCCACTTTTAGGCGTCCCAGCCCGAAAAAGGCCTTCGATACGACCCCCGCCACCTCGGTCGAGGCGCTCGCGAAGGAACTGGGCCTGCGGCTCGGCGACCAGAACGAGCTGAAGATTCGGCGCATCAAGCGCGGCAAGGGCTATTCCTTCGTCCGTCCCAACGGGGCACATATCCGCGACGCCCGCACCATCCGCCGGCTGCATTCCATGGCGGTGCCGCCGGCCTATCGCGAGGTGCGCTATTCGGCCGATCCGAGCTCGCATCTCCAGGCGGTCGGCCGCGATGCCGCGGGCCGGCTGCAATACCGCTATCATGCCGATTGGGAAAAGGTCCGCGAGCAGCGCAAGGCGCACCGGTTGGAAAAGCTCGTCGGCGCGCTGCCAAAAATCCGGCGCAAGGTCTCGATGTTCCTGTCGGGCGACGAGCCGACGCGGGAGTTCGCGCTCTCGGCCGTGATCGAGCTGATCGCACGGACCGCGATCCGCCCCGGCAACGAATCCTATGCCCGCCTCAACGGCACCCGCGGCGCGACCACGATGCTGAAATCCAACGTCACGCTGGAAGACGATAGCTTCGTGCTGACCTTCAAGGCGAAGGGCGGTAAGGCGGTGCGGAAGGAGTGCGACGCGGCCAAGCTGGTGCGTGCGATCGGCATTCTGCGCGGCGTTCCCGGCAAGCGCATGTTCCAGTATCGCGATGCCTCCGGCATCGTGCGCGCGGTCAGCACCACGCAGGTGAATGCGTTCCTGCGCGAGATCGCCGGCATCAAGATCTCGCTGAAGGATTTTCGCACGCTGATGGCGTCCGCGGTGGTCGTGGAATCATTGTCGCGGATCACGCCGGCAACCAGCCAGCGCGGCCGCAAGAAACAGGTGCTGGATGCGATCCGCGCCGCTGCCGACCAGCTCTCCAACACGCCGGCGATCTGCCGCAAGAGCTACGTCCACGACACCATCGTCACCGCCTTCGAGGACGGCATCCTCGAACGCTTCGCCGCGACCATGAAGGGCCAGCGCTCGCAGGCCAGGCGCGAGCAGCTCCTGGCGCAGGTGGTGGCGACGGCGGCGGTGTAACGGTCACGATGCCGTAGTCCTAGGGTGGGCAAAGGCGCGCTGCGCCGTGCCCACCAGTCTTCACGAAATCGATGACAGGCAGCGTGGGCACGCTTCGCTTTGCCCACCCTACGCCTCGTCGGGCAAACCCTTGTCGGGACCGGGATCCCTGCCCGCAGCCGACATCGTGAGCCGTTCCAGATAGTGCGCCCACCCCTTCGCATGCGCGGCCGCCTGTGCTTCGGTCGGCAGCCCGCTATGGGTCATGCGCAGCAGCGTGCCGCCGTCGCGTTCGATCAGATCGATCTCGATCAGGCTCGAGCCGGGCGGCACTTCCTGGCCGCCCTCCCAGCCGAACGTGTAGGCCAGGCGATGCACCGGCACGACCTCGCGGAAGGTGCCGCGGCCGACGCCGCCGCGCGGGCCGATACCCTTCAGCAGATAGAGCCCACCGGGATGCGGTTCCGTGGTCGCGTCGGATCCCATCCAGCTCAGGATCTTCTCGGGGTCGGTGAGATAGGCGAAGACGGTGGCACGCGGGGCCGCGATCTGGGTTTCGCGTCGCACTACGAACGGTTCGGTCATCGGCGATCATCCCTGGGCTGACATTGGGACATGGCGGCGCCGCGCTGGCCCGTCAAGGATTGCCCGTGACAAAGCCGGCCTGCCTTCGCCATCATTGGACCATGCAGCTCTCCCCGACCCTCGCCTGGCTTGTCGACACCGCCTCCGATGTCCCGGGGGCCGACCGCCTGCTCGCGGAACTCGGCGCCCATCTGGTCGCCGACGGCGTGCCGCTTGCGGCAGGGAGCCTGACGCTAGAGGTGCCGCATCCCCTGATCGCGAAGCGGACCTGGCTGTGGCGCGCCGAGGGCGGCCAGGTGATCGAAGCGCTGGGCTTTGCGCCGGGCGGACTGGCGCCCGACCCGCCCAACGATGCCGGCCGCCGCTGGCTGCGGAACAGCGCACGCGGCGAGGTCCACGAAGACAGCGTCGGGCGGTCCGATGGACCGTTGCTTGGCTGGATCGGGCCGCGTCCGTTCACCGCAGACGAGATCGAGCAACTGCGCCAGGCCGCGCGCTTTGCCGCGACGCCGCTCGCCGTGCTCGCGGCGCGTGCCACGTTACGCGCGACGCTGGATGCCTATCTGGGCAAGCGCAGCGCCGAGCGGGTGCTGGCGGCGCCGTTGCGGCGCGATCTCGGCGAGACCATTCAGGCCGCGCTGCTCTATGCGGACTTGCGCAATTTCACGACCTTGTCCGAAACCAATTCGCCCACCGATGTCATCGCGGCGCTCGATGCCTGGTTCGATCGCATCGCCGGCGCGGTTCATGCCTTCGGCGGCGAGGTGCTGAAATTCATCGGCGACGGCGTGCTCGCGATCTTTCCGGTGGGCGATGCGTCGCCGCGTCGGGCGTGTGACGCCGCCCTGCGCGCGGCAGGCGCGGCCAGGGCAGGAATGGCGCATCTCAATGACGAGCGCCACGGCCAGGGCCTGCCGCCGCTCGCATTCGGCGTCGCGCTCCATCTCGGCGAGATGCTGTGGGGCAATATCGGCGCCGCCAACCGGCTCGATTTCACCGCGATCGGTCCCGCCGTCAATCTCGCCAGCCGGCTCGAAGGATTGTGCAAGCCGCTTGGCCAGACCGTGCTGGTGTCGGGCCCGCTCGCCGCCGAGACGGACATGCCCATGATCGCGCTCGGATCTCATCCGCTCCGCGGCATTGCCGCGCCATGCGAGGTCTTTGCGCTGCCGGAGAGTTGAGCTGGATACGGTAGCCCGGATGGAGCCAACGGGTCGGCGCAAAGCGCCGCCCGATGACAGGCTCCGCGTAATCCGGGACAGTCTTTCCGTACGCGCTAATCCCGGATATCGCTTCGCTCATCCGGGCTACGGCAGCAACTACATCCCGCCCATCTTGCAGACGAGCTTCCACTCTTCCGCCGTCACCGGCTGCACCGACAGGCGCGAATATTTCACCAGCGCCATGGAGGCCAGCTTCTTCTCGGCCTTGACCGCGGCCATCGTCACCGGCGTCTTCAACGGCTTGTCGGCCTTGATATCGACGCAGACGAATTTTTCGGTCTTGTCGGTCGGGTCGGGATAGGCCTCCCTGACGACTTCCGCGATGCCGACGATCTCCTTGCCCTCGTTGGAATGATAGAAGAACGCCTTGTCGCCCTTCTTCATGGCGACGAGGTTCTGGCGCGCGGTGAAGTTGCGCACGCCGGTCCAGGCCTCGCCCTTGGCGCCCTTGGCCACCTGCTGGTCCCAGGACCACACCGACGGTTCGGATTTCACCAGCCAGTAGTTCATCGCGCGCCCTATCCGTTCGTTATGCCGGGCCAGAGCGCGAAGCGCGTCTTCGCACCAGAAGACCCGGCCATCCACGTCTCTGCTTCCGTGTTCAATATCAAGACGTGGATGCCCGCGACAAGCGCGGGCATGACGGAAGATGTCATTCCTCTGCCTTGAAGGGGCGCGTCAACAGTCCCGAGATCGCGGCGTCGATCGTGCTCCTGCCGCTCAGGATCGCCGCGACCGCTTCGGATACCGGCATCTCGATGTTTTGCGAAGCTGCGAGTTCGATCAGCACCGGTGCGGTGAACTCGCCCTCGGCGAGCTTGCCGGCGGGCGGCTGCTCGCCGCGGCCGAGTGCGAGGCCAAGCGCAAAATTGCGCGACTGCGGGCTCGAACAGGTCAGGATCAGATCGCCAAGGCCGGAAAGGCCCGCGAGCGTCTCGCTGCGTGCGCCGAGCCCACGGCCCAGGCGTGTCAGCTCGGCAAAGCCGCGGGTGGTGAGCGCAGCCTGGGCGGAGGCGCCGAGCTTGCGTCCGATCGCGATGCCGACTGCGATCGCCAGCACGTTCTTGGCCGCGCCGCCGATCTCGACGCCGCGGATGTCGGTGGAGTGATAGGGCCGGAATGTCGGCGAGCCCAACGCCTGCACCAAATGGCTTGCCAGCGCCTCGTCCTTCGCAGCCAGCGTGACCGCCGTCGGCAGTCCGCGCGCGACATCGTCGGCAAAGCTCGGGCCCGACAGGATCGCGGGCTGGGCGTGGGGCGCGGCCTCTGCAATCACCTCTGTCATGAATTTGTGCGTGCCGTGCTCGATGCCCTTGGCGCAGGCCACGACCGGCGTCGGTTTTGTCAGATGCGAGGCCAGCATGTTGACCGCACCGCGCAGATGCTGCGCCGGCGTTGCGATCAGCAGCATGTCTGCGCGCGCGGCGAGGGCCAGTTCGTTCGTGACGACGATCTCCGGCGCCAGCCGCACGCCGGGCAGCCGCGGATTGTCGCGGGTCGAGCCGATGCGGGTGGCATGCTCCGCATTGCGCGCCCAGAGTGTCACGTTCCTCCCGGCCCGCGCCGCCACCGTCGCCAGCGCCGTACCCCAGGCACCTGCCCCGATCACCGCGACGGATTGGAACGCGGCCATCGCTAGAATCCCGCCCGCGTGTTGCCGTAGCCGGCCGGCGCCGTGGCGTTGGCATCGAGCAGCCAGCGCGCGCGGGGCCGGGCTTCCATCGTGTCGGTCATGCCGAGCGCGAGGCGTTCGGCGCCGGCCCAGGCGATCATCGCGCCATTGTCGGTGCAGAGCGCCGGCGGCGGCATGATCAGCTGCGTCCCGGCCCGTCTTGCGACGTCATCGAGCGCGCCGCGGATCGCCTGATTGGCCGCGACGCCGCCCGCTGCGACCAGCGCACGCGGCGCGCCGAACTGCTCGCGGAACAGCCTGAGGCCGACGCTCAGCCGGTCGGCCGTCGAGTCCAGCACGGCGGCCTGGAAGCTCGCGCAGAGGTCGTTGATGTCCTGCGGCGTGATCTCGGTGATCCGGCTCGCCTCGTTGCGCACTGCCGTCTTCAGTCCCGACAGCGAGAAATTGGCGTCCGGGCGTCCCTGCATCGGCCGCGGAAAGGCAAAGCGCGCGGCATCGCCGCTGGCCGCCGCGCGCTCGACCTGCGGCCCACCCGGATAGGGCAGGCCGAGCATCTTTGCGACCTTGTCAAAGGCCTCGCCGATCGCGTCGTCGACGGTGGTGCCAAGCCGCACATACTCACCCACGCCGGTGACCGCGACGATCTGGGTGTGACCGCCCGAGGCGAGGAACAGGCAATAGGGAAATTCGATTGCGTCGGTCAGGCGCGGCGTCAGCGCATGGGCTTCGAGATGGTTCACCGCAACCAGCGGCGTGTCGTGCACCATCGCGATCGCCTTCGCGGTGGTGAGCCCGACAATGACGCCGCCGATCAGCCCGGGACCTGCGGCTGCCGCAACGCCGTTGAGCTGCGCGAAGCCGATGCCGGCCTCGCGCATGGCGCGGTCGATGATGCCGTCGAGCAGGTCGACATGGGCGCGCGCGGCGATCTCCGGCACGACGCCGCCGAAACGGGCATGCTCCTCGACCTGCGATCGCACGATATTGGACA
This sequence comes from Bradyrhizobium sp. P5_C12, assembly GCF_054049735.1. Lineage (NCBI taxonomy): Bacteria > Pseudomonadati > Pseudomonadota > Alphaproteobacteria > Hyphomicrobiales > Nitrobacteraceae > Bradyrhizobium > Bradyrhizobium sp. P5_C12. The sequence continues at coordinate 103,558 of NZ_JBFULU010000025.1, forward strand.
GGATCTTGCCGCTGCCGTCGGGCGCGCGCTCGATCACGGCCGCGGCGGTCTCGTCGCAGGTGGTTTCGATGCCCAGTACCAGCATTGGCGAATCGTTGTCCAATCTGTGCCCTTGCGCTCATCCATAAAGCAGAGTTCTGGTACGTCCGGTAGCATTCCGGGGTCACCTTGCGCAATTGCCGCGCGCGGGCCGTCCTCGTGAAAGCGTCGCCGCCACGCGGCCCTGGGAACACAAAGCATGTCCATTCTTGTCACACGACCGCATCCCGACAACGAGGCGACGGCGGCAGGTCTGCGTGCGCGGGGTCATGAGGTGCTGTTGGCGCCGGTGCTCAAGTTCGAACCGGTCGTTTTCCATGATGAAAGCGAAGCCGATTACAGCGGCATCATCGTCACCTCGGCCAACGCGATCCGCGCCGTCGCGCCGCAATTGCAGAATCGCGAGCTGTTGCAGCTGCCGCTGTTTGCGGTCGGCGAGCATACCGCGACTGCCGCGCGCGACGCGGGCTTTGCCGAGGTGATCGTCGCCGGCGGCGATGCCGCGGCTTTGCGTGACAAGGTGGTGCAGAGCGCTCGTGACAAGGTCGTGAAGAAAAAAAGTACGCTGCTCTATCTGGCGGGCGCGGACCTGTCGCGCGATCTCGGCGGGGAGCTCGGGGCCGAAGGCTTCAATGTGGTCACGCAGACCACCTATCGCATGGCTCCGGTCAAGCATCTGCCGCGCGAGGTCTGCGAGGGGTTTGCCGCCCATGGGATCGGGGCGGTGCTGCACTACTCCCGGCGCAGCGCGCGGGCCTTCCTGGAGGCGGCGCGGGGCGAAGGCGTTGAAATCTCCGCGCTGGCGATCCCGCAATGCTGCCTGTCCGAGACGATCGCCGGCGTGTTGCGCGAGGCCGGTGCGTCGCAGGTTCTGGTGGCCGCCACGCCGGATGAAAATGCCTTATTTGATGCCTTGGAGCGTGCTTTGCGGACCCGTTTGGCGTAAGAGGACGGGCCGAATCCGGCGAAATCGGGTCCGCCCAAAGATCCGTGAAGGGCATGTAAGTTTGAGGAACCGTCACGATGGCCGATGACAAGCCTGAAGACGCAGGATTGGCCCCCGAGTCCGGCCGTGCCAAGCGCACCCCGCCCACCATCGAGCTCGAGGCGACCGAAGTCTCCACCCAGCCGCAGGACGTGGCGGGCGAGCCGGAGGCGCAGCCGGCGCCCGAGCACGCCGAGCCTGAACATGCAAAATCCGAGAAGGCTGAAGCCGAGCCCGAGCGCGCCGAGGCGCAGGCTGGCGTTGCGTCCGCACCGGTGTCGTCGCCAGTGTCGTCATCAGTGTCGTCCTGGGTCATTGCGCCAATCTCCGGCGCGGTGGCCGCGGCGCTGGTGATCGCGGTCGGCTGGATGCTGGGTTGGCCCGCGGTGCAGGCGCCGCCGGCTGCGCCGCAAGTGACGAGCGCGACGGTCGATGCGCTGAGCGGACGCGTTGCCGCCGTTGAGGCCAAGGCCGGCAAGCCCGCAGCCGATCCGGCGATGGTGTCGCGGATCGATGCGCTGGAAAAATCCGTCGGTGCCTTGCGCAGCGACATCGCCGGTCTGCGCGCGCAGTCCGACAAGACCGCAAGCGCCCTGAACGATGCGAAATCCGCGCCGGCCGCCGCGGCGGCCTCATCCGACCTCGCGGCCCTCAACGAGCGCATCTCCCAGCTCGAGCGTGCCAGCAAGACCGATCGCGCCGCGCTCGCGCAGCAGGGCGAGAAGATCGCCGGTGCGAAGCCGATGGATGACAAGCCGCTGCGCAACGTGGTCGCGGCCGCCCTGCTCGACGTCGCCGTTCGTCACGGCGATCCCTACGAGTCGCAGCTCGCCGCGGCGCGCTCGCTTGCGGCCAAGCCCGAGGCGCTGAAGCCGCTCGAAGTCTTCGCATCGTCGGGCATCCCGACGCCGGTCGCGCTCAGCCGCGAGCTCCTCAACAACATCGTGCCGAAATTGGCGCCGCCGGCGGAGCCGCCCGCCAGCGGCGGCGGTATCGTCGAGCGGCTTCAGGCCGGGGCATCGAAGCTGGTCCGCATCGAGCGTACCGACGGGGTCGGCAACGATCGCGGCGCCATCGTCGCGCGGGTGACCGCGGCGGCGCTCCGCAACGATTTCGTCGAGGCGCGGCGCGAATTGAAGAACCTGCCCGAGGCGGATCTCGCCCCCGCGCAAGCCTGGCTCGACAAGGCCAATGCGCGCGATGCCGCGCTGGCGGCGTCGCGCAAATTCGCCGACGACGCCATGGCGGATCTCGCCAAGCCTGCTCAATAAGATTCGCGCAACAATCTGCGCGTATAGGGATCGCCATGCTTCGCATCGTCCTCTTTCTTGTCCTGATCGCGCTGGCGGCGGCTGGCGGGGCCTGGGTCGCCGACCAGCCCGGCGATCTGGTTCTGACCTGGGGCGGTGTCCGCGCCACAACGACGTTTCCCAGGTTCGTGCTCGGGCTCGGCATCTTTGCCGCGGCGGTCGTGTTGGTCTGGAGCATCCTGACCGTGATCTGGCGCACGCCGGGGCGGCTGCGCCGCCGTCGCCACGACAAGCGCCACGCCCGCGGCCGCCATGCCATCACCCACGGCCTGCTCGCGATCGGCCATGGCGACACCGCGCTTGCCCGTCGGCACGCCGAAGCGGCGCGGCGCCATGCGCCCGACGATCCGCTCGCGCTTCTGTTGCACGCACAGTCGGCGCAGCTCGAAGGCAATCGCGACGAGGCCCAGCGCGCCTTCCGCGCCATGGCCGAGCGCGCGGATACGCGGCTGCTCGGCCTGCGCGGCCTGTTCATCGAGGCGCAGCGTGCCGACGATGCGGTCGGCGCAGTGATGATCGCGGAGGAAGCGATCAAGCTGTCGCCGTCGTCGACCTGGGCGTCGCATGCGGTGCTCGGCTTCCGCTGCGCGCGCGGCGATTGGAGCGGCGCGCTTGCGATCCTCGATTCGAACCTGTCCGCCGGCCTGATCGACAAGGCCGCCTATCGGAGGCAGCGCGGCGTGCTGCTCACGGCGCGCGCGCTGGAATTGGAGACCATGGACCGCGACGTCGCGCGCGAGAGCGTGATGGAGGCGATCAAGCTCGCGCCCACGCTGGTGCCGGCCGCGGTGCTCGCCGCGAAATTCGAGAGCGAGGCGCATCAGGTGCGCCGCGCCATGAAGCTGGTCGAGGTCGCCTGGCTCGCCAATCCGCATCCCGATCTCGCGGACGCCTACGCGCATGTGAAGCTCGGCGATTCCGCACGGCAGCGCTTGCAGCGGGTCGAGACGCTCGCGGCCAAAACGCCTGCCGGCAAACCGGGTCATATCGAGGGCCAGCTCGCGCTCGCGCGCGCCGCGATCGATGCCTCCGAGTTCGCCCGTGCGCGCGCCGCGCTCGCGCCCTACGTCAACGATCCGACCCAGCGCGTCGCACTGCTGATGGCCGAGATCGAGCGCACCGAGCATGGCGACGGCGGCCGTGCCCGCGCCTGGACCTTGCGTGCGGTCCGCGCCCGCCACGACCCGGCCTGGACCGCGGACGGTTATGTCAGCGATCGCTGGCGTCCGGTTTCGCCGGTCACGGGCCGGCTCGACGCCTTCCAGTGGCAGACGCCGGTCGCAAGCCTGCCCTCCGACAGAAGCACCACGATCGAGTCCTCGGCCTTTGAGGAAGCCATGCTCGCGGCCCCGCCGCCGAAGCGGGTAACGGCAGCCAGCGAAACTCCGGCGGAACCGGTCGTGGTAGCGTCGGTCCCAGCCGCGCAGGACAATGCCCCCCCGGAAGTCAAGGACGAGCCGGAGGTCACGCCCGTCGGCCCGATGAAACCGGCCCCCGAGACCGCCKAATCATCGCCGCCGGCGGCGACGCCGGTGTTCCGGACCCGCGCCGACCTCGGCAAGCCTGCGCTGGCGCCGATCCCCGCCGTCATTCCGATCATCCGTGCCCCGGATGATCCCGGCATCGACGACGAGGGTCCGAGCGATGAATTTACGGAACAAATCGGCACGCCCAAGGCCCATGCAAAGGCCCAGGCCGGCGGCTGGCGCGGATTCTGGTCCCGCTGGGGCGCGTGAGGCGCATTTCGAAGCCGGCTCCACCTTGCCAATTCGGGCCATGCCCGATATCAGGAGCGCGCGTATCGGGGCCGGCATCGCCGGGCCCCGGCAGGGTTCGCCGCAATAGCTCAGTTGGTAGAGCACGTCATTCGTAATGACGGGGTCGGGGGTTCGAGTCCCTCTTGCGGCACCAGCACTTGCATCTGAAATTATAGGCTTTCTTCGCCCCCAAGGCACTCTCGTTCGAAAGAGCTCTGCCCGCAAGGAACCACCCCGTAACCACGATTTTTTATTCGAAAGTACCCCCCCGGATTTGGGGCCCCACCGCTCTTTTCACGATCGAGCAAAAGGCCAATTCTAGGGCCAGCGACCTGCTGCCGCGAAGTGACGTGGAGGCGATGAGAACGTGCCGATCTCTGGGAAAGTCTAGCACGTTCGCCCTCCGTCAGTTGCCGCCCATTGCGCGGCTCTGTTGTCCGGGAGCTGCTGTTTGCTCCCGGTCCTCTACGCAGCCGCCTGATCGGCGCTTAGCGACGCGGGAACTAGATCGCCGCGCTGGCAAAGCTGCTTCACAACCTTATGCGCGAGCTTCGAGTCGCGGCAGCCTAGCGTGATCGCGTGACGGGGGCGACTAACCGCGACATAGAGCCCATTCAATTGTAGAAGATCCTCGTCATCAAACTCAGAGATGTCCGGCACCACTGTGACGTCAAACTCAAGTCCCTTTGCCTGAAGCGGGGTCGTGAAATGCGTTTTCAATCGCTCTGTTAGCCTTGCACGATCTGAAACTATCGGATTACGGAAGGAGCTTTCCAGGCTTGGTGCCATCAGCTCAAACCAAGTTTGCGTCGTTTCCGCATTGGGGCTGATCACCACAACGCTGGCGGTCCCTGGCAATGCGTTGATCCTTGCCGCTGCAAAGTTGGCCAATTCGGCTTGATCCTGGAAAGTATGCATTGGTGCGCCAACCGGTTGCTCTCCCAACGGTTCGACTTCGCCGGTCGTGAACGCACGAAAGCAGTTTGAGAGCCGCGCGAGTGGTCGTGATTGCCTAAAGTTCGTGTCGAGCATTATTTGCCGGATTGGCTCCGCTACATAGGGCAATGCGTGCGATACCTGTTGGAGTCCGCCAATATGCAGCTGCTGGCCAAGGTCGCCCGCGACCGTGATCTGGCGATACTTCCGCTTGGCACGATAGCCCATCAGGAAAACCTGCTGTTCGGTAAAATCTTGGTACTCATCAATGAACACGGCTATGCGGTCTGAGAATGTCCGCACGTAGGGAATGTCCTTGATATCACGTTCGAACCCATCACAAGCGAGCGCATTGAGGCACAGCGCCGTTACCACGTCGCTATCGGTCACGATTCGCTCCTCAAGGCGGAGCGCTGTTTGGGCTGTAGCTTTAGCCACGACCGAAACCTGATCTGGGAAGTTCTTGGCCAGCAGCGATGACAAATCGGAGCGCTTGTGCACTTCGACATAGAGTTCAGTTGGGTTAAGCAACCGGAAAAAACGAAGAGATACATTAAGGACGGCCTCGCGCAGCGCTCGACGTTCGAAGTCGTTCAGTGCTGCGGTTTCGTGATCGCTAAGACGTACGTCGCGGTCTAATGAGGCGGCCAGCCCTTGGAGTCCGCCGCTTCTACCCTTTAGCCCACGCGAAAGTCCCAGAATCCGGGCCCTCAGAGGACCGCTGCGCCAAAATTTACCTTCAATAGTCTGCCAGCGAGCATCGGACGTCCTGGCTCCGTCTGGCGTTTCGGGTTTCGAAAGGGGTTCTCGCAAAGTGGCTTCCATAGTCTCGGCGAGGTGCATGCAGGACGAATCAGCGAGAGCCATCAGCCAGAGCACAGTTTGTTGG